>JAWQFQ010000108.1:0-23590 GCA_035967975.1 Scytonema sp. PMC 1070.18
GGGAGGGAGTGAGGGAGGGAGGGTGTAGGGTTGGTGGAAAAAATGATTTGAAATAAGTTATTGCATCTCGCCTCAGAAAAAATGCGCTAAACTGGGGTAAGAAGTGAACCAAAGTCGGTTCGCTTGAAGACTTCTTGGAAGATATCCCTATCGCAGGAAGTGGGTAGACACCCACTTTTTTTGTTGGAATAGCCGCATGACTCATCCTCTAGTCCCACAAATTCTTGAATTGGCGACACCAGTGGCAGAAACACTCGGTTTGGAAGTTGTTGGAGCCGTTTTTCACACCAACCAACGTCCCCCAATTTTGCGGGTAGATATTCGCAATCCTGACCAGGACACTGGACTGGATGACTGCGAACGCATGAGCCGTGCATTGGAAGCCACGTTAGATGCGGCGGAAATCATTCCAGATGCATATGTATTGGAGATTTCCAGTCCTGGTATTTCGCGACAGCTTGAGACCGATCGGGAATTTGTTTCCTTCAAAGGATTTCCTGTCATTGTCCGGACTTCTCCATCCTATGAAGGACAGCAAGAGTGGATTGGTCAACTGATTCGCCGGGACGAAACAGCAATTTACATAAACCAGAAAGGTCGCGTTGTCCAAATTCCCCGATCCCAAGTTACGAGAGTGCAATTGGACGAGCGTCGCTAAGAAAGCAATTAGCCACTAGCCATTAGCCATTAGCTATTAGCTATTAGCAGTTAGCTATTAGCTAATTGCTTTCTATTTGAAAATAGAGGAGATTTGTTTATGTCAATGGTTACTTTACCTGGATTACAAGATTTAATTGAAAGTATAAGTCGCGAACGGAATTTACCTCGTGTTGCAGTTCAATCAGCAATTAGAGAAGCTCTCTTAAAAGGGTACGAACGTTACCGCCGTGCTCAAAATATTGAGAGAAAACAGTTTGATGATGATTATTTCGATAACTTTGATGTCCAGCTTGATGTTGAGGAAGAAGGTTTTCGCGTTGTTGCTACAAAAACTATAGTAGAAGCAGTTACTAACTCCGACCATGAAATTGCTCTTCAACAAGTTCAAGACATGGGAGGGGACGAAGCTCAGTTAGGTCAGGAAGTTGTGTTGGATGTCACCCCCGATCAAGGAGAATTTGGTCGGATGGCGGCGATGCAAACCAAGCAAGTCCTAGCGCAAAAACTTCGGGATCAACAGCGCCAAATGGTGCAGGAAGAGTTCCAAGAACTAGAAGCAGAGGTACTGCAAGCTCGCGTCTTAAGGTTTGAGAGACAATCAGTCATTATGGCCGTGAGAAGTAGTTTGGGTCAGCCAGAGGTAGAAGCAGAGTTACCTAAGCGCGAGCAATTGCCAAACGATAACTATCGGGCAAATGCTACATTTAAGGTCTATCTAAAAAAAGTGTCTCAAGGTCAACAACGAGGACCTCAATTGCTGGTTTCGAGAGCAGATGCTGGCTTGGTTGTTGAGTTATTTGCCAATGAAGTTCCCGAAATCGAGGATGAAGTTGTTAGAATTGTAGCAGTGGCAAGAGAAGCTAATCCTCCCTCCCGTCATGTGGGACCCCGGACAAAAATTGCTGTAGACACATTGGATCGTGATGTAGACCCTGTAGGCGCATGCATTGGAGCACGGGGATCGCGAATTCAAGTGGTGGTAAATGAGTTACGTGGCGAAAAAATAGATGTCATTCGTTGGTCGCCTGACCCTGCAACATACATTGCTAACGCTCTCAGCCCAGCACGAGTTGATGAAGTACGTCTGATGGACCCAGAAACTAGACAAACTCATGTGTTAGTGGCAGAAGACCAATTGAGTCTGGCAATTGGGAAAGAAGGACAAAATGTCCGTTTGGCAGCAAAACTGACTGGCTGGAAAATTGATATAAAAGATAAAGCTAAGTATGACTACGCAGCAGAAGACGCTAAATTTACAGCCGCACGAGCAAAATATATACAGGAACTAGATGATTCTGAACAAGACGAAATGGAT
This sequence comes from Scytonema sp. PMC 1070.18, assembly GCA_035967975.1. Classification (GTDB taxonomy): domain Bacteria; phylum Cyanobacteriota; class Cyanobacteriia; order Cyanobacteriales; family Nostocaceae; genus Scytonema. Next base: position 1,976 of record JAWQFQ010000108.1, read on the forward strand.
GATGAGTTAGAAGATGAACTGTTAGACGATGAGTTATTAGAAGATGAAAATGAGGAGGAAGAATTATTGGAAGAAGATGAAGATTTTGACAGGAGCGATCGTAAGTAGGTAAAAAAGTATAAGGGAAAACTCCTTCGACTCCACACACTGCCTTCTGGGTCAGTGTGGGCTTCTAAGAAATTAGAGGTTCCTAAATTTTCATTAAGCTAGTACACTGATGAAACCGAATTATCGGCGTTGTATTAGTTGCCGCAAAGTAGGATTAAAACAGGAGTTCTGGCGGATTGTCCGCGTGTTTCCTTCAGGACAGGTACAATTAGATCAGGGCATGGGGCGTTCTGCCTATATTTGTCCGCATCAGAGCTGCCTTTCTGTGGCTCAGAAAAAAAATAAATTAGGGCGAGCGCTACACGCATCAGTGCCAGAAACACTGTATCAAACTTTGTGGCAGCGCCTGTCCCAAAGGAATAACCAAAATCAAACCCAGACCTAATTAAATCTACGTTATGGCGGTTATCTAGAGTTCAGTGGTGCTGACAGCCGACTAAATTGTGCTATCAACACCCCCTCAGTAATCGTCCATGTAGTGCCAAAATAGTAAAAGGGTGTCTTAGCATTGCTCTTCAAAATTTAAAGGGGCGAAGCAACACTCACCACAAGCTTTACTTAATTGTGTCGTGGAAGGCTCAGAATCAACAAAAGAAAACTATAAAACCTGGCAACCTGGTAGCGCCCAAGCGCAGTTCGGCGTCAACCATCTTTCGTGGTGGGGATGCCAGCAGTGATCCGAAACATCTCTCTTTCCTGAATGGAGGCACCGACAACCAAAGCAATCGGCAACCTAAACACAGTGATCAAAGGATGGAGATGTCGCAACAGCTGGCAACCATCCGTTAAAACTGTAAATTAAAGGGGAAGAGTGGATGAACAACGGCAAAGTTAGAATTTACGAATTATCAAAGGAATTGAATTTGGATAACAAAGAGCTACTAGCAATATGCGACCAGCTCAATATCGCGGTCAAAAGCCATAGCAGCACGATTACAGATTCCGAAGCAGAACGCATCCGGACTCAAGCAGAAAAAGTGGCAGCAACAAATGTGCCGTCTAGAAAGGAGAATGGCACACATAGCCATAAATCAAACTCAATTCAAGCTGGCTCCCGAAACCGACCTGCTGCACCTAATAAACAACAAATTTTGGAGATACGTAAACCTAAAGAGTTGAAACACCAAATGTCTAACGCCCAAGAGGCGTCAGTTGCTACCAACACAACCATAGTTGCTTCTGAAGCTAATCCTCCTTCACCACCAAAGCCATTCGCCCCCCAAGTCTCACCCATGAAGCCGACGGCACCCATTCGACCTGTACCCCGGAATCAGTCTGAGACAGCGCAACAACCTGTTGTGACAAATTCAGATCGAGATCACAAACCCACGAAACCAAATCAACCAGAGGAAAAAATAGCAGCAGAAAAACCGGAAAAATCAGCTGCACCTCAATCAACCGGAAAGACAAGACAGGAAAGACCACCTAAACCCCAATTGGCAGCACCACCGACAAGACCTTCTGCGGAGAAGCCAACTCAGGCAGAAGCTCCACAGCAGAGTACTAGTGAAAAGCCAATTTTAAAACGCGATCGCGATCAAGCAAAACAAGAGCATAAGCAACAGAGGCAGGAGCACGCCAAGCAAAAGGCGAACAAACAGCCATCGGGTGATACATCAGTTGCTGCACCGCCACAGCAAAAGTCTCAACGTCCGAGTCCTCCTGTCAGATCGGAGAAACCAAGCAAGCAAACTTCACCTGCACAAGGAGACACACCGCGCCCAAGCAGACCAATGCGTCCGGCAGCTCAACATCCAGCAGCAGCCACAGCATCACCAATTGCGGCTCCACTAAAACCAGTAGCTCCAAAATCACCTTCCGTAGAGGAAGAGGAAGAAGAGACGACTGAGGTTCCAGAGGTCATCGAACTCAAACGACCCACCTTGCCACGTCAACCGAAGAGCAAAAAGTGGGAAGAAGAAGATATCGACGAGCTCAAAGAAGCTAATAAATCTGGTAAGGGAGCTGTTAAAAACAAGCGTCTCAAGCCAATGGTTGAAGAAGAGGACTTTGAAGAAGAGTTCTTAGATGAAGAAGGAGTGGAAATACCAGCTGCCGTTCAGGTCAGTCTGTCCATTGCCCGTCCACCCAAACCAAAGTCAGCCAAACCATCTCAACCAACAGTGGCTCCAGCAGCTCCAATGACTGCCAAAGCTAAAAAGCAGTCAACCCCACGCGATCAACAAAATCGCCGCCAACAGGAGCAAAAGCGGGAACGACCGGAAATATTAATGGTCACTGGCCCTATGACCGTGCAAGAATTGGCTGATGCTTTAGCCGTTGCTGACACAGAGATTGTCAAAATCCTGTTTATGAAGGGCATAGCCGTAAGCATTACTCAAAATTTAGATATTCCTACGGTGACTCAGGTAGCTGCCGATCTGGGAACAATAGTCGAAACGACAGAACCAGAAGCAGAAGCCCGTAAAGTTACAGAAATGCTGGATGTGGATGACCTGGAAAAACTCCAGCGCCGTCCGCCAGTTGTAACAATTATGGGTCACGTAGACCACGGAAAAACAACCTTACTGGACTCAATCCGCAAAACCAAGGTGGCAGCAGGCGAAGCGGGTGGTATTACCCAACACATCGGTGCTTACCACGTAGATTTAGAGCACAGCGGTAAAAACCAGCAAATTGTATTCCTCGATACTCCCGGTCACGAAGCATTTACAGCAATGCGGGCAAGGGGAGCTCGAGTCACAGATATTGCTATTTTGGTGGTTGCGGCTGATGACGGTGTTCGTCCCCAAACTATAGAAGCGATTAGCCACGCCAAAGCAGCTGAAGTTCCCATCGTAGTTGCTATCAACAAGATCGATAAGCCAGAAGCCCAGCCAGACCGCGTCAAGCAAGAATTGACAGAATTCGGTTTGCTACCAGAAGAATGGGGCGGCGAAACGATTATGGTTCCTGTCAGCGCTATCAACGGCGAAAACCTGGATACGCTTTTGGAAATGATTCTGCTGGTAGCAGAAGTGGGAGAACTTTCTGCTAACCCAGATCGTTTGGCACGAGGAACTGTCATTGAAGCACACCTTGATAAGGCGAAAGGACCTGTTGCTACCCTGCTGATTCAAAACGGGTCGCTGCACGTGAGCGATTTGTTGGTAGCAGGTTCGGTCTTCGGTAAAGTTCGGGCGATGGTGGATGATAGAGGTAAACGAGTAGAAACCGCTTCTCCTTCATTTGCTGTAGAGGTCCTGGGTTTAAGTAGTGTACCGGCAGCAGGTGATGAGTTTGAGGTCTTCGCTGGTGAAAAAGAAGCACGCTCTATCGCCGCTGCACGAGCAGAGAAGCAACGCCAATCCCGCCTTATGCAGGGACGTGTTACCCTCACCAGTCTGTCGGCTCAAGCTCAAGAAGGCGAGTTGAAAGAACTCAACTTGATTTTGAAGGGCGATGTGCAGGGTTCAGTAGAAGCTATTGTGGGATCGCTCAGACAAATCCCGCAAAATGAGGTGCAAATTCGCTTGTTGTTAGCATCTGCTGGCGAAATTACCCAAACAGACATCGACTTAGCCGCAGCGAGTGGAGCCGTAATCGTTGGTTTTAACACCACCTACGCCAGTGGTGCAAGACAAGCTGCTGACGAAGCAGGTGTAGATGTTCGGGAATACGACATCATCTATAAACTCTTGGAAGACATCCAAGGCGCACTGGAAGGTCTCTTGGAACCAGAACTGGTGGAGGAAGCTTTGGGACAAGCCGAAGTCCGTGCTGTCTTCCCAGTTGGTCGCGGTTATGTTGCTGGTTGTTACATACAGTCTGGCAAGTTGATCCGCAACTGCAAGGTAAGAATCCGTCGCAATGGCAAGGTTGTGCATGAAGCCAATCTTGACTCACTCAAGCGGATGAAAGAAGATGCACGCGAAGTCAACGCAGGTTATGAGTGCGGTGTCGGTATAGATAAGTATACTGAATGGACTGAAGGTGACATTATTGAAGCTTACCAAATGGTAACCAAGCGCCGTACCCTCTCGTCTGCAAGGAAGTAGCTAATGTTAACAGTTAACAGTTAAGTTATCTGTTAACTGCTAACTTTTTTTCTGTCCGGATTTTGGCTCGCTGGCTGATAGTACAAAACCAATGTCAGTGAGCAAAGGACAAGTTTTAGTAACCCATGCAACAGAATTACCTGTGGTAAAAACGTTAGGTTAAAAATAAGCATAACTATAGGGTCTTGGGAAGACAAATTAAAAATCTTTCTCAAGGGCTCATCATAAATGAGGTAAAAGGAACAATGGCTAAGATTCAAGCATCAAGCATTAGCCAATTTTCGGGCGATGCCGAAATATGGAATAACTTAAAGAGTGCGATCGCAGCGAGTTCCGGTTTCCAACGCTGGTCACTAGAACACGCTACACAAATTCAGCACCTTAGACTAGAGGAACAAGTACAGCGCTATTTGCGAGAAACTTTAGAAACTTTAGCTTATTAAGCTAGTTAACTGTTGGCAATACTTCAGTGTCAACTGTTAACTCAATAATTTAAAAAGGCAGTAAATCTTGCAAACTTCCTTGTAGACGGCGGAGTTGAAGATAAGCGCTTTCCAAGCGATCGCCCTCAACTTCAACCTCTGAAGTGGGGTAGTTTTGAATGACTTCTAATAATGTAATTTGATTATCTTTACTCGCAGACAAAATTAAAGCAGAACGCAAAGCTTGTCGGTCTGCTTTACCAGACGGCGTGTGAATAACTTCACTGAGTTCGTCTAAGATAACATTACCAACTCGGCTATTGAGAACCTTATCAAGAATAATAAGGTTAACTTTGACCGGGTCAGTTAAGTACTTCCGAACCAGTTTGGGGTCTTGGCGTGCAAGAGCCAATTTCGCTTCAAGCGAATTAGAAAGCTTTCCAGTTTCGGCAAAGGTCGTCAAGTTCTCCACAGACAAAGATTCACGGATAATACGATACTTGAGTATCACACGTTCTGCAGCAAAAGCAGGTATGCTCAAGAGTACAAAGCAGGTGCTGACGATCAAAGTTTTACATAACATTGTTTTAAATTTCTACACCCAACACCACTTAACTGACGATATTCCTCATAATTTAGTTGCGACTCTAGGTACAAAACCCGGAATAACAGTCTTGAATCCCTTGTGAAACCAGGGAAACTCGGTATTTCAAAAATACGTTTACAAAAAGTTGATAAATGTTTCATTATATTTCAATGTATCATCCTCATGATAAAGTAGCAATTTGACATCAACCGTGAAAATGAAGAAACCTGGTAGCTGTGCAAAACTTGGTTTCTGAAAACTTTGCAAGACCTTGAAATTCCCATAAATCAAATAAGATAGCTATCCACAGAAAGACAACCGATGGGCTTATAGAAATTACATACGAGCAGGGTATAGGGCAGGAACTTTGGTATGAAACTTAACCAAAAAACTCTTTCTTTACCCAGGGAACCCAGCTGCCAAGGTATTTGTCATCGACTATAGTTTTGCATGGGTTTTACAGCGATTTTGCTGATAATGACCGGATCGCGACTCAAGGATGACGGATAAAAAGATGAAGCTTCCAGGATAAGAGACTTCATAACTTCACTCTTCATCCTTGAAATCGCCATACTTCTGCACCTCAAACAAATAAATTAAGATGACACATCAGGGATTTAATATTCCACAATCCAAAAACTTTCGCATTTGTACTTTCCCAGCAGGTCTATCAGCTTTATTACTGATTTCTAGTGGTGAAATGTTATTACCAGCTGTGGGAAATGCTGGTATTGTCCAAACGCAAAGAATCGTTCCAGCTGTAACAGCGCAAGCTCCTGCAGCTGCAAATGTTATTTACGTACACCCAGAAACTGGAACTGATAGTGCTGGTGCTGGTACCTCAGAGACAGCACCATACAAAACTATCACCTATGCTCTCAATCAAGCCAAACCAGGTACAGTTATTCAACTAGCTCCTGGTACATATAGCCAAGAAAGTGGCGAAACATTCCCACTCTTTATAAAACAAGGCGTGACCTTACGGGGTGACGAATCCACAAAAGGTCAAGGCATATTAATTACAGGTAGCGGGACTTTTATCAGTCGCACCTTTGCCCGTCAGAATATGACTATTCGTGCTGATAAAGATGCCGTTATTACAGGCGTAACAGTTACCAATCCAGAAAATCGGGGTACTGGGGTGTGGGTAGAATCCACTAATCCCATAATTACAAATAATACATTCACCAATAGTGTACGTGATGGTGTCTTTGTTACAGGGACAGGCAATCCCAAAGTAGAAAATAACATCTTTGTTCAAAACAAAGGTAACGGCATTTCAGTTGCTAAATCAGCCCAAGGAGAAATTCGGAATAACGTATTTCAGGACACTGGTTTTGGTTTAGCGATTGGTGGGACTTCTACACCTTTAGTGGAAGGAAATCAAATTATCGATAACCAAGACGGTATGTTTATTTCCGAATCTGCTAAGCCTGTATTGCGTAAGAATGTTATTCAAAACAACAAACGTGATGGCATAGTAGTGATTTCAAATGCTCAACCCGATCTTGGCACTGCAGAAAGTCCTGGCGGGAATCTGATTCAAAGCAATACTCGCCATGATGTGAATAACAGCACGGGCAATAATACAATTCTAGCTATTGGGAATGATATCGACCCCAAACGTATCGTTGGTCAAGTTGAATTTGTTGCTGCTGATGTTCAACCACCATCAGGTGGAGCAACTGCTTTTAGAGATGTAGCTGCGGGTTATTGGGCAAAAAACTACATTGAAGCTCTAGCTGCTAAAAATATTATTGCTGGATTTCCGGATGGAACTTTTAAACCCAATGAACCTGTAACCCGTGCTCAATTTGCAGCCATCATAACCAAAGCCTTTACACCACAGGCTAAACGCCAAGCTGCTAATTTCACTGATGTTGCACGCAATTTCTGGGGTTACCAGGTAATTCAAGCGGCTTACCAAGGTGGCTTTGTTTCTGGCTATCCCGATCGCACTTTTAAACCACAGCAACAAATTCCACGAGTACAGGTGCTTGTCTCCTTAGCTAATGGGCTGGGTTTAACTGCTAATCGTCAGAATCTCCTTTCTGTATATAGCGATGCATCCCAGATTCCTAACTACGCTGAAGGTCCTGTAGCCGCTGCTACTGCGCGTCAATTAGTGGTTAACTACCCCACCGTTCAGCAACTCAATCCCAATCGCCAAGCAACTCGCGCTGAAGTTGCTGCTTTTGTTTACCAAGCACTGGTCAGTAGCGGTAATGTGCAAGCGATTCCTTCACCTTACGTGGTAAGAATTCCATAGTAGGGAGTAGGGTGTAGGGTGTGGGGAAATAAAATCTATTTCCATATAGACATCATTTACAAATGTACACGATGCCCACTTGCAACTAAGAAGTTAAAAGTGGCAAGCTAATCATTGCTTAGCTTGCCACTTTGTATGAGTAGGTTTTTTGTTATCAATGGGGTCTTTATATTTTTATACCGACCCCTTTTACTTGTTTTTATGTATATTCAGGGTCTTTATATAAGCTGACCCCGTTTCAACAACTACTAGTGTCTCAGGTATTTTTCAATTCTTGATTTTCCTAATAATTTTTTAATTTTTTCTGTCTTTTTATTCTACTTTGTATTGAAGTATTAACTTATGTAACACAAGTTAAGGTATACACCCCACCCCCCACACCCTACTCCCTACTCTGTTCCCAACGCCACAAGAAAACCATCAAAGCAACCACTCCTACTTGAAGTGCCAAATTAGGCAAAGCGTTGCCAACATCCCGTCCAGCAAGTATCTGAGTCAGAAAGATAAATGCGCCAATAAAACCAGAAGCACCACAACCTAAGTAAAAAAATTTCCGCAAGCCACGATAGGGAGCTGCTGCTTCTGCTTTGAGACGAGCGTATTGTTCAGGTGTAAAACGATTTTTGCGATTTGGTTCCATCTTGAGTTATACTTATTGGACGTGTATGCCGATGTGGCTCAGTGGTAGAGCACTCGATTCGTAATCGAGCGGTCACGGGTTCAAATCCCGTCATCGGCTTAACTAAACTTTAAACCAGTTAACACTTAACAGTTAACAGTTATCAGGAGAATGGTGCCAGGGTGTAGGGCGTAGGGTGTAGTATTAATCGACACTGAATTTTAGTGCGTTAAGAGACTTCCAAGAAATAAATTATCCATCTTGTGGTACGGGCGTCCTCGCCCGTCCTTTGAATCTGTAACAGCTCGTGTCGCCCACTACCCCAATCCCAATTCCCTCGATCATTAACAGCATCTTAATGCTGAGTTAATACCCAGCTGATAAGTTAATCCTGCTACATCTAGCTGGGTTTTACACTCATGGAGCGTTTTCAATTCGATCGCCTGCTATCTACCAAACTCAAGCGGCGACGCTTGTTGATTGGTGCTGGAGGATTGACTGCAGGTGCGATCGCCAGCCAATGGACTCACAGAGTGCTTGCACAGACTGGTTTTTCCGATTATCCCTTCAGTCTTGGTGTTGCGTCTGGCGATCCCTTACCCGATAGTGTGATATTGTGGACAAGGTTAGCTCCCAATCCATTAAATGGTGGTGGAATGCCACCCGTGAATGTGGAAGTGCAGTGGCAAGTTGCTGAAGACGAAAACATGAGAAAAGTCGTCCAACAGGGTACGGCTACAGCAACTCCCCAATTTGCACACTCCGTTCACGTAGATGTGCGTGGGTTGCACCCCGAACGTTGGTATTGGTATCAATTCAAAATTGGTAATGAAACCAGCCCGATCGGACGGACTCGGACAGCCCCAGCTCTTGATGCTCGTGTTGCTCAGTTTCGCTTCGCATTTGCTAACTGTCAAGATTGGCAAAACGGCTACTACACTGCTTACCACCACCTAGCCCAAGAGGACTTAGATTTAGTCGTTCACTTAGGCGACTACATCTACGAGTACGGACCACAACCCGGAGGACCCCGTCAACACAATAGTCCTGAAATTGTCACTCTTGAAGACTATCGAAACCGCCACGCCCTGTACAAAACTGACCCCAACCTGCAAGCCGCTCATGCTGCTTTTCCCTGGATCGTAACTTGGGATGACCACGAAGTAGAAAACAACTATGCCGGTCTAATTCCAGAAGAAAATCAAAGCTCGCAAGCGTTTGTTGTGCGTAGAGCTAACGCTTATCAAGCATACTACGAACATATGCCCCTACGCCCCTCATCAATGCCTATCGGTTTTTACTTACAGCTCTATCGGCGTTTCACCTTTGGGAACATTGCCCAGTTTAACGTACTCGATACCCGTCAGTACCGCACCGACCAACCCTGTGATGATGGCTTAAAACCCCGTTGTCCCGAAGCTCTTGCTCCCAGTGCAACTCTCACTGGTACAGCCCAAGAACAATGGCTCTTCCAAGGTTTAACTGAGTCGCAGGCTCGCTGGAACGTCATTGCACAACAAGTCATGATGGGAGAATATGACTTTAACCCCCTCCCCAACCAACAACTCTTTAACATGGATCAATGGGACGGTTACGTAGCCGCACGCGATCGCCTATTCCAATTTATTCAAGAACAAAAACCCAACAACCCAGTTGTCATTACCGGTGACATCCATTCCAGTTGGGTACACGATCTAAAAGCCAACTTCGACAATCCAAGCTCCCCCACCGTTGGTACCGAGTTTGTAGGTACCTCAATTTCCTCCGACTTCCCAGAGCAATTCATCGCTTCCGTCGAAGCCGCCCTAAGCGACAATCCCCACACCAAATTCTTCGACGGTAAATACCGAGGCTACGTACGTTGTCATCTGACACAAAACACTTGGCAAAGCGATTACCGCATTGTTTCTACCATTAAAGAACAAAATGCAATCGTCAGCACCCTAGCTTCGTTTGTAGTTCAAAACGGACAACCAGGCGCTGAACGTGCTTAACCCAGTCAAAAGACGTAAAATATCGCGTCTTATGGTTCGTAGTTGCGCTTCAGCGCATGCATCGTAAAATATAAAGCAATACAATTGGAGTTAAGCAGTTATTTATAAACCCGGTATCTTTAAGAGGTTGTTTGAAAAGTGGTTGGCTGTAATTTCAAGCACTGCTTGATCCCCCCTAGCCCCCCTTAAAAAGGGGGGAAAATCTCTAAAGGTCCCCCTTTTTAAGGGGGATTTAGGGGGATGTGAAATGTGCATGCTACTGACGAGAGGACTTTTAAAACATCCTCTAAGATACCGGGTTTCTAGCTCCTCTCTCAACCCCCTTAATAAATAACCATGTTGCATGCGCTAAAGCGCAACTACAAACAACTACAAACCTTTTTCAAAAAAGCTTTTTATGCCAAATTCATTAATGTACAGCCAAGACAATTTTGTCGTATTAGAAACAAATCAACCAGAACAATTCCTGACTGCTGCAGAATTATTTGAAAAGCTTAAAGGAATTTTACAAAACATAGAATCAGATAATCTACCACCAGATTTACGCTCTTTTAATTCCGTAGATGCTCAAGTCAAATATTTAATTGATACAAGCTGCGAGCTAGATATTGGACCCGGACAATACTTACAGTGGTATGCAGTGAGACTAGAAAAGTAAGTTTTGGATAGTGGATAGTGGATAGTAGATAGTGGATAGTAGCAACTAACAACTAACCACTAACAACTAACAACTAACCACTAACAACTAACCACTAACAACTAACAACTAACCACTAACCACTAACCCTTAATCATTGCAAGTTCAATCTTCTCAGAACCTACTTGTGTGATTTGAATTTCTACATCGGGACCAAAGTAACTGGTCATTTTTTCCTGTTTTTGTCGCCAAACATCAATCGGAACTGACGGCGAATCAAATTCCAAAATTAACGTATAAGCTCCATTTGTATCTGTTTCTCTTAACCCCGTGAGGACTGGTCTTTCTTCATCGTTGGAGCCAAGACTAAAGAACTCAAGTGTTTTATCGAAATGACTGTTTTGACCGTAGCAGTAGCGAGTAATATCTTTACGAACTTTATTTTGAGTCAGAGTTGCTTGCTGCTTCCTTAGCTCTAAAACCTGTGGTGTCGTTGGTTGACTAAAAGGGATTGGCTTGAGTTCGTTCGCTTTTAGCGCCAGTCCTCCAAGAAAAAGAGGAATTCCGTAGAAAAATCCCACCAGATTAAGGGTGGCATTATTGGTAGCATAAGCAGCAATGCCGATAATAGTCAAGACACCGCCGACGGATAAACCGAGGGTTCCCAAAGAAATTTGACCTAGCATAATTTTAGCTTGGTATAAATTGCGTAGTATAGCAATTCTGTTTGATTTGTGATAATGGCGAGGCTTAGAAACCCGGTATCTTGGAGATACCGGGTTTCTCGTTTCTCACTAATGATTTAGGATTGCTATATTTATGTTTTACTACTATTGGGACTTGCTCACAAGCTAGAAAAAGAGTTTTATCTCTGTTTGTTGTAGAACAAGCTATGTTTTTTGCGTTAACTTGAGATGTGAGAACAAAAGTTAAATACGGAAAAATAAAAATGGATGTACAGACAATAAAAGATAGAGTAGCGCAAGTAAGAAGTCAACGCGAGTACCTTCTCAGCCTGTTGGAACAGCCCAATTTAGGAACTTTGAGGGTAGATGTCAATCAAGCTTTAGAAGAAATGGATGAATTGATTGATGAATTTAGACGCACTTTTCCAGAAGCAGAAATGAGTTAAGCTGAATTATCTAGACTAAGCTGTCAAAAAAATAAAAAAACAGTGTCGGTAGAAACTGCTATCTCACGTCTCTACCGACACCACGCACAAACCTATACCCTCTATATTCCGAAACATATCCTTTTACCATTTCCCAAGTGATTCTGTTAGAGGATTCATCCTGTCACAGAACCATTAGCGGCGCTTCCTCCCAACTGTTTGACTAATGCGACTAATTCAGTTGTGGGTACGTCTTTTTTGCAGAACGCATCTAGACTACTCGTTTCCTTCACTTCTAAAATTTTGGAATCTTCGACAGAGGAGTATGCAATGATTTGAGTGTTTGGTGCGATCGCTTTAATTTGACTAGATGCACTCCAGCCATCCATAATAGGCATTTGTAAATCCAGAACAATGACATCAGGATAGTGTCGTTTAACCATTTCTACGGCTTCTTGACCATTACTGGCTAAACCTACGACTTGAATATTTTCTTGGCTGGAAAAGGCTAACTTCAGGGTTAACCGAGTCAATTCGTGGTCATCAACGACTAAAACACGCAAGGTAGAGGACTCACAGGACAACATCAACATCCCAGGAAACTCAAAACTATTTATATTAACTTCTATAGTTTATGAGAACGAACTTATCAACTCACTCTACCCTATGGGTGAATCAGTTGGTGGGTTTTGTGGGAATTGTATGAAGGAAAGGAACGAAGTGAAAATTAGATGGCATAAAAAATTAATTGTCAAGATTTATTGGAACTTTTGATGCATTCTTCATAATTGCTACATTTGATCCACTTCCAGGTGAGTTTGATACCATAGCCATGAGAATTTTTTGTGAGCTAGATTCAGGACTATTGTCTTCGGGACGCCTTTGGATATAACTTCCATCTGGCTGTAACTCCCAAGCTTGTCGGTTATCTGCTAGCATGATTCCCAAAATTTCTTGCAAATCCTTAGCAATATCTGAGTCTAATATCGGAGTAATAACTTCTAACCTACGGTCTAAATTGCGAGGCATCCAGTCAGCACTACCAATGTAAATTTCTTCGTTCCCATTATTGTAGAAATAGTAAAGTCGGGAATGCTCTAAAAAACGACCAATAATACTGATAACACGAATATTTTCGCTAATATCTTTTAATCCAGGTCGTAAACAGCAAATTCCTCGCACAATCAAGTCAACTTGCACTCCAGCACGAGAAGCTTCATATAAAGAGGCAATAATTGTGGGATCAACAAGGGAGTTCATTTTAGCAACAATCCGTCCATTTAAACCATTTTGGACGTTTTCAATTTCCCTGTGAATAAAATCCAGAAAGCGATCGCGCATATTCACAGGTGCAACCAACAGTAATCTGTAAGACTTTTGGCGAGAGTAGCCTGTCAAGTAATTGAAAACATCTGTAACATCTGCTCCCAAGTCATCATTACAGGTAAACAATCCTAAATCTGTGTACAATCGCGCCGTTTTTGGATTATAATTACCAGTCCCGATATGCACATAACGACGAATGCGGTCGTGTTCTTGGCGCACAACCATAACAGTTTTGCTATGGGTTTTTAAACCCACCAACCCGTAAACAACGTGAACCCCAACACTTTCCAGACGCTTCGCCCAGTAAATATTATTCTCTTCATCAAATCGTGCTTTCAGCTCCACCACCACAGCCACCTGTTTCCCATTCTCTGCGGCTTTAGTTAAAGCATCAACAATGGGCGAGTCAAAAGAAGTCCGGTAAAGAGTCATTTTTATCGCCAGCACATCAGGATCGTGAGCGGCGTTGGTAATAAAACGCACCACTGAGGTTGAAAAGGATTGGTAGGGATGGTGTACCAGTAAATCTTTTTCCCGAATGACCACAAAAAAATCTTTTCCTTCCTCTATCTCCCGCACTTTTGGATTCAAAGTACTGGGTTCTTTCATCCGTTGTAAGCGAGGATGAACAAAAGACTTCCAAGGAGGATCTTTCAATTCTGGGACAGGTAATGACATAAAGTACATCAAATCCCGCAACCCTATCAAACCGTCCACTTCATAAACATCGTCCTTAGTTAATTCCAAATCCTCCAATAGTCGTTGTTTAATGGATTCAGGAGTTTGAGAATGAATTTCTATCCGTAAAGGATTTCCACCCACACGTCGTTTTCTCAGTTCTTGTTCTATCGCCAACAACAAATCATCCGCTTCATCTTCTTCTAATTCTAAATCCGCATCTCTGGTTATACGGAACGTATGATAATCCTGAATATTCATCCCAGGGAAGAGGGACTCCAAATTATGAGCAATCACCTGTTCTAAAGGTACGCCAGTCCAAACAGTATGCTTGTGAGAATCTCGAACTCCCAACTCCGGTGGTAGAGACAAAAATCGCGGTAATCGAGATGAGAGGGGTACTTTGACTCTGGCGAACAACTCCTCTTCTGTTTCTGGATTTTTGACTATCACAGCCAAATTGAGACTGAGATTGGAAATATAGGGAAAAGGGTGGCTGGGGTCAACAGCCAGGGGAGTAATGACTGGAAAGACCTGTTCTTCGTAATACTTATCTAAATATTTTTGTTGCTTATCAGTGAGATTTATATAATCCAGTATATGAATACCGTGTTCTGAGAGTTGAGGACGCAGAGCTTTCTCAAAAAGTTCATGCTGTTGCGCTATCAACGGGCGCAATGTCGAACTAATTTCAACAAGTTGTTGTTGTGGCGTGCGACCATCAAAAGTTAAATAGTTAATTTTCGCTTCTACCTGTTGCTTTAAAACCGCAACCCGCACCATAAAAAACTCATCCAAGTTGGAGCTAAAAATTGCCAAAAACTTCAACCTTTCTAACAGGGGTGTGCGTGAGTCGAGAGCTTCATGTAAAACCCTTTTATTAAACTCCAACCAGCTTAACTCCCGGTTGAGATAGTATTGAGAGTCTTTTAAATTGATTTGACTAGCGGTTTTCTTCGATTTTGCCATGATGTTCTAAAAACAGGCGATGTAGCGGATTTGTAGATACACGATCATACTAAAGGAAAACTGCGATCGCTTCTATAGAAAGTAGAGTGTAGGGTGTGGGGTGTGAAATAGAAACCCGGTTTCTTAAAGAAACCGGGTTTCTGGACCAATACTTATCCTACTGAGATATGGGGTAAAAAAAGTATTTATTTGTGTTTTTTATATGTATTTTTGTTACATTAAGGCAATTTTCCCGATTTTCCGCCTCGTTTTTTCCAGGAAAACTCTCTTGACATTTCTTTATTCTTAGGATAACCAAATTTAGCTCATTCCGTAATCACCCAGAGACTTATCATCCGAACAAGGGCTAAACCAACTTTATGATACCTGTTTTTCTGTAATTCCACAGACCTAAAAAATAAATAATTTTTCAGTGGGATTGCGGTTATTGATGGCAATTTTCATACGATAAATTGGCTACATGAAACAAAGGTCATCTACCTGAAACAACTTGATAAAGAAAGCGTTTCGTACAATTGATACGCAATCTCTTAGTAAGAAAGATGACAAGACTTTGATTTTATCCCTAATTCAAGGAGTATCTTAGACTATGAAACTTAACAAAAAAATCGCTGTTTCCTTAGTAGTTGCTACCGCTAGCGTTTTCGGTTTCGGTTCTGGCGCTTGGGCTGGTGAAGGTGGCGCTGCTGGTGCTGCATCGTTTACTGTTGATAGTACAAACGGTGTGACTGGAGTTGCTGTTGCTGCATCCAGTGGTAAGCAAGATGCTGCTGCTATGGCATTTCAGAATGCTGCTGATACAGCAGGAGCGCCAAATAGAGCTTATGCTTTGGGTTCTGCTGGTGTTATCACTATTAGTAATATGCTTGGGACTACTGCTCCAGGGATGACAAGTGTCGCAGATACAGCACTTAATACTGACCAAGCGAACAGCTTAGATTCTCCACAAACCATCAACGTTGGTTCAAACGAAGGTGACGAATTGGTTACATTTGGAGCAGCTCCTCTCGTACCATAGAAAAACGTGAATTAGCACAGTCAAATTACGTTTATCAGGCATAAAAGCCACTTTTCAAGCCTTTTCCTATGAATATCTTCGATTGCTGAGTCTCTCATGATGTTAGCAATGCGGTTCAAAGAACAAAACCCCCTTATCTATTGGGAAAAGGGGGAATTTTTATGGCGTGAGGTGTGGGGTGGAATTTTGCAATCAATGTTGTTGTGGGTCAATTCATAGAGAATAATAGTCATTACCCTGAAAATATTTGTTTTGCGTTGTTCGTCCGCCCGGAAATAAATTTCGGGCTAAAAGCTCAAGTCCATTGAAATGGACTTTCAAAATCATTCTATCAATCTCCCTTGCAACGTCGAAGCCGCGCTCCACTGACAATTTAATGTTTTTAACCCGTTTGAACGGGTTTGAGCTTTCAGCCGGAATTTTAATTCCGGGCAAAATTAACGGGTGTAGTATTTCAATAATATTGTTCAATTTGTAAAGGTTGATATCGGTTCCCCTCAATACATTCGTTTTGCATTGTTCGTCCACCAGGAGATAAATTTTTGGTTCTAGGCGATCGCCACTTCATTATTGATAAAATCTCAGAAAAACAAAGTTTTTGAAAATCCGTACAATTGCCCTATTCAATATATTTTCATAAGTTTTAAGTTTGAAGGATGAAATTTATTTATACCTCAGCTTCCCTTTTATATCATTTTGGCGCACGCACTTACTATCACCTAATCTGGGCGACAGAATCACGCCATCCGTTGGTTACTACTGAATGCGAATCTGAACTTCATGGTTACATAATTGGCAAAGCAAATGCTATGGGTTGTATTATTCATGCCATTGGTGGTATGGAAGATCATATTCACGTAGTAGCTTCAATTCCTCCAAAAATATCAGTCGCCGACTTTGTAAAACAAATTAAAGGTAGTAGCGCCTATCATTTGAACAATAGCTCATTCTTTGCGGCTTCTGGTTTTAGTTGGCAACATGGATATGGTGTTTTAACATTAGGAAGCAAGCAACTAGAGCAAGCAAAAATGTATGTTCTGAATCAAAAAACGCATCATTCAAATAGAACATTTATCCCTGCTTTGGAAAGAATTGAAGATGAAGATAACAGAGGCGGGAAATCAACCCAGAAATAAATCTTGAGATGAAAACTCACGATAAACCCAGAAATAAATTTCGAGATGAAAGCTGACGATAAGCCCAGAAATAAATTTTGAGATGAAAGCTGACGATAAGCCCAGAAATAAATTTCGGGCTAAAAGCTAAAGTTAGCTTTAGCTAACTATGGTCAAATGTCTAACCCGTTGAAACGGGTTTGAGCTTTCAGCCGGAATTTTAATTCACGGCTTACCACGGCTAACCTCACCTTATGAACAAATAAGTTTAGGACTTACGCATTGACAGAAATTATCAAATATGCAGCAGCCATTTCTAGCATCTGAAGCTTTGATTTTTCCACTTCACAAGCTCGATCGCCGTACCTGTTTCAAGTTGTAAGGGCGAACGGCCGAGAGCCCCTACTCATCTGAAATAACCATTATTCCGTTATACACATAATGTTCAATTTGTACAGTGCGTAAGTCCTAAAGTTAACCAAACGTAGTCCCATTCCAGCCCCACATAGAAGCCCTAGCATCAGCAAATTCTATATATATGCGATTTTGAGGAACACCTAAAGCTTTATTAATTTCCTGACAAAAGTCTTCGCTCATATCCTTTGTTTGCTGTGGCATCATTGTACCAACATTCTTAATCTCTACTTGACACTCCCCACCCTACAACGTTATCGGGTGGGGATTCTACATTCACTGTCAGAACTTGCTCAAGCAGGGTCTCCCCAACTAGAGTAGAGGTTCCAACTCCTGTAGCGTTAGTTTCCAGGTGACCCCCGGTACCTTGCAGAGCAAGACTGAGAATATTTTTCGCTGCATTCACGTCTCTTTGCAATTCACAACCACAGCTACATTTGTGGGTACGAGTTGACAAAGATTTTTTTACAACTGCACCACAACTACTACAATTCTGTGAGGTGTAATGTGGTGCTACAGCGACAGCTTTGCTATCAAATTTAACAGCAAAGTATTCTATCCATTGACGGAAAACGCTCCAACTAGCATCGTGGATAGCTTTAGCAAGGCAGTGATTCTTGACCATGTTCTTAACAATTAAATCTTCATAGGCGACTAAGGCGTTAGCCTTGCATACGTTACGAGCCAGTCTCTTGGCTTGTTCTTCCCGTTGCCTACTTACTTTTAAATGTTTTTGAGCATATTTCTGTCTTGCTTTCCGTCTATTTGCACTGCCTTTTTTCTTTTTAAAAATTCGACGTTGAGCGTGTTTAATAGCTTTTTCAGCCTTCCTTAGAAACCTGGGATTTTCTTCATGATGACCATTACTGTCAGAATAGAAAAACTCCAATCCGACATCTAAACCGATTTCACCATCTCCAGTCCTAGGCTCTTTGGTACTTTCCGCATCAACACAAAATTGGACGTAGAAGCCATCAGCACGTCTAACAAGTCTGACTCTTTTAATTGACTTTGCAGGGTAGGTGTGAATATCCCATTTACCCAACAATTTAACTTCACCAATACCTTTTTTATCAGTGAAAGTGATACGCCGCTTTGTTGGGTGTAGTGACCAACCACTTGTTTTATATTCAACTGAGCGGTTATCTTTTTGAAATTGGGGAAAGCCTTTCTTCCCAGGCACACCCTTTTTGCAATTGTCGTAAAATCTTGAAATTGCAGCCCATGCTCTTTCAGTGGCTGACTGACAAGCCATCGAGTTGAGTTCTTCAACAAAACTATATTCTTTACGCAATGTGGTTGAGTAATTATTCAGTGCGTTCTTATTGATTTTGGCGTCTCTTGGCGAGTCCATCCAAAAACGAATAGCTTTATTTCTGATGAATTGAGTAGTCCTAATTGCCTCTTCAATTGCATCTCGTTGTTCATTGGTGTCAATCACTGCCTTGTACTCTAAAACCAGCATTGCGTTTCACCTCCTTGTTTTTGTTTGTGATAACATTACTATAGCACAATGGGAAACAATTAGGATACAAAATGAAGTCAGAATATATTAGAATTCGTACGACACCACGACGTTTTAATAAGTTAAAGTTATTGGCAGAACAACGTGAAAAATCAATGACTCAACTCATAGAAGACTGGATTGACTCATTACCTAACCCAGAGATAGCTCGTTCTGAGAACATCACTGATTCTGTAGACTTGCAGTCAACCTAGAATCAGCGATGCCTTCGTCACTCGCCGTATTACGGCGTTTTGATAAATTTCGGGGTGAATGCTGAAGATAAGCCCGGAAATAAATTTCGGGGTGAATCCTTGAAGATAAGCCCAGAAATAAATTTCCGGCTGAAAGCTAAAGTTAGCTAAAGCTAACTAGACAAACTCTCTAACCCATTTTAATGGGTTTAAGCTTTGAGCCGGAATTTTAATTGACGACCGATCATTCACGACTGATCATTCACGGCTGATCATTCACGACTGACAATTCACGACCGATCATTCATGGCTTCTTGATTCCCCCACACCCGGTCACCCTACACCCTACACCCCAGACGAACGAAACAAATGACTGTGTTCGGGATGATATAGACGCGATCGCCCTGTGGTTTGAGAAAGTGCAGGGCTGATAACATAGAGTGTGGTACGAATCAGCTTTTCTGTATGGGTACACTCTGCCATTTTGTCAAGAGGAACAACCCAAATTTTTTCATCTGACCAACCCAAGCGAAAGCAAATCGCGACTGGTGTTTCAGTGGGATAGTGTTCTAATAATTTGGCTTGGGCTGCTTCGACATGACGCGCACTCAGGTACAAACACAGACTTGCTTGATGGGCGGCGAGTGCTGCGAGTTCTTCTTTTAGGGGAACTTCCGTACGTCCACTGATACGTGTGAGTATAATAGTCTGGACTAAGCCGGGAACTGTGAGTTCTACTTTGAGTTTGGCAGCTGCGGCTTGAAAGGCGCTAATACCCGGTATGACTTCAAAGGGAATGTCTGCTTCTGCTAAAAGCTGCATTTGCTCTTGAATGGCGCTGTAAAGACTGGGGTCGCCAGAATGAAGACGGATAACAGACTTGTGTGATCGCACCCGTTCTACCATAATCGGCACAACATCTTCTAGGGTTTTATTCGCTGTCCGAATAATTTCTGCATCTTCTCGGCAAAGCTGTAAAATTTCTGTAGGTACCAAAGAATCAGCAAATAAAATTACATCACCAGATGATAGCAGTTTTTGAGCCTTAACCGTTAACAGTTCTGGGTCTCCGGGACCTGCTCCCACAATGTACACTGCTGGTTCTAAAGGTGTTAAAATTTTTTCTTGACTTAGTAGGTTAGTAAATTCACGCATAAATAAAGACTCAGCAAATCCTCCCAAAAAAATTTGGGCACTTTTTCAGTATCCTTCCGGATAACTCTTCTTGTTTGAGAAAAGTAAATTGGTAGATGCACCCTGGTTAAGCCCTGGAGATAACTCTGGGGCATTTTTTATTTAGGGGTGTGGGGGGATGAGGGTGTAGGGGTGTAGGGGAAGAATAGAAATAACAAAGAATGAAAGCATAAAAAATGTAACTTCTTCCCTCACACCCTTACACCCATGCACCCCTACACCCTTAATCATTCTCAACAACATCTGGTAAAGACCGATGAGCGATGTAAAGCCATGCTAAGCCAGCTAAACCAAAGACAATTCCGGCTAAGCTGACTAACTGTGCCACTCGCAGGGGTCCAAGCATCAAGCTATCAGTCCGAAGCCCTTCTATCCAAAAGCGTCCTAAGCTGTAGCCAACCATGTAAACCAAAGACACAGTACCAGTTTTTAAGGTTGGTTTGCCGGAAAGACCCCGAAAAAATAAAACCATCAGCAAGGCAAAAACCATCAAATCCCACACAGATTCATACAAAAAGGTGGGATGGAAGTATTCAAAATCAGCTAGTTCTGGAGGACGGCGGTTTGGTGGAATATAGAGTTTCCAAGGTAGATTGGTAGGAGCACCAAAAGCTTCAGAGTTGAAGAAATTGCCCCAACGCCCGATGGCTTGTCCTAAAATCAGCGCAGGCGCTACCAAGTCTGCCAATTGCCAAAAACGCACCTGCTTGAGTTTGGCAAAGATAATTGCAGCGATCGCACCCCCAATAATTGCGCCATGAATAGCAATCCCCCCTTGCCAAATGGCGATAATACGTCCTGGGTTTTGAGCATATTCTGACCACTCAAACAAAACGTAATATAACCGTGCTGCTGGAATTGCCCCAATAACCAGCCAGATTGACAAATCGCTGATTAATTCGGGGTTAATGTTTCGACGCTTTGCTAAGTACTGAGAAAGGCTAACGCCAAGCAAGACAGCGGAAGCAATCAAAAATCCATACCAACGGATAGTTAATGGTCCTATTTGCACCAGAATTGGTCCTGGAGAAGTAAACCGAAATGCCAGCAAGGGCAAAGTGAGAACGTCTGTTACCATGTAAAAATACCTAGAAAGCTATAGAAATTTAATTTTTACATTTAATTAACGCTTACAGAGGATTGCTGAAAAGTCAAAATTGCCATTTTTACAGGATTTTGTGAAAGCCATAGTTATTAGTCACAGAATTGATTTTAATGATTAAGGGACTTCTAAAATAAAAAAGTCTCCTACAATTCTTGTAATGCGGGATTGATGTCCGCTAATTGTACACAAGAAGTGAGAATTTATTTCTGGAAGGACGGGCGAGGACGCCCGGACCACAAGACGGGAGAATTTATTTCTGGAAGGACGGGCGAGGACGCCCGGACCACAAGACGCGAGAGTTTATTTCTGGAAGGACGGGCGAGGACGCCCGGACCACAAGACGCGAGAGTTTAT
>JAWQFQ010000108.1:23690-29092 GCA_035967975.1 Scytonema sp. PMC 1070.18
TTCTTGGAAGTCCCTTTGAGTGGTCAATTGTCATCGATGAGTCAAACCTACTACCCACTGCACCCCCTGCATTCTCTGCACCCTACACCCTATACCCTATTTTCACCTCATGTCAGATATAATCTGCTCAAGCAACTTTGAGGCATCGATACTGTGATTGCCATATATCCGGGAAGCTTCGACCCTATTACCTTAGGACATCTTGATATCATTCAACGTGGTAGCCGTCTATTTGAACGGGTGATTGTCGCTGTACTGCGTAATCCTAACAAAACACCACTGTTCACTGTACAAAAGCGTTTAGAACTGATTCGCCAATCTACACAACACCTAAGTAACGTAGAAGCAGACGCTTTTGACGGGTTGACCGTCAAATATGCCCAAATGCGGAGCGCACAAGTTCTTCTACGGGGTTTGCGAGCCATTTCAGATTTTGAAGTGGAACTTCAGATGGCTCACACAAATAAAACCCTTTCTCACCAAATAGAAACAGTTTTTCTGGCAACATCAAATGAGTATAGTTTTTTAAGTAGTAGTGTGGTAAAAGAGATTGCTAAGTTTGGTGGTTCAATAGATCATCTTGTTCCCCCGCATGTTGCCCTGGATATTTACCAATGCTACGCCCAAAACAGCCCGGTATCGAATCAAATCACAACGGAGGTCATTTAACCCCGGAAGAGTTTCCCAATGGCATCTCCTACAATGGAGATGCTACACCAATGGGAAGCTTTGATATTCAACAGGAGCTTGACCGATTGGAGGAGTTAATCGTTTCAAGTTTCCATATCCCCCTGACGCGACGCGCTGTTGTCGATGAGGATAAGCTATTCGAGCAGCTTGATTACATCCGGCTTTCTTTACCTGAAGCGTTTCAGGAAGCAGCCGCTATCATCCAGCACAGGGAAGATATCCTCCTACAAGCGGAAGAGTACGGACAACAAGTGGTTGACGCAGCACAAGCCAAACGGGCACAAATTTTGGATGAAAGTGATATTATCCAACAAGCAGAACAGGAAGCGGCACAACTCCGGCGACAAGTGCAGCAAGAATGCGATGCCATGCTACAAGAAACTCTTGAGGAAATTGACCGCAAGCGCCGCGCCTGTCAACAGGAATTAGAAGAAATGCGCCGTCAAGCGATCGCAGAAGCGGAAGCCATTGAACAGGGAGCAGATGACTACGCTGATAATGTCCTTGAAAATATCGAGCAGCAACTTCACGATATGTTGAAAATTATTCGCAACGGACGCCAGCAGTTGCTCCCACCAGATGACCCAACTCCAGGCAATTTTCTACCTCCTCGAAAAAAATAGGGTGTGGGGTGTAGGGTGTAGGGGAGCCATTGGTAGTAAGTTTTGACAACTCGCTCATGAAAGATGACTAATGACAAATAACTAATGTTAACTCGGTTAAAAGTTTCTGGATTTAAGAATTTAGTTGATGTTGATGTTCGCTTCGGACCATTTACTTGTGTAGCTGGTGCTAACGGTGTTGGTAAGTCTAACTTATTTGATGCGATTCGGTTCTTAAGTGCGATCGCAGATCGACCTCTTGTTGAAGCTGCTTTATCTGTTCGAGATGAAGAAGGTAGGACAGCCCGATGTGCGAAGTTTATTCCATCTTGTTGGTGATATTTATACAGACCAAGTTATTGTCAACACTCACTCACCTGCTGTAGTGATGCAAGTACCTGATGATAGTTTACTAGTTGCTGAATTAAAGGAAATGGTACGCTTGGGTCAGCGCTTTAAACGTGTATCATTTGGCAGTCTTCCTGATACTTGGCGGCAAAAAACTCCAGAAGGATCTGTTGTTTCCAAACACAAATTACTTGCCTATGCAAGAAGCATGGCTGTTATTTGATGAAGTCGCACTGCGGAGCGCAGCCGGTAATCCTCGTGGACGTCAGCCCATAAAAATACCAGCGATCGCCACAATTGAACAACTAAGCGATCCAAAAGATGTTCTTCATAAACTTCTACGTGAAGCTAGTGGATTGACAGGTCGGAAATTAAAGCAATTCTCGGTTCATGAGCGTGTTCATCGAGTAGCAGAACTTATCGAAGACTTTTCACCACTGAAAGCCTTACCGGCTTTTCAACTAATGGATGCTGAAATTAAACAAGTTATCCAAGAACAAAGTTGGTGAAGTTATTTTTAAAAAAGACTTTTATGGAAGAAACAAACAATGGTGATGGGAACTCATTCTGTGCTTATTGAGTCCATATCTTAAACCCAGTGTATACATCAATATGGTTCGGATACACCGGAATAGAAACCCGGTTTCTTAAAGAAACCGGGTTTCTGGCGGCGCGAATAACTTTTAACCGAATTGTAATAACCCTGTTTTTCAAGTCGATTGGTTGTTGTGCAATTATTTATCGGTTGTGCTGTATACCAACTTCCCAGCCTCTAGACGCAATGACCTGCTTCTGATATAATGGTGCCTACTTTGTTAGTACTATCAATAATTGCAAGACTCAATTGAGTAACTTTGCACAAAAATTACTGAATACAACCAATGGTTGTGAAAAGATTATTGCCATATCCTCTAGAAATCCCATTTAGAATGAACAAAAAATTTTCTCTAGCGTTACTTTCAAGTCCCGTACTGTTGTCATCTATGCTGTCTCTGGTGATGATGACTCAACCAGCTAGAGCAGAACAACCAATAAATTCTTCACAAAGTTCTCTTTCTTGCGCGAAAAACCCTCACTCAGCCAGTTCTAATCTCGTATGTATCAGGGTCAGCAAAGCTGTGGCTTCATCTTCAGGTCGCACGACAGCAGCTTCGTCTTCATCATCTGTTGTTGAATTTACAGCACCACAAGCTCAACAAAATCCAAATGAACCCGCTGAGTTTAAATTCACTGAAGAAGAAAGTGATGCAGCGGTTGCTATGTTCGGCTGTGACTGTCCGTCCTGCTTAAATGCTGTTCGACAAATGAGAGGTTTGCCTCCGATATCATAAACTCCTAAGAATCGCAATAAAAGAGCCAGAAAAAACTTTCTGGCTCCTTATGGTTTGCTAAGAAAATCAATCTGGTGCTATTTAAGACAAGAATCTAGAGACGACCAAGGTTGTGCAGTCCTAAGATAACTCCAGCTCCTAAAATATGACCAAAGGCAGTAGTTGCTAATAACCCAGGAACACCAAAACCACCAAAGAACTTGGATGATGGTAGATTGGGACCCTCACTAGGATACTTCATGGTGGATTTACCGAAGGCGATCGCAACAATATTACTCAGAATCATAATCAGTCCAACAACTGGACTCCAAACCAAAGGTGTTGTAGCGAAAGTAGCTAATACAGTAGATGTTAGCAACTGACTTTCTCCTTAATATAGTTGATGGGTTAATCAAAGGTTTCCACATAAATTTAATTATCAAAAAAATCAATATCCATTTTACTTTTGCATCATTATTTAATATTTTTTCTAATTACTTAATGTAATCTTCCAAGAAAATACGGGTGTGTAGAGTATATAAGTGTAGGGGAAAGAGCTATTGTGTTCCACTACATCAAACAGGGTTCTAGAGAAAAATACAGGCTAGTCAGCGATCGCTTGCGTGCTGCTCTCGAAGATAATCTAAACTCAAAGAGATGTAGATCGAAACTTTTGCCTGTGTTATGTCCTCTACTCTTGACTCCTTGCCACCAAATCTTGCTAAAATCGTCCAACGCTTCCAGCGTTCTTCTGACCCAAAACGACGTTACGAACAGCTTATCTGGTACGGTCAAAGACTCAAGGAGTTCCCTGAATCTGAGAAAGTACCAGAGAACAAGGTACCAGGCTGTGTTTCTCAAGTATATATTACAGCCCAAATAGAGGACGGAAAAGTTATATTTCAGGGCGATTCTGACTCTCAGCTAACCAAAGGGTTGGTAGGACTTCTAGTGGAAGGTTTAAATGGTTTAAACCCCAGTGAAATCGTACAACTCACTCCAGATTTTATTCAAGAAACTGGTTTAAATGTTAGCCTCACCCCATCTCGCGCTAACGGATTTTACAATATTTTTAAAACAATGCAGAAAAAAGCATTGGAAACTTCTGTGAATAGCTAATGGATAATGGCTAATGGTTAATAGTTAATTGCTAATGGTTCATTGTAAAAAGGCTATTACTATTAGCAATTAGCAATTAGCAGTTAGCAGTTAGCCATTAGCAGTTAGCCATTAGCAGTTAGCAGTTAGCAATTAACAATTAGCAATTAACAAAGAGGTTACTATGTCAACTAACGTGCTGTTTACATCTGCCAATAGTGAGATTGGTGGAGTTGTTCGGGAATATGAATGGAACTGGGAAAATCAGCAAATTCGAGTGGTTTATGAAACTTTGGGTACGGGTACGCCACTATTGTTACTCCCAGCTTTCAGTACAGTTTCTATGCGTTCTGAAATGGGCGAAATAGGGAAGTTACTATCTTCCCATTTTCAAGTAGTTGCTGTAGATTGGCCCGGTTTTGGTCAATCTTCTCGCTTAGCTGTCAATTATAAACCAGCTATGTATCAGCAATTTTTACAAGATTTTGTAACATCTGTTTTTAATGCACCAGTCACAGCGATCGCCGCCGGTCACAGTGCTGCTTATGTATTAAAATTAGCGAACGACATCCCACCAGTATTTTCTCGGATTATACTCGTAGCACCAACCTGGCGAGGTCCTCTCCGTGTGATGGGAGTCAAGCAGCAGGTGGCTGGAATGGTGAAGGATTTGGTGCGATCGCCCTTGGTCGGTCAAATCCTCTACAAGCTCAATACCTTACCATCTTTCCTCAAATTCATGTACCGCCGCCATGTCTTTGTCGATGTAGCAAAACTTACACCAGATTTCATTCAATATAAGTGGCAAAATACTCAACAGCCGGGAGCCAGATTTGCCCCAGCTGCTTTCGTCACTGGTCATCTTGATGCTGTAGATAACCGAAATGATTTTCTCTCACTTGCCAGAGGTTTGTCTGTCCCGCTCATGGTCATTATTGCAGAATCCGCCCCACCTTCTTCTCTTGCTGAAATGGAAGCGTTGGCTGCTTTACCGGGAGTGAAATCCGTAACTCTTCCCGGTTCACTGGGAATCCATGAGGAATATCCGGCTGCGGTGGTTGAAGCAGTTCTGAAATAGGGTGACCGGGTGTGGGGGTTGAAAAATTTATTGATTGCTGCTGTCGCAAAGGTGGCGATCCTTTGGGGTAATTTTGACATTAGTTCGTAAATAATCCCGAATGCGATCGGGTGCGTACTGTACAAGAAAATCTTAGGTTAATCTAGGTATAGTTAAGCAATTCTTGATTATGCCGAAGATTTCAATACAAGAAGCGAGCGAATTACTGGGCGTTCATCCTGACCAAAACAAAGCCTTAATTGAAGAGTTAGAAAAAAGCGCCCAAAAAATTTCGGA
>JAWQFQ010000109.1:0-28892 GCA_035967975.1 Scytonema sp. PMC 1070.18
GGTAAACGTAGAATATCTACATATACCCAACTTTGCATAGACTTTAATTAACGGTAGAACGCTTGGAAGCTCTTATGGAGTTAGCAAGGCTCAAGAATATCGACTTGCTTACCTTGAATCGCCAATTTGTGTCAGAGTCTCAGTTATTCCATGCCGTCTGAGTTCGAGCGAGTACCCTCTGCATTGAGACGAACAGTAGCCAGCAGAGCCAAAAATCTTTGTGAATATTGCCGATGTCAGAGCATTTTAGCTGGAACGATGATTTTACCAAGGTTATCGGTAAAACCTCCTGTGGTCGAGCAACGGTGGAAGCTCTGCAATTAAATCGGATCGGAGTTGTTAACTTGCGTCGTCTTTTGACCTCAGCAGGACTACATCCACCACAATAAGACGATGCTATTTTTAATGTCCTAAATCTTGTCTTAAACCTTGCCCAACATAAAATTTGAGTAAAGCTTCTACAGACATATCTCGATTCTCTGCTATTTTTTTGAGGGATTCTAAGGTATCTTTTGGAATTTCAACAAAGACTGTCTCTTGAGGACGGCGGTGCAGTTTTAATATAAACTCTTCTTCAAGCTCCATTATATTTTTGGATTTTGTGCTTTCCTTGCATTATAGTCTTATCAGTATGTCACCACTAACCACTATCCACTATCCACTAACATCTAACAATCTTTACGCAAAGGTATGTAAATTTAATAAAATAGCTAGGAGTCCTTTGCAATGGCTACAAATCGGTCTGGTAAAACAGCTAACTCTAAATCCCCCTCACAGAACAGTACAGATGCTCAACAGAACGACGCTGTCAATGAGAGCACTACTGTGGGCGATCGCAACACAACAGAAGCGCTACTACAACCGTTACTAAAAGCACTCAAAGCAGCAAGAGACGGCGATTTTACTGTCCGGTTACCAGTGGAGAACGATGAACTGGGTGAAATTTCCACAGTTTTTAATGAATGGGTGAGTTCAAACCAAACTTTTGTCAATGAAGTGACTCGCGTTGCGTATGAGATTGGTACGGAAGGAAAACTCGGTTCTCAAGCTGTTGTGAAAGGAGCAAAGGGAAGTTGGAAAGAATTGCTCCACAACTTCAATCAAATGTCTGCGAATTTAAAAGAGCAGATAACAAGTGTTAATGAGGTCACCCTTGCTGTTGCACAAGGAAATGTATCCCAGAAAATAGAAGTACGTAATGCTGGAGATTTTAAGCACCTCACTGATAATAGTAATCAGATGATTACCAACCTTAGGTCTTCAATCAAACAGATGGCTGAGGTTGCAACAGCCGTTGCGTCTTCTTCAGAAGAACTGACCGCAGTCAGCAAAGAAATGACTGACAACGCTGAACAAACAGCAGAACAAGCAACTTCTGCTTCTGCTTCTGCAGAACAGGTAAATTTGAATACAAGTACAGTAGTGACTGCTGTAGAGGAAATGAATGTCAGCATTCAAGAAATTGCTAAGACTGTTGCGGGTGGGGCGAAAGTTGCGACTGATGCAGTTCAAACCGCTGAGCGCACAAACGAGACGATTCGCAAACTCGGTCAAAGCAGTATCGAAATTGGCAAAGTCACTAAATTGATTACCTCAATTGCTCAACAAACTAACTTACTTGCCCTTAATGCTACCATTGAAGCTGCTAGAGCAGGGGATGCAGGTAGGGGATTTGCCGTAGTAGCAACCGAGGTCAAGGAATTAGCAAAACAAACAGCAAATGCTAGCGAGGATATTAGTCAGCGCATTGAAGCAATTCAAACTGATACAAACGGTGCTGTTCAAGCTATCACTCAGATTACTGAAATCATCAACCGGATTAACGACCTACAAAGCACAATAGCTAGCGCTGTTGAGGAGCAAACAGCAACGACAAATGAAATCGCTCGAAATATAGCTGAAGCAGCTAAAGGAACATCGGATATTGCAAAAAATATCGGGATTGTGGCGCTTAATGCTCAAAGTACAACGACTGGAGCCAACGATACGTCACAAGCAGCAATAGAGCTATCCCGCATGGCAGTAGATTTGCAGAAAGTCGTCTATCAATTCAAATATTAAGTTATTTTACAATTATGCCAAAAATCCGGGTACTTATTGTAGACGACGCGGTAGTAGTCCGGAGTCGAGTCAGTAAGATTCTCTCCGCCGATCCAGAATTAGAGGTGGTGGGAGTCGCAGCCAATGGGCGCATTGCTCTTGCCAAAATTCCCCATATCAACCCTGATGTCATCATCCTAGATGTAGAGATGCCGGAAATGGATGGTTTACAAACTTTATCCGCGATCCGACAGAGATATCCAAGTGTGCCGATAATTATGTTTAGCACCTTCACACGCACCGGGGCGATCGCAACCCTCGAAGCTCTCTCTTTGGGTGCTTCTGATTATGCAACAAAACCCAGTAACTTAGGGAGTGTGGAAGCAATAAATCAACGAATCCGCGAGGACTTAATTCCCAAAATCAAGGTATTGAGTCTAGGAACAACGCCAACAACGATTGCTCCTCCAGTGGTTCCTCCTGTTCGCACTCACATACAGCAGGTAGCTGTTATAGCAATCGGGGTTTCTACCGGAGGACCTAATGCTCTCGCCACAATGCTTCCTGAATTACCTGCAGGGTTACCAGTTCCCATCCTAATTGTGCAACATATGCCCCCGATGTTTACAAAATTATTAGCTGAACGATTATCCTCCAAGTGTCAAATCCCAGTAGGAGAAGCGGTTCCCGGAGTGATACTAGAACCCGGATCTGCTTGGATTGCACCAGGAGATTTTCACATGGTTGTGCAACGTGACAGCGCGGTGGTTAAAATTAATACCAATCAAGCACCTCCGGAAAATTCCTGTCGTCCTTCCGTGGATGTCCTCTTCCGCTCCGTTGCAAAAGTCTACGGTGCTGGCACAATGGGGATCATATTAACGGGAATGGGGAAAGATGGACTGCATGGCTGTCAATGCATCCGCGAAGTAGGTGGACAGGTGCTTGCACAAGACAAAGCAAGTAGCGTAGTCTGGGGAATGCCTGGTTTCGTTGTTAATGCCGGACTTGCCGATGCAATTGTTCCGCTTAACCAAATGGCGGGTGAAATTATGCGTCGAATCCGTAAGTTATGAAGCAGACTATGCTTGTAAGCACCGTTGACTTTGACTACCTTCGTCAATTAGTTTATCATCATTCAGTGGTTGTGTTGTCTAGCGATAAAACTTATTTAGCAGAGTTACATTTGCAACCAATTGTACAATCAGCAGGATTTGCTTCGATTTCTGATTTAGTCAGTTACTTGCGGACTCATCCGTTCAGCAATCTTCACATCCAGGTCATTGAGGCGCTAGTCACCAACGAAACGTCTTTCTTTCGCGATCTTCACCCTTTTGAAGCACTGAAACAATTTATACTACCAGAGTTGATAGAGAAACGGAGAGTTGAGCGATCGCTCAACATTTGGTGTGCTGCTTGTTCCAACGGACAGGAGCCTTACAGCATCGCCATGCTCATTCGCGAACATTTTCCCATGCTTTCCCGTTGGTCTGTGCGGCTCATTGCTAGTGATTTTTCTAACAAAGTATTAACACGGGCACGGGAAGGGCGTTACAACCAATTTGAAACCAACCGTGGGTTACCGCAAACTCTTCGAGATAAGTACTTTCAGAAGTTAGATGGCGACTGGCAAATTAAAGACGAAATTCTCAATATGGTTGAATTTCACCAGATGAATCTCGTACAATCTTGGTCATCTTTACCACAAATAGACATTATCTTTTTACGCAATGTTTTAATTTATTTTGATATAGCTACCAAGAAAAGTTTACTAAAAAAAACAAGGCAACAATTAAGACCAGATGGCTACGTGTTTCTTGGTAGTGGTGAAACGACACTTAACCTAGATGCATCATTCGAGCGAGTTCAATTTGGTAAGAGTATTTGCTATAGATTGCGCGAGGATTAGGGGAATTGTCTAGGGAGTACTTCATGAGATGCATTAACGCAAAGGCAGGAACCGTACCTGTCCTTCCCACTCCCCCTCCAAACTACACTCAGCTAACAGCACAATTTCCTCAATTGCTAAACCCACTGGAACACGACGACTCACCTCGAACAATCCAGACATCGGCAACCCTGCTTGTACTCGTTCATAAGCAAAGTCTGTCATTGTTGCTACATCATGAGTCAAAATAACACGCCCTTGTTGTGCTGCCCATTCCAGAATGATTGGATCGTCTGTCTCAGATAAAGCCACATCCTGAACGCGAACAATATCAATATTAGGGTTGCGACGCAAAACGCCACGAGTAATCTGATTGTTAAAATTCTCATCAGCCAAAAATCGTAACATCTCAGCCTACCCCTGTTGGCTACACCTCGCTAACAAGCGATCGCGTATTCCAACTGGATTGAAACGCCTTTCAGCTTCTTGACGAACGAATGCTGCGTGCTGTTGACGCTCTAAAAGGTATGCATCTATTTCAGCTTTATGTCGGAGATAGTAACCAATTACTGAATAGACATCTGCAAGTTGAAGTGATGGGTACTGAACAACAATTTCTTCTGCTGTCACCCCCTCCAAGAAAGCGGTAACTACTGTATCTAATGTAATACGAGTTTTCCTGACACGGACAACTCCGTACTTATCAGTCACAAGTGGAATAGGGTCAGTAGCAAGAACAAGTGGCATTTAAGGGACACAGAAAGGTTGATTTCACTGTCCATTATAAATTGAGCATCATCAAAGCTAAAACCAGTCATGGGGTAGACTTTAGCTTTTAGCCTGAAATTTATTTCCGGGCGGTTCAACAACGCAAAACTTAGAAAAAATCCCCTCCCAATCCATCTCTGGCGGTCTCGTTCCCTGGTTAACTATTTCAAAAGCTTTTCCTTCACAACAAGGGTTTTGAAGACATTCCACACAAGCGGTTGCTACATCAATACGGCTGGTCTGACCTGTCAGTTTATCACCCGTGTCTACTACGACACCAAGCTTACCCTGGGTTTTTGCCTTTAACAAAGTGTTGAGGTCGTAGGAAGTATAAGGACCATCAATTAATCGTCCCGGACGGATGATGGTGTAGGGTAATCCCGAACCAATGATGGTTTCTTCTCCTTTGAGTTTGGCGTCAAGCACGCCAAATGCATTCAGAATGTTGTAAGGAAACTTTTCCTTGCGAAGAACTCCACAGGAAGAGACAAAAACAAACCGCTTTAAGTTGCGGGGCGTTGCTGCTACCAAATGACTCACGCCTTCTGCATCAACTTTTGAGGGACTATTCTTTGCTCTTGCTTCAGCATCTTCGCGGTTAAGCAGCAGCTGAACCCATTCAATTAAGTTAGGGTTTGGGTCAAACTCCCATCTGGCGGAGGGAAATGCAGTCGTTCCCGTACAACATATGATGTAGTTAACATCCTGGGTTGCTGTTGGGAGTGTGTTCGAGTCGCGAATATCGCCAATGGCAACTTCTACTTTATCATTAAACATTTTTTGGGCTTTTGCAGCGTTGCGTGTTAGGACGCGAACTTTAAAGCCCTTCTCTAAAAGGTCGCTGACTA
This sequence comes from Scytonema sp. PMC 1070.18, assembly GCA_035967975.1. Lineage (GTDB taxonomy): Bacteria > Cyanobacteriota > Cyanobacteriia > Cyanobacteriales > Nostocaceae > Scytonema. Next base: position 5,545 of record JAWQFQ010000109.1, read on the forward strand.
CAAGCTGTCCCACTCCACCAGTAGCACCAGCAACGAGTACCACATCCTTATTTGGCTCTTCTATGGAAATCATAACTTTACAAACATTACCTATATAATTACAACAAATTGCTTATAATCCCAAGCTTTAACATCTACTAGAGTGCAGAGATTGCCATAAGGCATCAAAAATAGGAACGGAAATCCGCATAGGGAACTTACAGCAGATTGCTATAAGCGTGAGGTACAGATTATTGTAAGGGCGAACGGCGGTTCGCCCCTACCGATGTACCTCATAAACCTACAATACGCTGTATTACCTAGATCTCTGGTACAGTATTCACTCGTTGGGCAAAAAAACCCGGTTTCTATCGCCCTTAAAGGCTAATTTTTCATTTATCATCCGCGAAGAAACTGGGTTTTTGCGATTTCTGTACCGATGCTCTAGCACTAAAAATCATTTATTGTGATGTCATAATCGCCAAATTCCTCTACGTAATCAAGAATAGAGGTGCCAAATTCGTCTTGAGATACTTTGCCTTGTACTAAAAGTTCCGCGACGCGATCGCTACCCCTCAAGTGTGCTCCTGCTAGAATACCAGAAAGGGTGATTGTGATTGTTTTCGACTTAGAGCGATCGCTAAACGTCTTTTGATGACCGAGGTAGTTATTGATAGACTTACCTTGCCTTTTGAGAATGTCATTGATATCCTGCCAATACACCCTAAAAGCCTCACGAATTGCTTTTTCTTGAACTTCAGGGGAATTGAGAAATTTTGATTTGCTGTCAATACCATTCTTCTTTGTCCATGTACCCCGCCAGTAATTCTTGTCAGCACCACGTCCGTAAAAGACATTAGCTTTGTAGTAACCAAGACGAATCAGCAGGATTTCTGCAAATTGGTACTTACCAAGGAAACCAAGTGATGGGTTTTCAAACTGGTACTGCTTTGAATCTCCAGATAAAAGACCTGTTTCACGAACTCCAAGTGCTTCCAACATATCGCGGAAACTACCCTTGCTTGTACCGAGCTGCTTTTTTGAAGAAATGACAACTACCGTCTCAGGTTTAAGCCACTTAGATTCATTTGCAAATGTCGGAAAATAACTATAACAATGACTACTACATACATTTCCGTTACTATAAACTAGCTGCGAGAGCAAAAGTAGTTGATAATACATATCCTTGGCTAAAAATTTAATTTTATCAGGCGCTTCACCTACTGAAGCGATAATGACTATGCTTTATAGTCGGGTTAAGATATCCTAACAGGTAGGACACAATCACCAAGTAACAGTGCAGCAATGCTAGCAGAAATCAAGCCCGGCACTTCTATTAACAGTCGCTACGTAATTCAGAAGCTTTTAGGACAGGGGGGCTTCGGGCGTACTTACTTGGCAACTGATACCCAACGTTTTGGTGAACCTTGTGTCCTTAAAGAATTTGTACCCACCACCAAGAGAGAAAATTTAATCCGTAAATCCCGTGAGTTGTTTGAGCGTGAAGCCAAAATTCTCTACCAGATTAATCATGCTCAGATTCCTAGATTTTTAGCATGGATGACCAGTGAAGAGAGGCTGTTTATTGTACAAGAGTATATTGACGGGAAAACCTACTCACAACTTTTGTATGAACGTCTTTCTTCAAGAGGTGAGCCATTTTCTGAATCTGAAGTTATTCAGTGGTTGTTAGATTTGTTGCCAGTGTTAGACCATATCCACCAGCAGAACATCATCCACCGAGATATTTCACTGGACAATGTCATGCTTTCCTACAAACAATCGAAACCCGTACTGATTGATTTTGGAGTGGTTAAGGAAAAAATTACGCAAATTTTTTCTCCTGAATCAAATAATGCCCATCACTCCGTTCGCAGTTCGATGGTAGGAAAAATTGGTTATTCTCCACCAGAGCAAATTCTTCTAGGTTACTGTTATCCCTGTAGTGATATTTATGCCTTAGGTGTTTGCGCTGTTGTCCTCCTCACGGGGAAAATGCCTGATGTCTTAGTGGATCGTCAGTCTCTTCAGTGGCAATGGACTTCTTATGTTAATATCAGCAGTAAATTCGGCAAAATACTGGAAAAAATGCTGGTAGAGCAACCTTCACAACGCTATCAGTCAGCTAAAGAAATTCTTCATGAACTCTACTCAACTCCTTATGGATATGAACTTACCAATGAGCCAACTCAGCTAATAGTCCCAGGAAACTTTACTCCTAGGACTTTAAGAGACAATTTTCGAGCAGAATCAGCAGACGTTGTTCCCAAGGATGATTTTCGAGCAGAATCGCCTATCATCTCTATCGATCCAGAGTTTCTACAGCGTTGTCGTCAAGAACTAACAAGTTTTGTTGGACCTTTCGCCAGTGTTATTCTCGAAGATACTCTAGCTGAATTCCCTGATTTGACACCTGAAGAACTTATAGAAGCTTTGGTTGCAGAAATTCCCCATCAACAAAGAGCAGAAGAATTTAGGAAGCGGATGCAGAAATAAATATTCAGCCACAAGAGACAGGTCATTATATCAGTACGGAGATACTATAAAACAGAAAATACTCGTAGTAACATTAAAGGAACTGATAGTGTATGACTGTGGAAGAGCTAAGAAAAAACGACATGATGGCACACCTGCTTGATTCCCTTGATGCAGGTAAGGATATTGGTCATTATGGTAGACTCGTATTTGCAATGGTAGCGCGTCACTTTTTAAGTGAATCTGAATTAATTAATTATCTCCAAAAAGATCGAGATTTTAGCGAAGAAGAAGCGCATTCACTCTATTTACAGGTGCAGGGTAAAGACTATAATCCGCCCCGACGGGAGCGTGTTCTCCAATGGCAATTACAGCAAGAGTTTCCAATTTGTCCTAATCCTGAAGACCCAGACGGTTGTAATGTCTATAAGGATTTGCAGTTTCCTAAAGAAATTTACGAGCACATATCCAATTACCACGAGCAAAAAGCAGAGAGTTAATTGTAAAATTGCGAAATTCTAGAAACCCGGTATCTTTGAGATACCGGGTTTCTCGCCTTTACGAATAAGTAAGATTGCTATATCCTACGTCTGTATTTTTTATCTGTCAAGATTATGAATTCTACCATTTTGATGACTGTCGATGCGGTAATGCTCATAGCGCTTAATCGCCATCACTAAACTGAGCTTCATGCGTGTAAATGCTTCCACTAAACTGCCAATTTCATCATTAAAGACTTTTTCAAAGTTAATATCCAAATTACCAGTACTGACTGCATCTGCGACTCGGACAACCTGTTTAATGGGTTGCACAACAAACCGCTTCAGCCAATAATTAGCCCAATAAATAGTGCTGGCAAAAATCAGAGCGACAATTCCCATAACTAAAACGAAAGATTGACGCATCCGCTGCAAAACTTCACTGGCTGGGATATAAACAATCTGAGCGCCATTAATCTCATTCAACTTCCAACCAAAGCCATTTTTATCGCCATAGATTTTAATCATGTTTTTGGGAGCTACCTCTGGTGTACTGTGACATTTTAAGCATCTTTGTTCAGTGACGGTTAGAGGACGAGCAATGTAAAAGAATTTTTCTCCCAAAAAATAACGGTAATCCGATATTGTGTTTAGTTTTGTGTCTTGGCGAAATAACTCGACCATTTCCGCTTCAAAGCTATCAGCTTGATCTTGCGGATTAGTGGGATTCAACATGGCTTCTTTATAAAGAAATTTTTCGTAGGACTCATTATCCCGTTTAAGATTTTCTAAAACTTTGAGAGAGGCGTAAGAGGGGATGGTCTGACGTAAAAACTCCTCATTGTCTAAACGAGATTGGAGATGGGGAGTGACTTCATCGTTGGTGTAAGAGCGAACTGAGTTTATAGTATGTAGCAGTAGCCAAGCATTAGAGCTAATTTCATTTTGAGCTTTGAAATTTAGGACGTTTACTAAAGTAAAGCTACTGAAAACTGTACCAGTAACAAATATGACAATTAGTAGTAAGTTTAGCTTTTTAGTTAAGGTTTGATTTGTGAAATAAAAGATAAATTTTTTCAACATAATTTGAAAGAATAAATAGCTTGTTTATATAGCAATCTTCATGAAAATTTTACATTTCATTTAGAATTACCATAGCATTAACTACAAGTTGCTTAACGTATATTCAGGAATAGTATGGCTAGATTCTGTCTTTTTCTGACTTTTTCTAACTTTTTGCCCCCCTAGTTTTAGAGCTAACTAGACAGGACGGCGGAAATAAAGCTACCATTTGGAGAAGCTAAAAAGATGACGACGTAAGAGGATGTTTGAAAAATCCTTTCATCAGTAGCAATCATATTCAAGATCCACCATTATCCCCCTTAAAAAGGGGGACCGTTAGAGTATTTTCCCCCCTTAAAAAGGGGGGCTAGGGGGGATCAATAAGTGCCTAAAATCACAGCCAATCACTTTTCAAACAACCTCTAAAACTTTTTTATTTTTACTTTTGACTGTTTCCTTTTGCCTTGTTCGAGGAACCTTTTTAATATTAATTAACCTTTCTCCTATGTCTTAGGAGTTAGGAGTTAAAACTATTTCAGTATTCCTTGAGAGTATTAGAAATTAGTTCTGATGGTAGATGAGATAATATTAGCTAAATAGTTAATATGTATTTGTTGAAAAAAGGTTACAAATAATTAATCATGAATATTCTTGCTTGGATTGTTTTAGGTCTCATCGCCGGCGCAATTGCTAAAGCTATTTACCCCGGTCATCAAGGTGGTGGAATCTTAGGAACTCTTCTATTAGGAATTGTTGGTGCTTTCGTAGGTGGTTCCTTAGGTCTATGGTTCAGTACGGGGACTTTGACGCTAACGGCTTCTACGCTCAGTATCGGTGGAGTTATCTTGGCTATTTTGGGTGCGCTTGTTGCTATTTTCATATGGAACCTGATCACTCGCAGTAGCGCTGTATAAAGCATTTGCTCGCAATCTGTTTATAGTAAGCCTCAGGGAACTATGTAACTATATTTATCCCTGAATTTAATAGAAATCAAGCGCTTCTCAGTTTATTAGGGGAGCGCATTATCATTTTTGTTAATATTTCATAAATTCCTATCTTAATAAAGGCTGCTAGGTTTATCATCAACCGATGCCTGTGCGCTCGTTAGCCAGCCAAAAATCGTGCTAGCTGACGAACCCACAGCCGCACTTGATAAAAAATCCGGGCGCGATGTCGCCCTTGTTGATGCAGAAACTCGCAAAAGAGCAGGGATGTACAATTTTACTTGTGACTCACGATAACCGCATCCTCGACATTGCCGATCGCATCATATATATGGAAGACGGTCGTCTTGTGGTTAGAGAAAACCCAAATTGAAAATCAGAGGTATTTGCACGAAATATACTTTAGATATATAACGTGATAACAAAAATGGCATGGCTTGGACATCTTTAAAGGAACGGATAAACAAGTTGCCCCTGGTTCTCGCCGGACCGATTCTTAGACGTACGGAACCGAACGCCGTAACAGTATGGGTGGCTGTGAAAGAAAGCTGCACTGTCACTCTAGAAATTTTGGATACTGATAAAACTGTATTATTTACTGGTAGCAGAAAAACAATTCAAGTAGGTAATAAATTATACATAGTGACTGTAACTGCTAAAACTACAGACACTATACTTTTATATGGGGAAAACTATCTTTATAACTTAGATTTTGGTAATGGAAAAAAGTTGAATCAACCAGGTATCATAACACCAGAAGGTTTGATTAGAAATATTACATATCCGCCTTACAATCTGCCTAGTTTTGCACTTGTACCTCGCCATCTAAATGATTTACGTATTACCCACGGTTCTTGTCGTAAGCCTCATGGAGAAAGCTTGGATGGACTAGCAGCATTAGACAAAATGATTGGAGAAGCATTAGAACAAGATCCAAAAAAACGACCACATCAACTTTTCCTGACTGGTGACCAAATCTATGTAGATGATGTGGCAGATGCTTTACTATTCATGCTAATGGATGCAAGTCAAGTCCTTTTGGGTTGGACGGAAACACTACCAAATGTTGAAGATTTAGAAGAATTAAAGCCTGGAAAACGGAATCGTTTAGCAACACACATAGCAGGATTTACAGCAAGTATTAGTAAATTTAACAAAATCTCTACCCTTGCCAAAAGTCATTTATTTACAGTTGGTGAATTCTTGACAATGTATTTATTTGCTTGGAGTGATGTCCTATGGTCTCAACCAGAAGATTTCCCAACATTGGAAGATGTTTATCCAGATATACCCGGACAGAGAAAGGATAAGTCTTCTTATCAAGAAGAATTGGGTTATTTAGAGGAATTTTATTTAACGCTAAAAGAAGTTAGGCGGGCTTTAGCGAATATTCCTACTTATATGGTATTTGACGACCACGAAATTACAGATGATTGGTTTCTAAATATGGCTTGGTGCGATCGCGTCCTGAAGCAACCCCTTGGTCGGCGAGTACTTAACAATGGTTTACTAGCGTATGCGCTTTGTCAAGCTTGGGGAAACACACCCGAACAGTTTGCAGACGGAAATCCAGGCGAGACATTACTCAAAGCTGCTGAGGTATGGTTTGCTTCCAGTGGAACACACTTACAGTCCGAACAGGAAATAGACCGACGGATTGGGTTACCGACGATTGCAGATATTCGAGAAAGTCAGCCGAGACGAGCATCTTATCAAGAAGGTTCCCTAAAATGGCACTACACAGTTACTAGTCCTTGTCATGAAGTTATTGTACTAGACACCCGCACTTGGCGAGAATTTCCAGGAGACAAAGACTTTGATTTTCCTGGACTTCTGAGTGCTGAAGGTTGTAATGAGCAAATATCAAAAGTAGCACGTCCAAAGGATGCACGGGTGACAGTAATCATAGCCCCAAGCCCTGTGATTGGCTTACCTTTTTTAGAAACAGTACAAAAGATAGCAAAAAATATCGCCGAACAACTCGGTACTGCGGCTTGGGGTTTTGATCCGGAAGCTTGGGGTTTGGAAGAAACAGCCGTGGAAAGACTATTGGCTAGGCTAGCATTGCGGGCTTTACCTGAATCCAAAAGCCGTGTCATTATTTTATCAGGAGATGTTCACTACAGTTTTGCTGCTCGATTACAGTATTCTGCAATACGCCCGTTTCAAACCGTAGAAACGTTGGACACAACTTCTCCACAAATGGTGATTGCTCAATTTACCAGTAGTTCTTTAAAGAATGAAGTTAAGGGATTTGGCGGTAGTCATTCATTGCACCGCAAAGGTTTTGTGCCTTTGAAAGTAATTGATAATTTGCCAACAGCAGAGATATTAGGTTGGGAAAATCAAGATAGAAAGGAACTAGAAATAGGTACTGTGTATACCTCGGTTGACCATATTTTTTATCCCACAGTTCAACGTTTTCCCTGGCGACTTAATGGTAGCCCTGCGAAGGTGAATTTAGTTGAACAAAGGAATTATGCGAGAGTATTACAAATCACAAAAACACCCGAATGGTGGTATAGAGTTGACTTTTTATCAGCTAAATCAGAAGATATTGATAACCCTCAAGATGAGTATTCAGTTAAACCCAGTAGTATTAAAGCGCCGTTACCAGGACAAGACCGCAAACAAGCTTTGGAAAAATATTTAGCCAGGGCAAAAAATTATCGCGATCGCACTTCTAAAGCAGGTCAAGGAAAAGAAGTGGTGGGACTTAATAACATCGGTGAAATTACTTTTGAGTTTGCTGATGGTAAAGACGTTGCAGTCCAAACCCTATGGTGGCGGTTGGAAAGTTGGGAAAAAGACAAGCTTTTAGAACCTTTCCCGTTGACAAGATATGAAGTCTCGCTCAGTTTTGACGAGCCTGATTATCCGATGAATGAGGTGCTTAAAGAAGTTGAAAACAGGGGGTAGGGTGTGGGGTGTAGGGTGTGGAAAAGACGAGGGGAGAAAAACTAACTTTTTTTAGTTACAGAAAACGTAACGCCTTAGCACCGAGAATATAGATAGACAACTGCAAGAGGAACGGGATTCATGGAAAAGCTAAGAATTGCGAGAATTTGAGGATAAGCCCCGATCCGCAAGAAAGGGGTGTTGACATCATGTCCGATAGCATAACCATCAGAAAAGTTTCTTAATGAATTATTTTAGCGCCTTTGCGTGAGTTTTATTCAAGGTCTATGAGCGGACATGATATCACTCCTCACGCTTTTACTTAATCGCTGTACGAGAAATCAACGCTCCTACAGTTTCTAGTTTAAAACCCCAACCTTGAGGTAAATTGCGATCGCCATCATTTTGTCCCAAGTCGATATACATTCTAGGCGGTACAAAATAAGCTAAATCTCCTTCTCCAACCAATTTATCTAATTCTTTCAGAATTTGATTAATAGCTAAATCGAACTCTTCATAACTATTATACCTGAGTTGCAGTTTTTCTTTTGCAGAGGTAATAAGTTTGCGGACGGCTATAACTTTTGGGTCATTAGGAGAATTTCCCAGACGCAATAGTTGAAAAATTAACGGTTCTAGATATCCCAAAAGTTTTGTTTGCGCTTCGACTTTCTTGATGTCATTCACGTTTTCTTGACGGGAAAGTAAGGTGCGGAAAGCACGGCGCAGGAGTTGGGAAAGTTTGAAAGGAGGTAAGGGTATACTTTTAGAGTCAATCGTTTGTCCGTTCTTTGTCACGAGTACGTCGAGGGGTGGTAAGTCGGATGGTACGATTGGCATTTGAATATTGAAAACTTTAAATTGAGGATTATTACTGTTACGACTGAGGATATTTTCACGTCTGTTATTTTGTAATTCTTGAAATTGGAGTATCTTCGCAGCCTTTGCTTCATCACCATCTAACAACAGAGTCAAACCCTGCTTATTAAAAGGATAAACAGGTGTATTTAAGCTGATATACATAAATTCAGCACAATATGTTTTATTTTCTGGGCGGTTGAGAAAGTCAATGGCTTGTTGTGAACCAAGACTAGCAAAAGCACAATTTTGTAAAAATTCTTTAAGTGAAGCGCGATCGCGTACGCGGGTGGGGTCACCGCCATTAAAATCGCTAGCAAAATCAACAAATGGGTTGATTAAAGCCATCCAGCTAATTATACTGTTGATGTAGCCTTGTGCTTGCTGTCGATTCACAAATTCAGGAAACACTAAACGTTGAGCCACTGCCACAAAGCCCTTATCTCCATACATACCGTTGTGGTAAGTGTCCGGCTCGTTGAAACTAGCAAATGCCTTCACTCCATTTGCTCGCAATGCAGGTATAATTGCCCCTGAATGATGTCCCTCGTTTTTGATAATAATTTCCATTAAATCGTCATCATTGGGACGAGAACGAAGGTCAATTGCTTTACCGTATCGGTCTTTATGGTATGTAAAAGTGCAAATTAGCAAACCGTATTTGTCTAAAAATTTAATAATATCTTCATGTCCTGATACAGTCTTGTTTTGAGGATTTTTAACTTGTTCCTCGTCAGCAATACCGATAAATCCAGGAACCTTGAGAGTCTCTACATTCAATCGTGTCTCATTATCCACAACAATTTGCTTGTGGAATAATTGCCTCATATCCTTAACTGGTTCGCCATTCTGATAATCTGGACTTCTCATGTCCGCACGATTAAAAACTGCTAAATCCACTTCTTCAGGAGACCGCAATGGCAATCTATCTGATAGACTAGAATTGTTGAGATCGTAAAAATTTTTCAGTATGACAGCCATTTCTGCACGGGTGACTGTCTTATATGGCTCGAATTTTCCGTTACCAGTTCCCCTCATCAAACCTACTTTTGCTACCCATTCTATAGCTGCGTAGTACCATTTACTAGGGTCCGCTACATCTGTAAACTGAGGCATACTATACTCCTTTTTGGTTGAAACCATCTGTTTTTCTGGTGTGGATTTTTAATTAGATGTGTCTATCTGATGTACTAGAATTATTGAGATCGTAAAAATTTTTCAGTATGACAGCCATTTCTGCACGGGTGACTGTTTTATCTGGCTCGAATTTTCCGCTACCAGTTCCCCTCATTAAACCTACTTTTGCTACCCATTCTATAGCTGCGTAGTACCATTTACTAGGGTCCGCCACATCTGTAAACTGAGGCATACTATACTCCTTTTTAGTTGAAACTATCTGTTTTTCTGGTGTGGGTCTTTAATTAGATGCAATCCCTTAATGCGAGCGCAAAAACTTACAACTCCTTTATTACGTATATTTTAGCTATTATTGAGATATATACTATACAGTAATGTAAAGTTTTGCCTGCATCCGTTAATGAGGCTAATAAGATGGGGATGAAGAATGAACCGCCTTCCCTCCGGGACACTTCTCCGAAGCGGAGAGGCTGCGCCAACGTGAACGCGTAGCGTCTCGCAGAGAAGACGCCAAGAGCGCCAAGAATTAAGTTTTTTAACTGACAGAGAAATAAAATCATCCTGGAAATATGCGACGCCGAAATTTGGTTGTAATTGTATATTCAACGTTAAAAGATAAAGTTTCGGATTTTTGGCTTATAGTCATTTCAGGTAAATGGACCACAATTGTAGGGGCGTTGGCGGAGCCTTCCCGGAGGGTACAGCGTTCGCCCTTACAAAGGGTGTGGTTCATCTAGAAACCCGGTTTTTCAGGTCTTGTTGATAATGGTGCTGTCCGGTCAGTTACTCCCTATTGTCCAAAAACTCTGGAGCAACCAATCCTTTCTGAATCGCTAGTACTGCGGCTTGGGTGCGATCGCGAACCTCTAACTTTTGCAAAATAGCATGAACGTGAACCCGCACCGTACCGGGAGCAATATAAAGAATAGATGCAATTTCTTGATTACTTTTACCCGCCGCGACTAGCGCCAGAATTTCTTGTTCGCGCTTTGTTAATGGATTTTCTAGCTGTTCAATAGTTCTTGCAGATGATATTGTCGTGTTGCTAGTTTCAAAAGCAGCTCTAATTTCCGTTGTTGCTGTTCGATCCCACCATGAAGCGCCTGCTGCTACTGAGCGTAATGCCAAAATTAAAGATTCTGAGGGGATACCCTTAAGACAGTAACCCTGCGCCCCTGCTTCAATTAACCTTGCAATTAAAGGTTTTTCAAAACGAGACGTTAAAACTAGGATAGGTAATTGAGGATGTTGTTGCTTGATTTGACGACAAGCTTCAATACCGCCAATTCCTGGTAATCCAACATCTAGCAAAACTAAATCCAAAGGGTAGCGAGAAGCAAATTCTAAAGCCTGTTCCCCATCTTCAGCCTCTGCTACAATTTCTATACTTGGTTCCTGCTGTAACCGCATTCGTAACCCCAAGCGGAAAAGTTCGTCATCCTCAACTAAGAGAATTTTGAGATTATTGGTAGACATCTGCTAAGGGAAGGGATGAGTTGTACACATAGACAGGTAGCTTGAAACCAAAGATGGCTCCACTGAAAACATCAGATGTAGCATCAACAGAAGCTAGTCTATTTTCTGCCCAAATTATACCGCCATGCGCTTCAATAATTTGGCGAGATAAATAAAGCCCCAATCCAGAGCCTTTAGCTTGGCGATCGCTATTTCCTTGGTAAAATCTCTCAAACAGGTGTGGTAGTTCTTCTAGTTTAATGCCTGCTCCATTATCCATAATTTTGACGGTTTGATACGAGGAACTTGGTTCCATCACCACTTCAACTTTACCACCACGAGGAGAGTGATTGATAGCATTAGTTAAAAGATTGACAAAGACGCGTTGCAGTTGAAAAGCATCACCCTGAACCCAAAGATACTGACGAAAGTCCGACTTCCCATAGTTCAGAGAAATGTAAACGCGACGGCTGGACGCTAATCCCGTCAATGTTGTTGCGACTTCCTCAGCAATTTCCACAAGGTTAACTGGTGCTAAATGTAGCTTTAACCCTTCTATATCATTACGATAGACATCAAGAAGGGTTTCTACCATCTGCAAACTCGTTTGATGACTGCGAATCATAGTAGCCAAAACCTGCTTTTGCGTAGGTGACACAGAACCAAAATTTTCGCGTTGGAATGCTTGTAAAGTTTCTATTGCGCCCAAAAGAGGAGTTTTCAGGTCATGAGTTAAAGTAGAAGCAAAGTCTTCGCGAACACTAGCCAGTTTCTCTTGAGCATGAAGTTTTGCTGCTTGTTGCGTCAGCACTTCTTGATAGACACGATTGCGATCACTCAGAACACCAGTGACAATCAGGGCTAAGATAGCAATAAACCTGCTGGCGATCGTAGAAGCACTGACAAACTCAAGCCCAGGTTCTTGATTATGAATCAAGGATGGCTACCCTTAAACCCAACAAACTTAGATTCTCCCACATGGGACACAGCCGTTCATACTGCCATTTCCTTTATCACCAATACCAACCAGCAACACTATTCTGGTGAAACCTACCTAAGCTACGGAAGCCAAATGCTAGGGTTAGGATTTCATATGTTTACCTCCGCAGCAACAGGAATAGCAGTAGCAATTGCTTTTATTCGGGGCTTAACTGGTAGAACATTAGGCAACTTTTACGTAGACTTAATTCGTGCAATTACACGGATTTTGCTACCAATCAGTATTGTGGGCGCAATCGTTCGTATCGCCTGTGGTATTCCAGAAACCCTAGGCGGTCCTGTTTTGGTACCCACTTTAGAAGATCCAGCATTAACTCAGGCGATCGCACGCGGACCTGTTGCTCATTTTGAAATTATCAAAGAACTTGGTGAAAATGGTGGTGGCTTTTTCGGTATCAACTCCGCTCACCCCTATGAAAACCCGAATGGTTTAACAAATCTCATTCAGCTTGTTGCAATCCTCTCTATACCTAGTTCACTAATTTACACCTATGGCATCTTTGCCAACAACATCAAGCAAGCTTGGCTAGTTTACTGCATCCCATTCGCCATTCTAGTAGTCTTCACCATCATTACCGCAGTGGGTGAGTACAACGGTAATCCTTTAGTAAACGAGGTTTTGGGTAACCAAGCACCGAACTTAGAAGGAAAAGAAGTCCGTTTTGGCTGGGCACAATCTGCCTTGTATGCTGTCATTACCACCGCCACTATGTGCGGAGCCGTCAACAGTATGCACGACTCGTATATGCCTAATGGCGGTTTTGTGACTCTTTCCAATATGTTTCTTCAAATTGTCTTTGGAGGACAAGGTACAGGAACGGCTTACCTATACACTTACCTTCTCCTAGCAGTATTTGTGACAGGTTTAATGGTAGGACGCACACCAGAATTTCTGGGACGCAAAATAGAGAAGCGGGAAGTTGTGCTTGCCAGTTTCTTGATTCTGCTGGTTCACCCAATTGCAACAAACTACTGAACCACCCTCTTCCAACCGTCCACCCCGCGTTCCACGTGGAGGGCGTGACTCGCGCAAGCATACCCCCAAGGCAGATATGCGGGGATTATATAAAAGGGCGATTAAAGAGTCATTTGTTAAACTCAACCCACGAACTGCTGTAAGAAACCCAGTCATGTTTATTGTCTGGGTGGGGACAATTGTCACTTTTTTGGTGACTCTATTCCCGAACCTATTTGGTACTGTACAGGCAGACCCTAACCAGCAACGCTTGTTAAACGGGCTGATTACCTTGATTTTATTCTTCACAGTCCTATTTGCAAACTTTGCAGAAGCCGTTGCTGAAGGACGCGGTAAAGCACAAGCGGATTCACTCAAAGCAACCCGAACAGATACTGTAGCCCCTCTGGTCATGCCAACAGGATTTGAGAAGAAAAGTAAAACTGAAACATCTTTTACACCCAGTGTAGATAGCTCTGACATTACCAGTAAGTTTCAAGAATACTTCACAAATGTAAAAGATCCAAGAGTGGAAAGGACGAGATGGCATTTACTTACGGATATCATCACCATTTCTATTTTGGCAGTAATCGCTGGCGCTGAAGGTTGGGAAGATATTGAGGAATATGGACTAAATAAAAAAGAATGGTTGGAGACATTTCTAGAACTACCATTCGGAATACCCAGTCCAGATACTTTTAGAAGAGTGTTTGAGAAAATTAACCCCAAAGAAACAGACTAATACTCCTACCTAAATACTGTACGTTCGCTCCTGATTGAAGGGCAAACGTACAGTAAATAGATTACACCTTGGACAAAAATGTCACCCAGACAAGAATGGTCGATTTTAGCTCGCGGTCAAGACGGCGTTCCATTATCTTAATTTACTTGCAATCTGCTGTATATTCGTTTATGCAGTAATTGCTTGGCTTTCATTTACTTGATACATAACTTGTTTGCGTATTTCCGAGGCTGCTGATAAGGCGATCGCCTGCCAATCGGACTCAGTTAACAAGACTTTGAGGAGCGATCGCAGTACTTCGCGATTCCTGATAAATTCTTCACCATACAAATCATCTTGTAGTAGAACCGCTTGCAGGCGTTGTTCAGCTTCTTGAGTGGGAGATTGTAAACGTTGTTTAATGTGTGTTCTTGCAGTTGTAGTAGCAATTTTTGTACCGATACCTAAGTTCCATGTTTCAATTAAAAGACGTGCTTCAAGATTGAGGGAGATACGCAAAGTCGTTAAACGACCAAATAAGGTAGGGTTAAGCATTAATTTTGGCATAGCATTACCCCAATCTAAACCTGCACCAATAATGTCAACTTCTGCTTCATCTTCAATTTGTACGGCTCTTGCAAGCGAACCTTCGCCAAAAAGTAGTTCCATAGCCCTTTCAGGGGTAATAGCATCGTCGTCAAAAAGTGTAGTATCCGAATTTTGTACCTGGCTCATAGCTTCTCCTAAATTTTATTTTGATAATTCTCTGTAAACACCATATTCAAAATATACTAAATCCTCATATTCTTCATCTTTACCCAGATTAAACATATTCTGCTTATCGTAAAACTTTTCAGCACCTGGTAGTGAATGTAACCCAACTCTTCCAGCGTAACCTAATTGGACACTTCTAAGTCTTGCAAAATCGAGTAACCTAGTACCAACACCTTTAAATTGGGGCGGTTTTTGGATGAGTGAGCGATTATTTGGTGCTGAGGCAATTCCATCAACATAAATAAGCCTTTTCCCAACATTAATACGAGAACCATGAAGAAGAGTTTCTATCATCATTAATCCTTGAGTTTGACCTAAACACTCAACTGCATAACCTTCACGATTTTCTTGGTTGGCAATATATCCTAATTTAAAGACCCAATCCCAATATTTATCCTCCTGATTAAACAATCGTAATTGTTCAACCCAGTTATTAATATAATCATCAATATGTTTTTGTGCTAACTGTACTAAATAAGCTTCAACAGGTACGTTATCAATACCTCTTTTTAATTCAATTTTAAGTTGCATTCTTTGCTCCTTATTTTTTTAACCCCTGGAATTTTTCCATAGTGTGCAGAATTTTTGTCTCTACTGAGATTACAGGCACAGCGTGTTACAAAGCAGTCAGCGACATAAGGTGAGCGATCAATGTCCACAATTCCATCTTCTTTACGTCGATTAGTCACAAACAGAGCTGGTGAGCGTTGTGAGTACTGCTGTTTGTCCATAACCTAGTATCTATCAGCAAAAGTGCTAGCGTTACAAGTATAATTCGTAGCAATACCAACAGCTTAAAGAAGGGCGATCACGTCAGACTCAAAGGTGATAATCCTAGTGACCCTGCTTGGATAGTAGTAGCAGTTAGTACTAACACAATCTTTCTCAGACAACCCTCTTATGCACCCTACGGTGTACACACAAGTAGACCCAGAGCGAGTTTCCAGCCAAAAAAGGTAGACTCAAACTGATAAAGCCCGGTAACCGTTCAGGAGAGTATTCATGGAATGCTGGTTGTGAGCCGCAAGGCGATTGCTTTCCAACACAGGCAGAATTGAGCGATGTGACAACAGGTTAGTAGCTGGTAAGTTGCAGGGTTGATGGGATGCTGGTTGTGAGCCGTAAGGCGATCACAAACAAATCCCTGCGGATTTTGTGACGAAGGCAAAAACTGAAAACGGGCTGCACTTTCCAACGCTCGCACCTATTACGCCGACTTACCTAAAAGATTGAAGTTATTCGAGAATACCAATTAAAATTTGCATTAATATATCTAAATCATCGGGAACTCGATACAAAGCGATATCTTGAGTGATTGTCTGAGTCTCGTTTTCTAATTTGCCAAAACGCCAAACGTCGCCAATCGTCACTGCACCATAGAGAATATTTTGTTCTTGAGCTATGGCTAAGGCGATTAATTCTGCTGCTAATTGGGTAAATCCTCTTGACAAATCGTCTTTTTTAGCCTCTACTACCAAAAAATTGTAGATTGATTCAGTTTTGTCCACCCCTTTTCGATGCGATCGCAACAGGTAATCTAAATTTCCCCGCAGTCTAGAATTAACCTCAAGAGGATACTCTAATCGCATTTGACAACGACAAAAACGTGTGACTTCAGATAATACTGGTGCTACTAAAATCTCTCGGCGTGCTATTTCGCTAGAAAGTGTCACTAGAGGTAACAACTCTTCTATTTGTTGACGCAGATTGGGTAAACGTTCAGTTATCTTTTGGGAATAAGGTAGGGTTAAGCGATCGCGTGAAAAGTTGTAACCTAACTCAGCCAAAATATCTTCTGTTTCATAGGGTAACTCAAAGTAGGAACGAAAAGTATAAGTTTGTCCCTCCTGTAAAATTTTAGGTTTAGCCATCATATCTCCTAGCTGAATAGAGAGTAGGCGAGAAAACAGACTACCCAGGAGTTCATGTGATTCAATTGTACGTCAAACAAGAGCTAAGGTGTAAGCTAGGATGCATCAAGGTATGGAGATTCAAACATGAACCCCGTGAAAGTGATGGATTGGCAAACTAAACAACTCTCAGAACTACCGCCACTAGGGGATGACAATTGGGAAAGCTGGTTATTACAGCAAGGATATGAGTTAATCGACAAAAAACCTTTGGGGTACACAGAGCTAGCGCTTTATCAACAGAAGTATGTTGGGGTATATGCCATGTATCATCCTGTATATATGGGATTAGAAACTGAAAGTCTCTATGTCAATATCCCTACTGAAGAACAGGTACAGCAACTTGTGGATATTGCTCAACGGTTAATTAGTGGTATGGAAGTTATGTTTGACTTTGGGGGCGAAGAAGATGATGAGGATGACGTGTAGCGTTACAATAGAAACCCACGTTTTCAAGCGTTTTGGAAAGTAGATTAAAAAAGAATGATTATCGATCCTCAAAATGTACCCAAGGAAACAAGCTCGACTTACCCAAAACAGTTTCAGTCAATAGTTCAAGGACGGACACGGCAGAGGTTGGGGAATTATACTGGACTCAAGAATTTTGGCGTTAACTTAGTAACATTAGAGCCGGGAAGTGCTTCTGCTTTACGTCACTGGCATTCGTGCCAAGATGAATTTATCTATGTTTTGGATGGAGAACTGACTCTGATTACCGATGCAGGTGAACAAGTCCTGAAACCTGGGATGGCTGCGGGGTTTCCTGCAGGTGAGGCGAATGGACATCATTTGGTCAATCGCACTGAATTGGTAGCGGTATACTTGGAAATCGGCGATCGCACTGCTAACGATACAGTTACGTATCCAGACGAAGACTTGCAACTACAACTAAGTTCAGATGGGAAATCCAGAGTATTTACTCGTAAAGACGGAACTCTTTATTAAAAATTAGAGATAAGTATTAGAAATGGAGATTCAGAAGTTACAAAAAATGGATAGATATTTTGAGAACCACCCCATTCAAAATCCTTTGGTGGTAGCAATACATACTGCTGTTAAAGGAAGAGCTAGATATAAGGTGAATGGGCTTTATCGTTCAAAAGCTCTCAAAAAATATCTGGAATTCCGATTATCAGAGAAGAAAGGTATCGGATATATAAGTGCTAATGATTACACAGGAAATGTTCTTGTTCTTTTCAACTCGGATTTTAGTTTCAACGCGATCGCTCAAGTGCTCGAAGAAGTTGTCCTAGAATATAGAACAAATACCAACACAGCACAAGTAGAAGCCGTAGCAAGTAGAGAAGCTACAAGAATGAGTAAACCTGTACTAACAGATGCGATTATACAAAGAGAAATCACTCGCACAAACAGTCAATTGATTCTCATCTCAGGGGTTGTCAGCAGCCTTGTCTTTTGTACTGGGCTACTGTACAGGTATGGTCTTGACGAAAGAATTTTGCTCTCAATCCAGAAACTACACACGCCGCTTCTCGATCGCATCATGATTGGTATCACGACTCTTGGCGAACCAACTGTGTTACTGTCAATGTGTTTGGGATTGGGAACGGGACTTGCTTATTATCAGCGCCGCTCAGAAGTTAATACCTTAGCTATAGCTGCACTTGGTGCTATAGGCTTGAATTATGTGCTCAAAGAGATTTTTGGTAGAGCGCGTCCAGCACTATGGAACTGGATTGTTGATGTCGGTCACCACAGCTTTCCCAGTGGTCACGCAATGATGTCAATGGTCATTTATGGATTCATAGGATACATTTTGGGTCAGGAATTTCCTCGGTGGCGGAAACAGATTTATGCCTTGACGACTATCTTAATTTTGGCGATCGGTTTCAGTCGTTTGTATCTAGGAGTACATTGGCCCACTGATGTGATAGCCGGTTACGCTACAGGTTTGGTGTGGTTGATTGCTTGCATGAACTTAGAACGTTGGCAAAGATATCTTTTATCCGCCAGATCGCACTTTAAATTGCCAAAAGTTCTACATTCTTATTCAACGCGCACTAAACCAGTCGCCTAGGTCGGGAAACCCTCCTGCAGCGCTGGCTCCTCTGTACCTCTGCGGTTAAATACATAACTTTTGAACCAACCAGACGCAGAGGGCGGAGAGAAAAAAGGAGAGATTTTATTTTCTCCTTACTTACCTGTGCTTGTTTTGCTTATCTTTTTTATTTGGCTGTGCTTGTGGCTTTACAGTAAATTTACATACATAGGTAAAATTTTAAAACTTGAAGAAGATTTTATAATACTGAAAAATATACTACAGAGTGTGTTTAAATCAATACTGTGAGATTTGTCCCAAAAGTATCAAAGTGTTACTATGTCTGAAATTCATTAATCAGGCAGGATTTCTCAACATCAACTGCATCTACTTTAACAACTGTAGTTATTTATCATTAAGGTAAAGCATATAAGTGAAGCAAGAACTGAATAGTATACCAGTTGAAAAAAGTTGTCTTTTCAATCTGGAATTGCTGGAAATGGAATTGGGCAAGTACAACTACAAACACTGAATCTTTGTTAGTGATTGCTGCCCAGATAGTTACAGGGTTTCATTTATTCCTAAAAAATGAGGATGGCTTCTGTCTTAAAAATAGGACATTGACTATCGAGCCTAGACATTTTTGATTTCTGTTTATCTTTCTTTTGAAAGTTAAGTTGTTAACTGAAGTTTAACAAAGCTATAGCCAATATGACTGGTTTTCAGGACGCATTTATTTCATATGGACGAGCAGATAGTAAAGCATTTGCTACTCATCTCCATAGCCGACTGGTCGAACAAGGACTGAAGATTTGGTTTGACCAAAATGACATTCCTTTAGGGGTTGATTTCCAAAATCAAATTGATGACGGAATCCAAAAGTCCGACAATTTTCTCTTTATTATTGCACCTCACTCGGTTAACTCACTATATTGTCGTAAAGAAATTGAGTTAGCAGTCCAGTTTAATAAACGTATTATTCCTGTGTTGCATGTCGAGGAAATTACTCAAGAAATCTGGCAAAAACGCAATCCAGAACGCGAAGCAAGTGAGTGGGAAACATACAAAGCTAAAGGATTACACTCTAGTTACCCGAATATGCATCCAGCCATCAGTAAAATCAACTGGGTGTACTTCCGCGAAGGCATAGATGACTTGGAAAAATCTTGGCTCGGACTCTTAGAAATATTCGCTCGTCATCCAGAATATGTGCGTCAGCACACCTATTTATTAGCTGAAGCATTAGAGTGGGACCGAAATCAAAAACAGTCATCTTATCTATTAATTGGCAAGAATCGTGTCCAGGCAGAGGACTGGTTGAAAATCAGATTTAAAGATGAGCAACCCCCCTGTGAACCGACAAATTTGCACTGTAATTTTATTTGTGAAAGTACTAAAAACGCCAACAACCTCATGACCCAAGTGTTCCTTTCCTACTCAGAAAAGGAAAGGGCATTTATGGAGAAAATTGCTGCCACGTTAAAGCGGGAAGCTTTCACTGTTTGGACAAACAAAACAGATATTAAAACGGGGTCGGATTTTAAGGAAGCAATTTTTCGAGGCATTGAGGAAGCAGATAATTTAGTTTATCTGATGTCTGTAGAATCTTTACAATCAGAATATTGTCAGCAAGAAATATCTCATGCTTTGTCTGTCAACAAGCGGATTATTCCTGTGTTGATAGAGGAATTAGACATCGAAAAAATTCCGCCTGAATTACGTGCCTTGCAATTTATCAAATTTGCAGCTCCTCAAGAGGAAGAAAGATATCGCGCTGATGCGGCGAAGTTAATTCATATTTTACGTCAAGATGCAGCTTATTATGAGCAGCACAAAATTTTATTGGCAAAGGCGCTAAAGTGGGAACGCCAAAAGCACAATCCTAGTATTTTATTACGGGGCTACAATCTCCGCAATACAGAAGCATGGTTGAAGGTAGCAAAACAAAACACACAACATTTACCGACACCTTTACAAGCGGAATTCATCGCTGAAAGTCTTAAGCAACCGCCAAATGCAGCTATTGATGTATTTATTTGCTACTCTCGTGCAGATTCGGAATTTACCCGGAAGCTGAACGATACATTACAAATTCAAAATAAGACGACTTGGTTCGACCAGGAAAGTATAGCTTCTGGAACTGACTTTCAGCAAGAGATTTACCGAGGAATTGAAAGTTCTAACAACTTCTTATTTATTATTTCTCCCAATTCCATCAGTTCGCCTTATTGTGCGGATGAAGTGGAATATGCAATGCAACTGAATAAGCGGATTGTCACTGTCTTATATAGAAAAGTTGAGCCGAGTAAACTCCATCCGGAGTTAGCAAAAGTACAGTGGATTGATTTCCGTAAGCATGGAGGAGACTTTCTCTCCAACTTTGGCGAACTCACTAGAACCCTAGATACAGATCCAGAATACGTGCGCTCCCACACTCGTCTATTGTTAAAGGCTAAGGAATGGGAACAACACGGACAAGATGACAGTTTCTTGTTGCGGGGGAAGGATTTGGCTGCATCTGTTGCATGGCTGAACCAATCACAAACCAAAGAGCCACGCCCTACCACTCTTCAATTAGAATATCTGAGTGCCAGTCGCACGCTTCCCTATCGCAAAATCAAGCCTCGCACTGTATTACTAACTAGTTTAGCTGTCACAATCTTGATGTTTATTGCTCGACATTTTGGGGTAAGCGAATCATTAGAATTAGCAGCCTACGATCACCTGATGCGTTTGCGTCCTGATGAAGCTCGAGATCAACGATTTTTGATGGTAGATGTCGATCCACAAAGTATTGACGAATTGAACGATATGCCGAAATATCAGGGTGGACGAGGCTCAATTGCCGATCCGGCCTTAGATGATTTACTCAAAATCCTCTCAAAGGCTCAACCAAGAGTGATTGGCTTAGATTTTATCCGCAATTTCCCAGCCCAAGGAAGTTTAGCCCAGGGTCTCAAACAAACTCAAAACCTGATTGCAATCTGTAAAATTAGTTATGAAGGCTTACCCGGCTTTAAGCCACCGCCAGAATTACCATTAGAACAAGTGGGGTTTGGCGACTTAGTTGATGATGATGTCAATAATGGTCGCTTTGTGCGGCGCAGTTTGTTGATGCAGAAACCAGACCCCGACTGCAATTCACGTGACGCCTTCAGCCTGGTAATTGCCCGTCGCTATTTACAAGCAGAGAATCAGCAATATCTCTCTCCCTTAGATTTCAAGACTAAAAAGTATGTGCGGAATATGCAGTTTGGCAAAACGCAGATTCCGCGTCTGGTGGGAAAGGGCGGTGGCTACCAAATCCCGGATTCTCGGCTGTTGGGGTATCAAACGATGCTTAAATACCGTATCTACAAGCGCAATCCGAATAAATTTGCTCCGAGAGTCAGTATTTTAGAAGTTCTCAACAATCAGGTTCCTGCCGATCAAATTAGAAATCGGATTGTACTGATTGGAGTTACTGACATACACGCTCGACAAGCAGACTACTGGAATACACCCTATGGAGATGTTCCAGGCATCACCTTGCATGGGCAAATGATTAGCCAGATAATCAGCGCCGTGTTAGACAATCGTCCACTGATTTGGTGGTGGTCTGTTGAATATGAAATGCTGTGGATATTTGGCTGGTCTTTAGTCGGCGGGATCATTTGTTGGCGATCGCCACAAGCACTGTCTTTGGTCCTCGCTGCGATCGCCTCTATTGGCTGTCTCTACATCGCCTGCTATCTGATTCTCGTTTCCCAAAGCGCTTGGGTGCCTATCATCCAGCCAGCTATAGCATTAATTGCTACAGGGGGTGGAGTTGTTTATTTAACGTCTCAATTACGCAAAGTTTAAATTATTCACGAGTTGATCAAATGATCGAGCTTAAATTTAAGTTTTGGCGGCGGGTAATTACCATCTGCACAATCACAACTATATTTTCTGGCAGCTTGCTGTCCGTGATTTCTCTCTCTCAAGCAGTAGCTAGGGGTGGCGATCTCAACAGCGAGGGGAATCCTTCCGGGCGAAAGCGTGCTGGGGGGAATCGTTCGCAATGCTCCCAACTACGGACCAATAACCTCATTGCTTTAGTTCCTGAAAACAACGAAGTATTGACTACCAAAGAGTATCCTGAATTTTGGTATTATTTACCCTTTCCTAGGGATTCTAACTCTCCGCCAGCAAGATTTAGACTGCTGGATGAACAGAAAAAGTCTGTTTTGTCAAAAACATTACAACTATCTTTACCTGACAAAAAAGGCATTGCAAAATTTTCTCTGCCCTCTACCGAAAAACCACTCGCTATTGGTCAACGCTATCACTGGTATTTCAGCATTACTTGTGTGAATAACCAAGGTACACAAAGCAAAATCTCTGTTAATGGTTGGATTGAAAGGGTTGAATCTGATTCCACCTTAGTAGAGCATCTGAAGCAAACAAAACCTCAGGATAAATACTTTCTTTATATTGAAAATAACATTTGGGCTGAAGCTATCAGCCAACTTGCCGAGTACCGCACCATTCATCAGAAAGAATGGGTGAAAACTCTCTCGCAATATCAACTGGAAAAAGATGCTTCAGAGCCGATATCTGAACTTGAACCGATATTTCGTTAACAATTCCTAACGCATATTAACAAATATTCAAGCTAAGAGGATGCTTGAAAAGTGGTTGGCTGTAATTTCAAGCACTGGTTGATCCCCCCTAGCCCCCCT
>JAWQFQ010000110.1:0-28858 GCA_035967975.1 Scytonema sp. PMC 1070.18
ACCCTGTCTATTCTATTTATTACACGTTTTTTATAAAAATAATTCAGTAAATACTTGTACTAAAATTAGTAGTTTTTAATACATTAAATCTATGAAGCCAAACGAGTTTTTCTAGTCTTCCAGAACATCGGTAGAGAAATCCTAAAAACCCGGTTTCTTTCAGAAGGTAAACGAAAGATTAGTCTTTTCAACGACCGAAACTGGGTTGTTTAGCCTAACGAGTGAGTACTGTATCGGCGCTCTAGCTTCATCCTTTTGGTGTCAGAGAAGTTGTGCAAATACCAATACTGCAAGGGATAGCGAGAACTAGAAACCCGGTAACTTCTGAGAAACCGGGTTTCTGACACCTCAAATATCGTGAACCGACAAGTATTAGGGCGGGCGTCCTCGCCTGCTTTTATCTGACCAGTATTGTGGGCGAACAGATTTCATCTTTTTTATATCGCGATGCATAAATTATGAGAAGCACACTTCTTTTCTATAAGAAATGTTAAGGATAGCAGAAGCCGACTCATGAAAAGACGCTTTGATTCCTAATAACTTGGTCCTCCTCTGCCGAAAGATAGATTCCAAATCTAGGTCATTTATCAAATTCTTAACCAAAGACGATTTCACAATTACGAAAGATTAACTGTAAAGTTTATTAAATAAATGCTCATTTTCCCAATCAGTTTTTATATACTGAACATCTAATTGTTGATCCCGCTTGAAACTAAGTGAGGTTTTCAGCAAATCCAATTTTCGTTTTGTCTTAGGGAGATATAGAGTCATGGCTTTGTCCCAAACATCTCATTTAGGAAAGACTTACTCTTTGCTGATGATTAAAAGTTTTTTGATATGGACTTTTACATTGGCAGTATGCTTGCTGGTTGTCGGGTTTCCTTTGGTTGTTTTGATGGCTACGGTTGGATGTCTGTTATCTATTGTTTTGCAATCGGTAATGCCTGCTAGTGCGGTTCTGCTTGTTGCAGGAGGTTTAATCTTGTTTAATGTGTTGGCAGTTGTGCTAGCAGCTGGTGTGCTGACTCTCCGAGGAGTTCATCCAAAGGAAATGAAGTGGCTGAGTTGGCTGCACGGAGAAACAGAAAATATTCAACCTACAAGCGTTTATGCTTCCTGTCCACTGACTTGTGAAATCAAAGCTTAATTATCGTTGCTTAATTCGACAAACAGTACATCCTGCCCGGTTCACCCGGGTTTTTTCATGTTTGGTCTGCTAATCGTTAATTGTTATTATAGAAACCTCTTATTGAAAAAAAAATAAGTATAAAAAATACTCATAAAAAAGCTATGTCAGGAAATTAAGGTACACTCAGGCAAAATATAGGTTTGACAGTATTTTCAGGCTTTTGCAAATGATTTAAATACTGAAACCATGACTGATTCTGACTGTTGACTATTGAATATTCACTTATGACTATTGACTAATGACTACTGACTAATATCTAATGACTAAGAAGCAAATCGGCATTATATTGGGTACTCGTCCGGAGGCAATTAAGCTAGCTCCGGTCATCCAGGTATTTCAAAACGCTTCCAATATCGACACTCAAGTTATCTTAACCGGACAGCACCGGGAGATGGTTGAACAAGTTATGAAACTATTCAACCTGAAAGCCGATCGCGACTTAGAGATTATGCAACCAAAACAGACTCTGAGTGACATTACTTGTCGAAGCTTGCGAGGCTTGGAAGAATTGTTCCAAATAAACAAGCCAAACTTAGTACTGGTACAAGGAGACACAACAACGGCTTTTGCGGCAACCTTAGCGGCATTTTATCAAAAAATTCCTGTAGGTCATGTGGAAGCTGGGTTAAGAACTGATAATATATACAATCCTTATCCAGAAGAAGCCAATCGCAGACTGATTTCCCAACTCACCCAACTGCACTTCGCTCCCACTCCTTTGGCTGTGGAAAACCTACAACGTTCTGGGGTTTTAGGTGAAGTTCACATGACTGGTAATACGGTGATTGATGCTTTATTAACTGTTGCAGCTGGAAACCCAGTCTGTGATGTCCCTGGGTTGGAATGGAATAAATATCGTGTTTTGCTTGCAACAGTTCACCGTCGTGAGAATTGGGGTGAACCATTACAAGACATCGCCCACGGCTTTTTACAGTTACTAGATAAATTTCCCGATACAGCTTTGCTGTTACCATTACACCGGAATCCTACAGTCAGAGAACCTTTGCAGGCAAAGTTGGGTAATCATCCCCGCATTTTTTTAACAGAACCCTTAGATTATGCCGAACTCGTAGGGGCGATTATGCGATCGCATCTTCTTTTAACTGACTCTGGTGGTTTGCAAGAAGAAGCACCCAGTTTAGGAAAACCAGTCTTGGTTTTGAGAGAAACTACCGAAAGACCAGAAGCGGTGACTGCGGGTACGGCTAAACTGGTGGGGACGACTAGCGAGAAAATTTTTGCTACTGCAGCAGAATTACTCAAGAACCCAACCGCCTATGAAGCTATGGCAAATGCAATTAATCCCTTTGGAGATGGACACGCAGCCCAACGAATTTTACAAATTGTACACAACTACTTAAATATTTAAATATCTACACACCCTAACTCAGTCGGTGTGCAATACTTGTGGGTTAAGAATTTCCAAGAAGTAAATTATCCATCTTGTGGTACGGGCGTCCCCGCCCGTCCATTCATAATAAACCCGCCCGTCCATTCATGA
The DNA here is from genome assembly GCA_035967975.1 of Scytonema sp. PMC 1070.18. Classification (GTDB taxonomy): domain Bacteria; phylum Cyanobacteriota; class Cyanobacteriia; order Cyanobacteriales; family Nostocaceae; genus Scytonema. Next base: position 2,691 of record JAWQFQ010000110.1, read on the forward strand.
ATAAACACCATTTTTAAATTAGGTAGGCTCGCCAGCATCTCAACAAAAGTTTACGTAGTTAGGTTGATCTGCGCTCACCCACTGAAACCTCACAAGCGATCGCCCTACTCCCTTAGGTCATATTATGTTTAAGTATAAAAAAAACTGAAGCTTTTTAGTAGCATATTATTCTTTCCATAACATTGCTTTTTGCTAAGATAATGTGTTAAAAGTTGATTTTAGATACTAGGTTACGATGTTTAATCATTTATAACTTTTGTTAATAGTTGTACTTTCAAATTAGAAAAATTCGGTAGTTAAAGTAACTCAAGAATAGTTACATTACAAACATTGCTACTGTTCCCTCTTTACCCTGCACTCGGCAGCACCTCCAGCTTCATACAGGCAATTTATGCATTTGCACAACTGTCCAGAATTCCAGATATTTTTGGAACACGCACCTACTGCTGTCGCCATGTTTGACCACCAGATGTGTTACATAGCAGCCAGTCACAGATGGTTGACTGATTTCGGTTTCCAAGAAGAAAGTGTGATTGGTCGCTATCATTACGACGTATTTCCGGAAACCCCCCGAAAATGGGAAACAGCCCACCAAAGCTGTTGTCTGGGTTCTGGCGATCGCTCCTCAACTGACACTTTTGTCCGGAGTGATGGTTCTATCGAGTGGGTAAAATGGGAGATTCGACCTTGGTACAATCAAGACGGCAAAATTGGCGGTACTATCTTTTCCTCTGAAGTCATAACAGAACGCAAGCTTGCTGAAGAAGAAACTCAAAAGTGGATATCTTTGGTGGAAAACAGCTCTGACTTCATTGGGATGGCAATGTTGAGCGGAGAAGGTTTATTTGTTAACAAAGCAGGTCAAAAGCTCGTTGGGCTCGAAAGTAGTCAAGTAAAGCAAGTAAAAATATCAGATTATCATACACCAGAGGATTGGGCATATCTCCAAGAGCATATTTTCCCAATTGTGATGGAAAAAGGCAGTTGGCGAGGAGAATTCCGCTTCCGTCACTTTCAAACAGGTGCAGCCATCCCAATTGAATACAGTATCTTTGTCATTAATAATCAAACGACAGGACAACCCGTTGCGCTGGCTACCATCACCCGAGATATTACGCAGTGTAAACAAGCTGAAGATGCTTTACGCAAGTCAGAAGAACGGTTTCGAGAACTTGCAAACAGAGAACAGTTGCTCAATAGGCTCGGTAGTCAAATTCGTCATTCCCTTGACTTAGATACAGTCATAGAAACAGCAATCCAAGAGATTCAAAAGTTATTGCAAATAGACAGATGTACCTTCTGTTGGTACAGACAAGAAGCCAATCCACCAACATGGGAAGCTATTAAGGAAGCCATACGTCCGGATTTAGAGAGTTTGTTGGGTTACTACCCTGTCACTGTAGTCGGTCCTGTCACCCAGCAGCTCATACAACAAGAAGTTATTTCTATTGATAATGTAGCAGATTTTACCGAACCAACGTTTCGGCATTTGTTCCAATCTATAGGATACAAATCGGCTATTATACTGCCAATGGTGACTCTTTGCGGTGATATTGGCGTTATTGTCTGCGGTCACTGTAGTTACCCTCGCCCTTGGACTCAATCTGAAGTGGAACTGTTGCAAGCAGTGGTCAGTCAGGTGTCGATCGCAATCAACCAAGCCGAGCTTTATACGCGAACTCACCAAGCTGCACTCACCGCCCAAAAACAAGCACAGCAACTCGAACAAATTATAGAAGAACTGACATCCACACAAACCCAGCTGGTACAGAGTGAAAAAATGTCTAGTTTGGGTCAATTGGTTGCAGGAGTAGCTCACGAAATCAACAACCCGGTTAACTTTATTTTTGGCAACTTAGCCCACGCCAGTGGATATATAGAAGACTTATTAGGCTTGCTCAAACTTTATCAGCAAACATATCCCCAGCCTACACCAGAAATTTTAGAGGAGATTGACGCCATTGATTTAGATTTCTTGACCATCGACTTGCCAAAACTGCTATGTTCTATGAAAGTGGGAGCCGATCGCATTCGAGAAATCGTTCGGTCATTGCGAAATTTCTCCCGTCATGACGAAGCTCAAATGAAAATGGTGGATATTCATGAGGGGATCGACAGTACACTGATGATTCTGCAATATCGCCTCAAGGACAGATCAGATCGACCGGGAATTGAAGTGATCAAAGACTATGCACCCCTTCCACCAGTATCATGTTACCCCGGACAGCTAAACCAAGTGTTTATGAATTTACTCGCAAATGCAATTGATGCTTTAGAAGAACAGTGGATGAAAGAAAATTCTGCGATCGCCACTTCAAATCTAGCATTGAGTGCTTCCGTTTGTAGTAAGAGCACTTCCCTCTTAAAATCTACAATTCCAAATCCTCAAATTCATATCCGCACTCAAGTCAGAGACAAAGACCATATTGCAATCTACATCGCAGATAACGGTTCGGGAATGTCAGAAGAAGTACAAAAGCGTTTGTTCGACCCATTTTTCACAACAAAACCTGTAGGTATTGGTACAGGTTTGGGGCTATCAATTAGCTATCAAATTGTTGTTGAAAAACACGGTGGTCAACTATATTGCAATAGTAAATTAGGGCAAGGAACTGAATTTGTCATCGAAATTCCCATATCCCATCCAAATATAGCGTAACGGGTGTAGAGGAAAATGGTTTTTATTTATAGAGATTTTTATTTGGAGGCTCTTAATTTAAAAATACAAGGGATGAGCGAAACGCCCATCCCAAATAATTATTACAATCATGCCGCACGCTACACAAAGCCGGAGTTAGTTATGATTTATCTTTAGCTACAAACCTAAAGTGCTTCTGGTTTGCGGTCCAACAATTCCATCGACAAGTAAACCGTTTCTAGACTGGAAGTTGCGGACTGCGGTTGCAGTCGTAGGACCATAATATCCTGTGGGTTCTACACCCAAAACTCTTTGAACTTCAGCAACAGCCAGACCTCTGGAACCTACACCTAGAGTCACGGGACCACCAACGCCAGGAGTTGGAGTTACCGTAGTACCACCCCTAGGGCTAATCCACCTTGTAGCAACATAATAGCCGTTACTCAACCGCGCAAAACCATTTGTATAACCTACAATTCTGGGAAGCCTTGCTCCATTTCGGTAGCAAGCAACCCGTCGGTAGTTGTCAGATGGACCTGTACGGACATTTAGACAACTACCATTAGTGTTTACGTAGTAAGCACCCGGACCGTAGTACGCAGCTGAAGCTGTTTGAGCTTGCGCCAGAATTGCGAACAAGACACCAAGACTAGCGAAAGTCAACCAAGCTGACTTAAAAGGTTTTTTCCAACTGAATGGAAGTTGAATCTCTGGAAGACTAAATTCACTATCTGCCGTTGCCTCTGCGTAGGCACTGTCCATGAGAGAATAAGCAAGATATTCCACTGATTTCTCCTTATTTCTTGCAATCCTAAATAATGCGGACAATTCCTGAGTTTTTATGCAATTTTTGTCTAAGTGTAGCTTAGACTACATTCATGATAAAGTTTTTTTACTTAGGATAGAATGAAGAAATAATAAGATTAATTCGTAATTTGTCATTAAAACCCATAAACCAAGCCTGTACTCCACACCCAGCCAAGTCGCTTCTCTACCAGACGCTGCACGATCACTCTAATTCGTAGTTCGTCGTTGTTACCTACACGCTACAGTCTGGGCTTGATACCCACAACTGAAGTTTTTTCTTTTAATTACGAATTACGAATTACGAATTACGCATTATTCTGTCACCCTACACCCCATAAAATCGGTCAGAACGAAGTTTGTGACCATTCTGCCAAACTTCTACTCCATTAGGATTGACTAAGTAGGAGTAACTTCCATTTTCTGCTTTATACTTGGATGTGCCAACTATAGTCGCGAAAAGTTTTACAGGCTTGTCTGGTTCTTGCTTTGATTGTCCTATATAGAAAAAATTACCATTTTCTTCACAAACCTTAACAATAAAATTTGCTGTTTCTCCCTGGATGACAATTTCACCATTACATCGACCTTTATCTTGCTCAGTTCCAAAAGCTACGGGGATTTGCTGTGATGGTGAAACTTGGCGAGTATTGGAGTAAGGTGAGACAAAATCAACAGGGTTAACTTCTTGAGGACTAACAGCAGCTGTGTTGACTTTTTGTTGAGTGGGTATTTTACCTGCAACTAAGGATGGTAAGACGTTGATGGGGTTAAGTGCTACACGAGGATTAGGATGGACTTCAAAATGCAAGTGAGGTGCTGTACTATTTCCTGTAGAACCCATTTCGGCAATAATTTGTCCTTGACTGACGGATTGACCTTGTTTCACCAAAAGGCGGCTATTGTGACCGTAAACCGTAATACTGCCATCAGGATGCTGGATTTTTATGGCATTCCCTAATCCCCAATTGTCCCAACCTGCTTTGATTATTGTACCAGTAGCAGCAGCCAGAATAGGAGTTCCTAGTGCGCCTGCAATATCTATTCCTTCATGATTGTATTTACTAAAGCCTTGTGAAATAATTCCTTGTGCGGGCCAAATCAATTTGGAAGAAGAGCTGAGAGTTTGTACAACAGGAGAACGGTTTGCTGTTTGAGTAAGGACACGATTATTTGCACTGAGAAGGACAGTAGAAGATATTATTAACAATCCATAACAACATAGTCGAGTAACAGTCATTTTTTTCATGCGCTTCCAACCTTATAAGAAGATATTTGCTGTTACAGTGTTAAGGCTGTAGTATCAGGAGAGTCAACGGTATAAACTTCTAACTAGTGTGACTTTGACTGATTTGGCGATCGCAATCCAATACTGCAAGGGATAGCGAGAATGAGAAACCCGGTTTCGCGGAAGTTACCGGGTTTCTGACACCTCAACTATCGTGCTTGCGACAAGTATCGGATCGCGATCGCACAAAAAAAGCCTGTCTTAGCAGGCTGTGCAAATGTTTTCAATTCAGAGTTTGAAGAAGAAAGCAATTCTTCTTTGGCAACTGTGATAATACAGAGAAGACTATGTACTCTTTTTATCTTCCAAAGATTGAGTAGTCGCAGCAGCCACTGGTTCGCTGGCTTGGGTTTCTTGTGTGGGAGTTGGTTCTTCTTGTTCTTCAGGTAAGCCATACATTGACCTATACAGATTCACGTACTGCTTGGCTGACCGATACCAGCTAAAATCTTGGCTCATACCACGTTGTTGAAGTTTTTGCCAGTAGGGCTTGTAGCGATAACCTTCCCAAGCTCGGATCATACAGGTGAACAAATCCAATGGTTCGTAACGGTCAAAGCAATAACCAGTTCCTGTATGTGTGATTGGATCGTAATGGGATACGGTGTCAACTAATCCCCCTGTACGACGAACAATTGGTACACAGCCGTAGCGCAAAGCCATCATTTGACTAATTCCGCAGGGTTCAAAGCGGCTGGGCATGAGGAAAGCATCACAGCCTGCGTAGATACGACGGGCTAAGGCATCATTATATAGTATGAAAGATGCCATTCGTCCAGGGTAACGGGATGCCATTTGCCACATTTGGCTTTCGTAATAGCGATCGCCCGTTCCTAGCAGCACAAACTGGGAATCCGTATAAGCTAAGAAGCGGTCTAGAATCTGCAATATCAAATCAATGCCTTTTTGTTCCACCAATCGTGTGACGATTCCGACTAGAAAGGCATTAGAGTTGACTTCCAGTCCCATTTCTTCTTGTAAAGCGACCTTATTGGCTTTGCGTTTGTCTAAGGTATCAGCCGTGAAATTTTGGGCAATATATTTGTCCTTTTCTGGTTCGTAAACTTCAGTATCAATACCGTTGACAATTCCAGATAATTTCCCACTTATGAAAGACAACAGACCTTCTAGTTGTTCCCCATAGGAAGCAGTTTTGATTTGCTCAGCATAAGTCGGGGAAACGGTTGTTACCTTATCAGCAAACTGTACCGCTGCTGCCATGGTGTTATGTCCTTGCATATACCAAGGACACCAAGTAATTTTCTCTAAGTACCAACGCCAAGGTCCCTGATATGCCAGGTTATGGATGGTGAAAACTGTTGTGATATCTGGCGATTGATGCATCCACACGGGAATCATACCCGTATGCCAATCATGACAGTGGATAATGTCTGGCTTCCAATAATTCCAGCAGAATTCAGCTGCACCATTGGCAAACAATGTAAACCGCCAAGGTTCATCTTCTCCACCGTAAATTTTTCTTCCCCAAAATGCCGGATGTCCAAATAAGTATAAAGGAACATCAGTACCAGGCAGAACGGTTTCGTAAACCGCAAAGTCTTGGAACATGGCAAATCCCCGCCAGATAGGGTCTTCGGGTACTTCCATTTTGTCTGATAAGAAGCCATAGTAAGGCAAGAATATTCTCACATCATGCCCCATTCTTCTCAGGATTTTGGGCAGTGCTCCAACAACATCACCCATTCCTCCAACTTTGGCAACAGGAGCTGCCTCAGCTGCAACAAATAGAATTTGCATGGTTCTCTGTGTTTCCCCTATTCTGCCTAGATTTAGTTTGGCACGCTACTACTTTTGCGTATAACGGTAACCTTTCTTCATCTAACCACATTCTGTATGCAGAACAGATCAAGAACCGCGTTGAATTTCGGCAAAGATTTCATCCAAAATTTCCTGTGCTCCTTGTTGTCGTACGCGCTGTGCTAGTTCTTTACCCAAGTTTTCAGCATCTTTAGCAGCACCTGTGACTGTATCTTGGACGAGCTTTTGTCCATCCACAGCAGCAACAATACCTGTGAGTGTTAAATTTTCGCCATCTATTTCCGTATTTACGCCAATAGGTACTTGACAACCGCCTTCTAACTCGCGTAAGAAAGCTCTTTCTGCAAGACAGCGATCGCGTGTTTCGGGATGTTCAATTCCTTTGAGGAGCGATATCAGTTCGGTATCATCTTCACGACACTCAATCCCCAAAGCTCCTTGTCCAACAGCGTGGAGAGAGACTTCTTTTGGTAGGATTTGGTGAATGCGATCGCCCATCCCCAAACGCTCCAAACCAGCCACCGCCAAAATGAGTGCGTCGTACTCACCCGCATCTAACTTAGACATACGGGTGTTGAGATTACCCCGCACATCCTTAAAACTTAAGTGAGGGAAATGGTGGCGCAACTGTGCTAACCGTCTTAAAGAAGAAGTCCCTATTACCGCCCCTTCGGGTAGCGTGTCAATTTGCTTATCTTTGTGTTTTTCATGGACAACCAGCGCATCTGCTGGGTTTTCCCGTTCTGTAATTGCTGCAAGAGTTAACCCAGAAGGTAACCGAGTCGGTAAATCCTTCAGGGAATGAACAGCAAAATCAATCTCCTGGTTCAGCATTCCCAGTTCGAGTTCTTTTGTAAACAATCCCTTATCGCCAATTTTAGCTAAAGCAACATCTAGGATTTTGTCCCCGTGGGTGGACATGGTGTGGACTTCAAAAGAAATATCGGGAAAACGTTTTTGGAGTTGTTCTTGTACCCAATAAGTTTGGATAAGAGCCAATTGGCTTTTACGAGAACCAATGCGAATAGTACGTATGGAACTGGAAACAACAGATGTCATAAAAAATTATGTCAAGCCAGGAGATAAATTCACTTTATCTAGACTACCGCAGCAAGGGACTTATCAACCCTGCAATTTGCCAATTTCAGTTTCTGCTTCTTCTTGATTTTGTTACACTAGTTTACTAATTTTTGTTACGTAAGTATATTGATACTAGAGCATCGGTCTAGTCATCCCAAAAACCCAATGCGCCAAGAACACCAAGGTTTAAGACCGATAATTTTAGACCGGGAAGGGAGTAGCAAGACGTTGCTTCACTTGAATGACGCTATCAGGATTTAAGGAAATGGAGTCAATCCCAGCTTCAACCAAAAAAGCAGCAAAATCGGGATAATCACTGGGTGCTTGACCACAGATACCAACTTTACGACCTTTTTGATGAGCGCTTTCAAGTAAGCGCCGAATCATCCGCGTAACTGCTGGATTTCTCTCATCAAACAAGTGTGACAGTTCTGAGGAATCCCTATCTACACCTAAGACTAACTGGGTGAGGTCGTTGCTACCTATAGAGAAACCGTCGAAGTAGTCAGAAAACTCTTCCGCTAACTCAACATAAGATATAGCAGTGATTGATCAATGGATTGTTCAATCTGTTCCTATTTATACGTGGAGTGATGCTGTCAGGCTTGCTAAAGCATTGCGAAATGCAACCGCTCATGGCGCACTTTCACCAACTAAAGTCCAGGAATGGGGACTTCAAAAGGCGTTCCTAACTCTACCTAATAATCTAGGAGAAATTATTGTGACTAGTATGCGAAAGTTAATATAACTGATAAATAGAGCGCCAAGGCGATCGCGCTACAGATTTCTTTTAGTACCTAACCAAGTTCCAGGCTTGTTACACCAAAGACACGGTTTATGGGTATACTAGGAGTTTGTTTGGTGTACATTCTAGCTGCTTCAAAAACTGGCTTCATCCCATAACGCTGAGCTAGGGCGATCGCTTCTGGATTAGCATCTGGTACATCTAGAAACACGGGAGCATCAGTTGCTTTAGCAACCAAACCAAGTAAGAGTTGTTCAGCAATCTGTCCGTCGTTTGCAAATAGTGGTCCAATGCGGAAACCAGTATGGCTTTGTCGGATAACTCCATAACCAAGAATATGCTCCTCTGTGACAACTCCTAAAGCCGCAGTGTTTGGCTGCTGAATCCAAAGTTGCAGGAAGTGCGATCGCTCATATCCAAAACAGTTGAGATCGTAAGCAACTAGGGAGTCAAAAGGCACAGTTGTGAGTTCTACAATGTTGTCTGGGACAGCACCGCCACCAACTCCCTCGTAACGAACATGATTATGGGCGAATTGGAAACCCGATTTCTTGTAGTTCTGTTGTTGAGCAATGACTCCATCTAAGCCAATGTTACGCTCGTTACCTAGATATGCCATTGCAGCTTTCCACATTTGTATACCAAAGCCATACCCGCGAAACTGCGGCTTAACTACGTAAAAACCAACAAAGCCAAAGTCTTTTCCGTAAGTTACAGCAGAAATGCTCCCTATTGGTTCACCATTCAGCTCACCTAGAAAAAAACCGTGGCGATCGCACTGATAAAAACACTCAGCATCATATATACCAGGATTCCAACCTTCTTCTGCTGCCCAAAAAATTGCCAAATCCAATTCTGACCTGGTCATTGAGCGAACAATGAAGTTGTCTGCGATGATTGGTGATACTGCGGTCATATTAAGTCAAAATCCTTCTAGAAAGCGAATGTGTCTAATCTGTACCATTATCCGCCGAATATATCGTTATAGTGGAGTCTTTAGTGAATAAACTAAGAGAAAAACGTCGAATAGACCAACCTAATTTATAAGCAAATGGTAAGGCTAGAACTGTCAGACAAAGATAGAGCCAGGAAAAGTTAGCATCGACAAAACCAAAAATTTTCCCTACAGCTGTAGGAGAAAATGGTAGACATAGTAAGAAAGCGATCGCATAGACACAGGGTAAGCGTTCAGCCATCAGCTATCAGACGTCAGCTTTCATGAGCTATAGGGGTGTTTAATGAGCTTATCAAAAACGCTTAGAGAACGCCCGAAATGTGTTTACAAGCTGACTGCTGTCGGCTAAAGTGCTGAACGCTTACAGACACAGGTGAGCATAACAGCTCACCTAAAAACCTATTTGCGAGTCTTACCACTGATGAGGCGGAGTTTGGGTTCCTTCTTTACGGAACTGATATTCAATACCCCAAGCCCTGAAGTAGAAGAATACAGCATCTTTGGAGAAAGCAGCAACCAGAGTAGGAGGCGTGACCAAAGAGGCAACAATCAACAGTCGAATTAACCACCCAGGCAAGGGGTTTTTCCGAGACTGAAGATTTGGGAGTTGAGACCTTTTTTTATATTTGAACGCAATAGAAAAAATACTAGATTTTTAGTAGTTTTAATGACATCGGTAACTGGTGCGATCGCCCGTGCTCTTGTCCACCGTCCTCAATTACTTCTTGCTGACGAGCCCACATCCGCTTTAGATTGGCAGACAGGGAAAGAAATCATCAAACTGATGACGACACTGGCGAAAGAACAAAGAAGTACAGTTTTGATTGTAACCCATGACAGCCGTATCTTTAGCGCTAGCGATCGCATTGTATGTATGGACGCAAAGCGAGGGTAGAACTTGGTTATGCTCCCATTGTGTCTCGCAATTTGGGGTTAGAGGAGCTTGCAAAACCAATCGCTACATAATTCGGTTATCCTCTGGGATGTTCAGTTAATTTGTAGGGGAATGAAGTGCTATTATCTAAATCCAGGGTAGGGCGATCTTACCCTATCTCCTGGAAGTGAGATAAAATTGAATGTGAGTGCGATCGCATAGTAAATGCCGAAATAGCACTTCTCCACCATTCCCTAAAGTTTTTTGGATAATTAAGACTTTACTCTATGGATCATATAACTGAGCGAGAAAATATACCTGATATTGCTAATCAATATTATCAGTGATAATATCATAGGTATTGTAGACAAACAGGACTCATTAAAATGACTGAAGCCACTGATAAAACTAGTTGCCGAACTACTAACAAGGCTAAAAAGACCCCTAAAGATACATTTGATATTGATGCTTTTATTAATGCCTTAGACAGTGAATTCCAAGTTAAATTTGTAGAATTATTAAACACTGAGTCAAGCTTAACTAACGCCGTCATAGGTATTGTGAATGCTGCCAAACAAAAAATGAATAGTGATATTCGCACCACTAAAAAAGTCAGCGTTCGTGACGAAGTGGAAGAAATTGTCAATGCTATTATGATTTATAACGAAGCACAAAATATTGCTACTAATCGCGTAGTTCTTGCTTACGCTCTAATTAACAAAATCAGTGAGCGATATTTAAATAAAACAATAGCCAAACTAACATATGACAAATATATTGATGACAATAGTGAAAGATTACATCGTAATTTAGAAGCGCTAGAAATACCAGGAGGCTTATATAACTCTAAGTGGAATGGTCAACATCATCGTAAGACGATGGATACTGTTATAGAATCAGTGATAACAATACTTAACCAGAGTCCAAATAATTCTTAATACCCTTCTATTCTCCTGACGGAGAAGGGAACGACACGCACTGCCATTTGGGATGCGCCTGGTCGGGAAGGTTAACACCTAATACTTATCGATTAAGGGTAGTTGAGGTACCACCAAACCTGGTTTCGCAGAAGTTACCGGGTTTCTAATTTGCGCTTAGGGACTTCCAAGAAATGAATTCGTGGTACGGGAGTCTCGCCCGCCTGCGCTCATTCACGGGCGAGGACAGCTGTGTTCGTTCACGGGCGAGGACGGTTGTGTTCATTTACGGGTGAGGACAGCTGTCAAGACTGCTCGGTTAGTGATACTTAAAGTCCCAGAAACCCGGTTTCGCATGAGTTACCGGGTTTCTAATTTCCGCTTATCCGAGCAGTATTGGGACAGCTGTGTTCGTTCACGGGTGAGGACGGTTGTGTTCGTTCACGGGCGAGGACACCCGTACCACAAGAAATGTTTTAAGACTTTTTTCTTTGGAACTCCCTTCACCGAGTAGTATTGGGTTAACGCCTACTGAATTTGTAATTCGTAATTAAAAATCATTTTTTACAAAGCCAAGATACGTGCTGCGATCGCTCCCTTGCAGATACGCACCTGCTTCTAAAAAAAACTTTCAAAATATCACTGATATTTATCAATTATCTATTGACATCACTGATATTTATCACTTATATTAAAAGTATGCAGTACAGGAGTTATTTCTTATGTTATCAATTGCAAATATAACCGCTCAACACTTACCGCTGATATACGCAGTATCAGTAGCAATATGTACTTGTATAAGTAAAAATTACCAGTTATATTTGTCAGTCATGCTAGAAAACCTTATTGGTTAAATTTAAGTTGTTACATAAAATGACTTATATATCTAGAGGAAAACAGTCAAATATACAAACCAAATACGTAAACAAGCGGTAAAGCTGGAACTGTTAGACAAAAATAGAGTCGGGAAAGACTAGCATCGACAACACCAAAAAGCTTCCCAACATATATAGAAGAAAATAGCTTACATAGTCAGAACGCGATCGCGGATAATAGTGAAAGGAAAGTTGTGATTTGTTAGTTAAGATAATATTCGGGAAAATCCAATTTCACTCAGTTATAATTATCCCTTGAACGCTAACCAACCACTAACCCACAGCCCCGTATAAAAACGTATTATTTTTTGCAAACCGACTTGCTCTAATAAACTTAGAATGCTGGTTTCAGATAGGGGATATACGCTTTGGTCAAATCCTTCTATCAATTGTTCCTGCTTTGGAAGTGATAGTCCCATCGCGTTCCAGTAAGCTGATACAATGGGTATCAGTTGCTGCAACTCTTGGCTTCCTTAACATAACTCAATCCTTATACAATTACTTTGGGTCGAAAATTCCGTAGACGTAAGGCATTATAAAAATTTTTCTCTAAGTGAGAGATGATATTTTTGTCTTGAGCTATACTAAGTATATCTGCCCTCAGGATTCTCCCAGTTATGATTAACACTCAAGTAAGTCTTCCTGGATATCAAGTCAGTGACATCCTTTATGAAGGTTACAGAACCGTCGTTTATCGCGGATATCGAGGATTTGACTCATTGCCAGTGGTAATTAAACTGCTGAAAAATCCTTATCCCAGCTTTAGCGAACTCCTAAAATTCCGCAACCAATATACCATTGGTAAAAATCTCAATTCTCCTGGGTTCATCCAAACCTATAGCCTAGAACCGTTCCAAAATGGCTATATTTTAGTGATGGAAGACTTTGGAGGAATTTCTCTTAAACATTACTTTTCCCATGAGGAAACCCGATTTATCCCGTTTCTACAAAAATTTTTGCAAATAGCTATATCTCTATGTGAGACCCTAGATGTTCTTTCCCATCAGAGAATTATTCATAAAGATATAAAACCCAGTAATATTTTAATTAATCCTGATACCAAACAAGTTAAAATAATCGACTTTAGTATTGCATCTTTATTACCAAGAGAAACCCAAAGTTTAATCAGTTCCAATGTCTTAGAAGGGACATTAGCATATATTTCTCCCGAACAAACAGGAAGAATGAATCGCTTAATTGACTACCGTACAGATTTTTATTCTTTAGGTGTCACTTTTTATGAGCTACTGACAGGAGAATTACCATTTCATTCAGAAGATGTGATGGAATTGATACACTGTCATATTGCCAAAGCACCACCATTAATACATGAGATTAATCCACAAATTCCATCTGTCATCTCAGAAATCGTCAAAAAATTGATGGCGAAAAATGCCGAAGACCGCTATCAAAGTGCATTAGGACTGAAGCATGATTTAGAAAAATGCCTAGTGCAATTTCAGGAAACAGGTAGAATTGAGAGCTTTCCAATTGCACGGCTGGACTTGTGCGATCGCTTCATCATTCCTGACAAACTCTATGGGAGAGAAAGTGAAGTAAAGACCCTACTCGAAGCCTTTGAACGCGTCGTTCAAGGTACAACGGAAATAATGTTGGTAACAGGGTTTTCCGGGATTGGCAAAACTGCGGTTGTCAATGAAGTGCATAAACCGATTGTGCAGCAAAGGGGTTATTTTATTAAAGGCAAATTTGACCAATTTAATCGTAGTATTCCCTTTTCGGCTTTCGTGCAAGCTTTCAGCGATTTAATGGGGCAATTATTAACAGAAAGCGATGCTCATATTCAGTCATGGAAGAGTAAGATATTAGAAGCTGTAGGAGAGAACGGACAAGTCATTATTGAAGTTATCCCCGAATTAGAAAGGATTATTGGTAAGCAACCACTAGCCATAGAATTAACAGGAACGGCAGCACAAAATAGATTTAATTTATTATTTCAGAAAGTTATCAAAGTCTTTACTAATCAGGAACATCCACTCGTCATATTTTTAGATGATCTGCAATGGGCAGATTCGGCATCACTGAAGTTAATGCAGATATTGATGGCTGATATAGGTCATCTTTTATTAATTGGTGCGTACCGCGATAATGAAGTCCAACCAGGACATCCATTAATGTTGACTTTAAGTGATATACGAAAAACGAAAGCAACAATTAATATAATGACTTTAGCACCACTTAATAAAGTACAAGTAAATAAATTAGTTGCTGATACACTCAAATGTACAGAAATTGTGGCATCCCCTATTTCTGAATTAGTGTTTCAGAAAACTCAAGGAAATCCGTTCTTTGTAACGCAATTTCTCAAAGCATTGCATCACGATGGGTTAATTGAATTTGATTTGAAGTTAGGGTGTTGGCAATGTGATATTACGCAAGTCACAACTCAAGCAGTTACAGATGACGTTGTGACTTTTATGAGTTTGCAACTGCAAAAACTACCTCGCTCAACTCAGCAAGTGTTACAATTAGCTGCTTGTATTGGCAACTCTTTTGATTTAGAGACTTTGGCGATTGTGTCGCAAAAATCACAAATTGAGACAGCTGCTGCGTTGTGGAAAGCATTACAAGAAGGATTGATTTTACCAATTAATAATGTTTATAAATTTTATATTGGGCAAGAAACTCTTGCACATACATTGGAAAATTCTCATACTGTTACATACAAATTTTTACACGATCGCGTCCAACAAGCTGCCTATTCGCTGATTGCTAACGATCGCAAGCAAGCCACCCACTTGCAAATAGGTCAGCTACTGCTACACAATTCTTCCATTAGTACACAGCAAGAGCGACTATTTCAAATAGTCAATCATTTGAATGTTGGCATTGCCCTGATAATGCAGCCGCAAGAACGGGAAAACCTGGCAGAACTAAATCTAAGTGCTGGACGAAAAGCTAAAACTGCCATCGCCCATAGTGCGGCGATCGACTACCTGGCAACAGGGATAAAGCTTTTGCCAGAAACTTCCTGGAAGAGCCATTACGCGCTCACTCTAGCACTTCATGAAGAAATTACTGAAGCAAGCTATCTCAATACCGATTTTGAGCAAATGGAACGGTGGGCAAACACCGTGTTGCAACATAGCAAAGTCTTGCTGGACACCATTAAAGTTCAGCAAACCCGTATTATGGGAGCTAAAGCCCAAGGAAAATTTCTAGAGGCAATTCAAATTGGATTACAGGTATTACGTCCCTTAGGGATTGAATTTCCAGAACAACCCACTCAGGAAGATATAGGACAAGCCTTTGGGACGACCCGATCGCTGTGGGCAGATAAACACCCTCTCAGTTTGCTGGATTTGCCCATCATGAGCGACCCCCAACTTTTAGCGGCGATGGAAATACTGACTGTTTTAGTATCTGCTGCCTATATGTCAGGTTCTAATTTAATAGCATTGCTGATTTTCAAACAAGTCGAATTATCCATCAAATCAGGCAATAGTCCCGTTTCTGTATTTGCTTACGGTGATTATGGGATAATTTTATGCGGTCTTATTAATGATATCGAGAATGGTTATGAATTTGGGGAATTGGCATTAAGCCTGCGAGACCGACTTCAACTGATATCCTTCAAACCCCGAAACTGGTATATAGTTTATGCTTTTATTAAACATTGGAAAATCCCACTATCTGAAGTTATTCTTGGCTTAGATCAAACTTACCGAAGTGGGCTAGAAACTGGCGATATTGAAATTGCTTGCTTAAGTGCGGTGGTATCCTGTGGCTACGCTTTTTATGTAGGACAGGAATTAACCGAACTGACCCAGACAATAAATGCCTATTATCAGACAATTCATCAATACAAACACACGACTTCTCGTCATGAGCATGAAATTTATCAACAAACTGTTTTGAATTTATTGGGACAGGTAGAAGAGGTTCCTTATCACCTGACTGGAGCAGTCTTTAACCGGGAAATAGACATCCCACAACTGCAAGCAACCAATCAAAGAACTGCGTTGTTTGTGTGGCATGTTAACCAATGCTTTCTGTATTATCTTTTTGGCAAATATGCAGAAGCAACCCAAATCTCTGCCCAAACTGCTCAATACTTAGATGGAGCGATTGCATTTTTTTTAGTTCCTCTCTACTACTTCTTTGATGCGCTAATTCAATTAGTCCAATATGGCTCTGCATCTTTAGAAGAGCAACAGTCCATCCTACTAAAAGTTCAACAGTATCAAAACCAATTGCAGCATTGGGGAACTTTTGCGCCAACCAATCATCAGCATCGTTGGCAACTTGTGGAAGCAGAACGGTGTCGGGTATTGGGTAACAAAACCGATGCCATTGAAGCCTACGATCGCGCTATTTATATTGCCAAAGAAAATAAATTCATTCAAGATGAAGCTTTAGCTAATGAATTGACTGCCAAATTCTACCTCGACTGGGGCAAAGAAAAAGTTGCCGCAGGATATATGCAACAAGCCTACTATTGCTATAGTAAATGGGGCGCAAAAGCCAAAACTGATGACTTGGAAAACCGTTACCCTCATTTATTGCACCCCATCCTTAAAACTACCCAACCCCTAAATTTACTTGAAACCCTAGCAGCGATTTCACCTATCCAATCGCTCCAGGCTCCTACCGAGCCGAACCGTTATTCCAGCACCAGCGTAAACATTGTGTTGGACTGTGCAACTATTCTCAAAGTCTTTCAAAGTCTATCTGGAACTATTCAACTCAATGAGTTACTGCATCAACTTACCCAAATCATTCTCAATTATTCTGGCGGCGATCGCTGTGCTATTGTCCTCCCTAATAGTAATGACATCTGGCAACTTGAAGCTCTTGCTACCTGTGAAACTACTACTCTAGTAATGGAACCCCTAGTTGGGCATCCCCACTTACCTGTAAAGTTGATTCATTACGTCAAAAACACCCACGATGTGGTAGTGATAAATCGCCTCGACACCGATTTACCAGTTATCGATGATTATCTCACCGAGCAACAACCGCAAAGTCTCCTCTGCTTACCCCTCCTCAAACAAGGAAAAGCGATCGCAATTCTCTACCTCGAAAATCAACTAACTAGTGATGTATTTAGCCGCGATCGTCTGCTCATTCTCAATTTCCTCTGTACCCAAGCTGCGATTTCCTTAGAAAATGCCCAACTTTTTCGCGATCGCCAGAAAGCCGAAGCTCAATTGAAACAAACTAACGAGAAATTAATCCACAGCATCCGCCTCAAGGACGAATTTCTCACCACGATGAGCCACGAACTGCGTACCCCTCTCAATGCCATTCTTGGTATGACTGAAGGATTGCAAGATGAAGTCTTTGGGTCAGTTAACGAAGAACAAATCAAAGCTTTACAAACTATTGAGCGTAGCGGCTTTCATTTGTTAGAACTGATTAACGACATTCTTGATTTGTCCAAAATTGCATCGGGACAGATTGAACTATATTGTACCAATACCGCAATTATACCCCTGTGCCAACAAAGTCTTGAATTTATCAAACCCCAAGCGGCGAAAAAATCCATTCATGTAGAAAGTAAACTACCTATTGATTTGCCCAATTTATATATAGACGAACGACGTATCCGCCAAGTGCTAATTAATCTACTCAATAATGCTGTGAAATTCACACCCCCAGGGGGACGGATTACCCTAGAAGCTAGGATTTTAAATGTGAGTGAGGAGCGCAATCGCCTGCAAATTGCTGTTAGGGATACAGGGATTGGTATCGCCCCCGAAAATTTCCAGAGAGTATTTGAGCCTTTCATTCAAATTGATAGTGGCTTAAATCGTCAGTACCAGGGTACGGGGTTAGGATTAGCTCTGGTGAAACGCATCGTCGAACTGCACCGGGGATATGTTAGCTTAACCAGTGAGCTAGGGGTAGGTAGTTGTTTTGCGATCGCCTTACCCCTGTCTTTGTAGCCCTTGCCAAACCACAGCCAACCAGTTTTTTTCAACGTAGATTCTGGTATTAGCTGTATCAAAGGTGCCGAACTGTTGATTTTTTTGCGCCAATAGTTGAAGTTGAGATTTTTTGTGGAGTAGCTTCAGTACCTTGAACTTCAATAGTTCCCCGAAACATATTCATCCCGCAGGTAAAGGTATAAATTCCTGGTTCATTTGGTTTAAAATCAATAGGTGTAATTTGGTTAAGTGGCAGGTTTTTGACAATATGAAAATCAGGTAGCTTTACTTCCTCAAGGCAACTGCTAGGGTCGCGCCGCAAGAAGTTGAGCCGCACTTGTTGACCCGCATTCACAATAATATAACTAGGTTCATACCCACCATCCACGGTGACGGTAATTTCCTGAATGCCTTGTTGTGCTTCTGCTTTTTGGGATTTTGGCTTACTCAAGAGAAACCACCACAACTCTAATCCAATCAGGGCTAAACCACCTGCTGTTACTGCTCCTTTGATCCAAATTGGCTGTTCAATCTGGCGGAATTGAGTTGTTTGAGAATTCTCAGATGGTATTTCATGATTTATTTGGGCAAGTGCTTCATTTGAATTAATTCCTAATATGATTCCTAGACTAGCAAGGCTACTAATCGCAACTTTTTGAAAAAACATAACTTAATGTGTCCTTATGCAATTGCTTTGGGTCGAAAATTACGTAAACGTAAAGCATTTGTGACAACAGATACTGAACTAAATGCCATTGCTGCACCTGCGATAATCGGGTTGAGTAACCAACCGAAAATGGGGAAAAGAATACCAGCAGCAATTGGAATTCCAGCGACGTTGTAAATGAAAGCAAAGAAGAGGTTTTGACGAATGTTACGAATTGTTGCACGGGAAAGCTGAATCGCAGTCACAATACCTTGCAAGTCACCAGAAATGAGAGTGATATCACTAGCTGCGATCGCTACATCTGTCCCAGTTCCAATTGCTATACCAACATCAGCTTGAGCAAGGGCGGGTGCATCATTGATACCATCACCCACCATAGCAACAATGGAGCGGTGAGTTGTTTTTTTCCTGGCTCCCTCAGTTTGTAAAGACTGAATCACTGATGCTTTTTGGTCTGGTCGGACTTCAGCAAAGACACGCTCAATACCAACCTCACGGGCAATGGTTTCTGCTGTACGGCGATTATCTCCAGTCAGCATGACCACTTCCAAACCTAGTTTTTGCAAAGCTTTGACAGCTTGTACAGAAGTTGGTTTAAGAGCATCAGAAATGCCCATCAAGCCTTGAATTTCTCCATCGACTGCAATCCAGACCGCAGTTTTGCCAAGATACTCTAAGCGGTTTTTGTGGTCTTGCAAAGCGTCTGTGTTAATGCCTAATTCTTCCATCCATCTCTGCGTTCCGATTTGTACGAGGCGGTCAGATACAAGACCTTGCACGCCACTACCTGTCACTGCTTCAAACTCTCTTGCCTCTGTTAATTCTACCTGTTGAGAGGAAGCATAGTTCACAACTGCCTCTGCGAGGGGGTGTTCGGAGTTGCGTTCTACTGATGCGGTTAATTTTAACAGCTTGAGTTCATTGCTATTTGCTGTTCCACTCACTGTGACAAAATCTGTCACCGTTGGTTTACCTTGGGTAATAGTCCCAGTTTTGTCCAGCACTATGGTTTGGATTTTGTGAGCTAGTTCTAAACTTTCTGCACCTTTAATCAGGATACCGTTCTCTGCTCCTTTACCCGTACCTACCATGACAGATGTAGGTGTTGCTAAGCCAAGCGCACAAGGACAGGCGATGATGAGGACTCCAACTGTTGTAATCAGAGCAAGAGTTAGGTTACCCATGATGTTAAACCAGATGATGAAAGTGAGGAGGGCGATCGCAATCACACCGGGTACAAACCATCCTGTCACTTGGTCTGCTAATCGCTGAATTGGTGCTTTAGAACCTTGTGCTTGTTGTACGAGTTGGACAATTTGCGCCAAAACAGTATCTTTCCCAACCCGTGTTGCTCGAAACTTAAAACTCCCTGTCTTGTTGATGGTCGCCCCAATCACTTCATCTCCGGGCTGCTTCTTAACAGGTACACTTTCCCCCGTCACCATTGATTCATCAACATTAGACGCTCCATCAATAACTTCCCCATCTACAGGTATTTTCTCACCCGGACGTACCAACACCACATCATCAATCTGTACTTCTTCAATGGGAACATCCACTTCCCGACCATTACGAATCAATCGGGCTGTTCTTGCTTGCAAACCAATCAGCTTCCGAATCGCCTCAGAGGTCTGACCCTTGGCGCGATTTTCTAAGAGCCTGCCCAGCAAAATCAGTGTAATAATAACTGCTGCAGCTTCATAGTATACATCAGGTCTTAACCCTTGAGCAATGAAGAAGCCTGGAAAAAGAGTTGGAAAAAGGGAATAAATATAGGCAGTACTAGTACCTAATGCAACCAAGGTATCCATTGTGGCGGTATGGCGCTTAAATGCTTTCCACCCATTCCTATAAAAAGATGCGCCACACCAAAACTGCACTGGAGCGGTTAACACAAGCTGCACCCAAGAATTGTGTAGCCACATGGGAATGAACGGGAGGTTCAACCCCGTCATTGCAGGAAGTGAGCCAATGACAAGTAAGGCGCTGAGAATTCCTGCAACAACGACTTTGCGAGTGAGTTTGCGGGTTTGGCGCGATCGCTCTCGTCTCTGTGTATCATCTTCTCCCCTCATCAGGTTTTGTTCCTCAAGGGCAGATGCAGAGTAGCCAGCCGCATCTACTGCATCTTGGATCGTTTGTAAATCAGTTTTCCTAGGGTTATATTTTACTGTTGCTTGCTCTGCCCCAAAATTGACAAGGCATTCATCAACGCCAGGAACAGAACGAATTGCCTCCTCAATATTCTTTGCACATGAGGCGCAACTCATCCCCCGTAGTTTAAACGTGGCATTTTCCATAAAATTCCTCCTTTGAGTTAACTGTCAACAGTCAACCGTTAACACTTGCATTATGCGATTGAGTACCCAGCTTCGGTAATCGCTTCCCGAACTTTTACTTCAGACGCTTGGGTGTCAACGCTGACTAGCTTAGTTTTTGGATCGGCTTGCACTGTAGCTGTGGGATCGACGGCTTGAATGGCTTTGGTAATGGTTTCGCCACAAGCAGAACAAGCCATATTGGGAACTGTAAGTTGAAGCGCCATGGTTTAAATCCTCTTTCTCATCGCTGATTTTATTATGAATTCTCTAGTTAACTGGAGAGTCAAGGGGGTAGAACAAAAAAATAAATGCTATCTGTTGACTTATTATCCAAAAGTCAAACTAGACAGCATCCATTATGGTTCTGATTCCACGATAGGACTGTAACTCGATAACCTTTGAATTGCCAGTGTCCCCATCATCCCCAAATCTTCATGGTCGAGAATATGACAATGATAAACAGTTGTACCCGCAAAATCGCGGAAAGGAACACGAATGCGAACTGTTTCACCTCTGGGTACTAAAACTGTATCTTTCCAAGCGGGGTAGGGTTCAGGCTTGCCATTGCGACTAATAACTTGAAAATGATTAACAGTTCTAATAAACCATCAGTACTTTTATGCAACTTAGGTAAGTTAATTGCTGGTTTTGTTGATAATTGAGAAGAATTAACTCTTTCCCATATCCAACTAGCAGCCACAGTACTTACAGCGCCAGCAGCAGTGCGGGTGATAAACTGACGGCGATTTATCTTTTTCATAATTCATCAGTTGTAATGATTCTAAATTTCTGACTCCTCACTCCCTATATCAAACTTAGTAATTTTGATACTCCTTGAAAACTTCGACTTCACCTTTTTTATCAAAAGCTACAATTGTAAATGGCTGTTTTCTATTGCCTTATTAATGAGGAAATAGTTGTTTTACCCAAGAGAGTCTGTTAGTTTAATACCATTTGGGTTGTACTTCACTGATTGAACAAGCTCTTTTTTTGCACGTTTTGTAGATACATTACGTCCTTCAAGCTTATCGTGATCTGTCCTGTCAACCCTGTAGACTTTCCAAGTTAATTCTTCAGGAGTAAATTCAGCAATTGCATATCCATTGACTCGTGAATCATAATGTTCAATGTGTGGGCTTAAACTCTTAATCAAACTGCCTGTGACAAACTTATGCTGCCAACTATGTTGCTCATGCACACTATTGTCTGTGGAAAGAGATAATTTTTCCAGAATTCCAAGAATATCAACAGGTAGACTGCTTTCCAATTTTTTGAGAATACCTTCTGAGATTCCTGGGGAAGTGACTGAGGGAGTCATGAATTCTACACCAACTAATTTGCTATAGTCATAATTAAAACTATTTGCCACTGTCCCTACAATATTCTGTGCTGTTTCTTTGGGATTTCTAATTCCCGATCCTATCCCTGATAGTGCCTCTCCTCCTGCCTTCAACCCTCCTAGACCTAAATTTAATGCTCCTTTACCTAAATTGAACACTCCTTCACCCGCGTTTGTCACCGCTCCTTTTAAATCTCCTGACAGTAAGTTAGAAGCCCCTGACGCTAGGTCTGAGGTGCCTGATTTTAAATCCGAAACCCCAGGCTGAAGTTTATTCAAAATTCCAGATACCAAATCACTCTGCAATGATTCAGTTTCAGTTTTTAAATAGGCGACTAGAGAGGTGTGCATATCTCCCGTAAAAACCACAAAACGACTATTGCGATTTGTTCCATTTTTCGAGGTCTCATTATCCTTGATTGACTTTAATATCTCATAGCGTTCCGCCTTAAACCCATGCCAATCGTCAATTTCTCCGATTATCTCATTTGCCAATGCTGTGGCTAGGAAGGTCTGATTACCCCATACCCTCCAAGAAGCTTTTGAAGTATTGATACCATTGAGCAACCATTTTTTTTGGCTTTCACCCAACATACTTGCCTTAGAGTTAGGTTCTAGACTCGGTTTATTCCTAAAGCTACGGCTGTCTTTTCCGAATTGCATCTAGTACAGATAATGTAGCTTTAGAATCAAGCAGTTTCAGATAACCCTCGTCATTTACCAAGCCATAGCCACTCTCGATACAATGCCCTGATAAACCACAGTTACGGCTATGGGTTTGCGCCCGTTCAAGTAACTCGTTTTGTGGGTACTTACGGATGCAAGCTATATCAACAACATACCCTTCTATCGTTTCTGTATTATCACTCATAAACTGCCACTTTTCTTAACAAAACTAAACTGCTATTGCAGGAAAAATTCCTGCCAAAACTCTTGTATTGTTTGTTTATTTTTTGACTTCTTTTACTAGTTCTTGAGGTTTCACACTCGCATCAAAACCTGACATTGAGAAAAAGCAGTAACTAAAACCATCGACAAACTGATAATTAGTTTTTTTGCTACTTTCTCTATTGGTTTGACTTTAAAAAATGAAGAGTTATCACACATCTCACTAAAGAAATAAAACAAACTATTTCTAATGGACAGAAAAATTTCATCCTTATTTCATTTTGCTTTGAAATACTAAAAGGCAGGTGCGGCTTTGCTGCACGTACAGTCAGTTCCTCCAAGGTGCTTGACACTCCAGTTAACTGGAGATTTTAGAATAGCAAACAGAAATTCTTTACTCATTCTTAGGTGCTTGTAACTTCTATGCAACGTATTTCGTGGAAAAACAGTATTTTCGCGTTGACTTTTCTAACAATTGCTTCTTTCACAGGAGGTGTACTAACATCCTGTTCTACTGACACAAACCAAAACGCAACCCAAGCCTCAACCACTGCAACTGATGCTAGTGACAAGCAACAAATGAACCACGGTGGTATGACTCATGGTAGTGACATGAATCACAGTATGGATTTAGGGTCAGCTGATGAATACTATGATTTACGATTTATTGATGGGATGAGGCTGCATCATCGAGGGGCGATCGCAATGTCAAAAGAAGCCGAGCAAAAATCTCAACGTAATGAGATTAAAACCTTAGCACGTAACATTATTGTTGCTCAAAATCGAGAAGAAAACGAGTTATTGAGTAAGTGGAGACAAGCTTGGTATCCTAAAGCCAGTGTAGAACCTGTTGCCTACGGTGGTGAAGGGCAACCTATGGTACCGATGTCAAAAGAACAACAGAAAAGCATGGCTATGGTTGAGGATTTGGGCGCTGCTGATACTGAGTTC
The DNA here is from genome assembly GCA_035967975.1 of Scytonema sp. PMC 1070.18. Classification (GTDB taxonomy): domain Bacteria; phylum Cyanobacteriota; class Cyanobacteriia; order Cyanobacteriales; family Nostocaceae; genus Scytonema. The sequence goes on from JAWQFQ010000110.1 coordinate 26,703, forward strand.
GACTTACGCTTCATGGATGCCATGATTGTTCATCACGAAGGTGCTGTGGTAATGGCTAAGGATGCTTTAACTAAGTCTCAGCGTCCTGAAATTAAACAATTGGCAAACGAGATTATAGCATCCCAGCAAAAAGAGATCGACCAAATGAAGCAATGGAAACAAGTTTGGTACAAAAAGTAAGAAGAAGCAACAGAGCAAGAAGTAGGTGAGTGCAGATAAACATAACTATGTAAACAAGTATTAAGGTGCTATCAAGTCTACTAACTACTAACCACTAACTACTAACTCTGTTTATTCACGCCGACTTATTTAGTGCTATTTCATCTCCATTTCATTTCTTAATGCAAGACTTGGAGATAAGTGCATTCTCAACCTAAAAAATACAACGGTGTACTTCTCGTTTCCTTTCCTCGGTACTCAAACACTATTGAAGCACCATGTCTCATTCCTATTCCAAGTCATCTATAACCATTCGTTATATTTCCAGAACCCTCCTTTCGCTTTTATTACTCAGTAGTCCCGCCGTTGTATTAGCCCATGCGGGACACGGAAATGAGTTTAAGGTGGGAGGTGAAGCAACTGGTGGTGCTAGTGCTGTTCAAGTAGATGCTCAAACTGCTAAACGGTTGGGAATAAAAGTTGAGCCAGTCAAAAGCCAACGGCTTGCTGTGGGGATTAAAGCCACAGGACAAATTGAAACTTTACCAAGTCAAAAGGTGGAAGTGACGACACCAATTTCTGGGGCGAAAGTCATTGAATTGTTGGTGGAACCGGGTGCATCAGTGACAAAAGGTCAACCTGTTGCTGTTGTCACTAGTCCAGATTTGGTAACATTGCGTGTTGAATCTGAGGAAAAACTTGCTGAAGGTCAAGCTGACTTGCAACAAGCACTAGCTGACTTAAAGCTGGCTCAACAAAACTATGAGAAATATCAGCGTATAGCCACTGCGGAAATTACTGGGGCGCAGAGTCGCGTAGATTTCGCTCACCAGAAGTATGATAAAGATAAGGAATTAGCAGATACTGGTGCTTTACCACGTCGCGATGCTTTGGAATCCCAAACTCAGCTTGCACAAGCAAAAGCAGAACTCGTTAAAGCTCAAAGCCGTCGGGATGTTATTGAGGCGGAAAATCAATTGCAGCGATCGCAAGCGGCTGTAGATGTAGCAAAACGACGCATTCAACTTAGTAATTCTGCTTATACTACTAGACTGCAACAATTGGGAAATAGTGGTAATAGTAAGGGGTTAGTGACAGTAACATCTCCCATTTCTGGTCAAGTTGCTGACCGGGAAGTTACCCTTGGTCAATCCTTTGAAGATGCAGGTAGTAAGCTGATGACTATCGTCAATGACAGTCGGGTTTTTGCAACGGCAAATATCTATGAAAAAGATTTAGGCAAGGTCAGGACGGGTCAAAGAGTAAGGGTCAAAGTGGCTTTTATGCCTAACCGTACATTTACCGGACAGATTGCTGTCATTGAATCTGTGGTAGCAGGTGATACGCGAGTCGTACCTGTGAAGGCAGAAATAGACAATCCGGGCGAAGTTCTCAAGCCAGGAATGTTTGCGGAATTAGAAGTTTTAACTGACCAAACATCATCACCTATCTTAGCCATTCCCAGTGCAGCTGTGGTGGAGGCAAATGGCAAGAAACAAGTTTATCTGCAAAATGGTAATGCTTACCAACCTGTGGAAGTGACCTTAGGTCAAACCTTTGGGGAAATGCTAGAAGTTAAAACTGGCTTGTTTGAGGGGGATATGATTGTCACCCAACGGGTACCTCAACTTTATGCTCAGTCTTTGCGAAGTGATGGACACGCAGAGGAACACGGGAGTAAGGGAGATGCAAATAACTCTTCACCACTACAAGAGCGCGATACCTTGCGCCCCTACGCCTCACTTCCCTTGTGGGTTGGATTGGGGGGAGGTGTAGCACTGGCTACTGTGGCTTTTGCTGCTGGTGCTTTCTGGTCTGGTCGTCGCAGTCGGTCAAATATGTTACCACTCAGCAAGCCGGAGTTAGATACTCCTATTTACGACAGAGAAATTTATCACAATAATTCCAAGTCTCCTGTTTTAACTAGCGCAAACGCTGAAGACGGAAACGATCGCCACCCACAATCTTAATTCCCCCACACCCCCACACCCCTACAC
>JAWQFQ010000111.1:0-28355 GCA_035967975.1 Scytonema sp. PMC 1070.18
AGATTTTTTCCCCCAAAGGGAGGCCCCCGATCAATCCCCCCCTCTCCCCCTCCCCTACTCCTCAGTTCCCTATCTGGGAAGACGAACTTTATCTGGAATTTCATCGCGGTTGCTACACAACTCATGCTGACCAAAAACGATGGAATCGTTATTGTGAGGGGTTGTTGTATCAAGCTGAACTTTTTGCGGCTTTGGCAACAATTGGTTGTGGGGTGATGTATCCTAAGGCAGAATTGGAAGCAGCGTGGAAGAAGGTTTTATTTCATCAGTTCCACGATATTTTGCCTGGTTCTTCTATTACTCAAGTTTATGTGGATGCGTTACCAATTTGGCAGGAGGTTGAGAAGGTTGGTCATGAGATACTACAGCAGTCTTTGAGTGCGATCGCATCTTCGATTGACTTACCGACACCTCCCTATCCTGAAGCACAACCGATTGTTGTCTTTAATCCGCTGAATTGGGTGCGATCGGAAGTTGTGGAAATCCCATTTTCAAAAGTTGACGACGAGCAAAGTTTTGACTGGTTGATTTGTAACTTAGATGGACAGGAGATACAGTCCCAAGCCCGTTTTATTGAATCTAGACGCAACGCGAATGGTGAAACGTTCGTTCAGTCAGTCTCATTTTTTGCCAATGATATTCCTGCTTGTGGTTATCGTGTCTTTTGGTTGTGTCCGTACAAACCCTCTTTGCAGTCCCACGAACAGATTCAAGAGTTTGTTTTGGAAAACGAGTTTCTACGAGTAGAAGTTAGCCAAAAAACAGGCGATTTGTCAAGTGTTTTTGATAAAATTTTGCACCGTGAAGTTCTGAGCGCACCGGGAAATCAACTACAAGCTTTTCGGGACGAAGGACAATATTGGGATGCGTGGAACATAGACCCTAATTATGCTCAGCATCCTTTACCACCAGCCGAACTTTTGAGTATTCATCATTTAGAACGAGGAACATTGCGATCGCGAATTCGGGTCGTGCGAAGAATTGGTCAATCAACCTTTTCCCAAGATTATATGTTAGAAAAAGAGTCTGCTGTCCTCAAAATCGCCACAACTGTCAATTGGCAAGAACGCCATGTTTTAGTGAAAGCCGCTTTTCCTCTTAATATTGAAGCAGACTTTGCCACCTATGAAATTCCCTGTGGAGCCATTCGCCGTCCCACCAAACCTGAAACCCCAGCCGAAAAAGCAAAATGGGAAGTCCCCGCACTACGCTGGACAGATTTAACCTCTTCCCCTACACCCCAATATGGTGTTAGTTTACTCAATGATTGTAAATACGGTTACGATAGTCAACCCAATCAGCTGCGTTTAACTCTGCTACGTAGCCCCAGTTGGCCCGATCCAGAAGCAGACCTAGGATATCATGAATTTACCTACGCTCTCTATCCCCACAGTGGTAGTTGGGAAGCCGCCCATACAGTACGACGCGGGTACGAATTAAATCTCCCGATGCAAGTGATGTTACTGTCTTCTCAACCAGAGGAGAGTAACGGGTCTTTAGCGCCTGTTGGTCGATTACTCACCTTATCGGCTGAAAACTTAATCTTGATGGCGTTCAAGCAAGCCGAGGGCGATCAACAACACTGGATTCTTCGATGTTACGAATGTCATGGAGAACCAAGAGAGTTACACTTGCAAAGTGATTTGGGTTTGGCTCTGGGTGAACCAGTAGACTTATTAGAACGTCCTTTACCCACACCCGATTTATCCTCAGGTCAACAAAACTTTACAATTCAGCCTTGGAAAATTGCCAGCTTCCAGGTGAAAAACCCTTAGGTTCGTAGTTGCGCTTTAGCGCATGCATCGCAACTACAAGAGGAAGATTTTATATCAGGTCTCATTGGCGTTGCATAATTGCGGGATGTTTTTGAATTCTTGTAAACAAAAAAATCTAATCTCTTCCCTCTTCGCGCACTTCGCGTCTTTGCGGTTCAATAATTCATCCCTATTTTATGCAACGCCGTCTCATTAAACACATTTACCCTGAATTAAAATTTGGGTTGAAAGCTTTAACCCGTTGTAACGAACGGGTTAAAAGCCATATTTAGTTCAGATAAATCTGGCTTTAACTCAAAGTGGTGAAATAAATTCACAACGAGAAACCATTGTAGTATTGCTATCCTAATCCCCTATCATAGTATTTAGAATTCTCAATTAATCCCATCCCGAAAGCTATGAGTATCATCATTCCAGATGAAGTATTGCAAACAACCCAAATGTCTGAGTCTGAGTTATTGACTGAAATTGCAGTTATGCTCTTTCAAAAAGAAAAATTTACTTTAGGTCAAGCAAGTCGTTTTACGAAAATGAATCAACTCCAATTTCAACGCTTACTTGCAAGTCGCCAAATTCCTCTCCATTACGACATTACCGAACTTAGAGAGGATGTAAAAAGTCTGGAAGCAAATAATTGGCGATGATTGTAGTTAGTGATACATCACCTATTAGTAATTTGGCTGCTATCGGTCAATTAGAATTACTGCAACAACTTTACGGTACCTTGGCTAGAAAATACCACCCTCACAGAAGCAACTTATACAGGTGAAATTGGTAACACCTACGAATTTTATTCCGTAGCGGTTGACAACGCTGGTAATAAAAAAAACACACACATCGCAGCACAAGCAGTAATAACCATTGATGATGAAACTGTTGATATTCCTCCCGAAGTTAAAGAAGCGATTAGTGATGTCACCGTTGACGAAGATGCAGAAGATACTACCATTGACTTAAGCAACGTCTTCACTGATGTAGATAATGATGATAGCGCAATTAGTAAATCAGTAGTTACTAATACTAATGAAAGCTTAGTCACAGCCACCATTGTTGATAATCAATTAATTCTTAATTATCAGGAAAATCAAGCAGGAACAGCCGAAATTACAATTCTAGGTACATCTAACAACCAATCGATTGATACTACCTTTACTATTACAGCCAACCCTGTTAATGATGCACCTGTGGTTGAAAATGCGATCGCTGTCAGCACATTTATCATGTCCCTGGTTTATCGCAAATAGAAAAAACACAACAAACTGTCAATGTCTTTGGATGTTCAGCTTATAAATGTAAAGGTACGCTTCAACCTTACACTCCAGAGAAAATCACACAAGCAGTCAACGCGCATTATTACCAGTATCTTATCAAAAATCGGTTACCTTTGCCATTGCGATCGCAAGAACATACAGCCCAGTTAGGAGTAGGAGAATTAGAAAGACGGGAAAACCGTTTTCGTCGCGGTCAAATTAATATGCTCAGTTGTTCTACCACCTTGGAAATGGGTGTAGATATTGGTGAATTACAAGCTGTCGTTCTACGTAATTTTCCACCTCATGTCAGTAACTACCAGCAACGTGTGGGGCGTGCTGGACGACGCACAGATGGTGTTGCTATAACTTTAATGTACGGTCAGCGCCGTCCCCATGACCGATTTTACTTTGAGCAACCTGAAAAACTCATTGCTGGTAGCAATCAAATTCCCAAACTAGATAGTGACAATTTCCAAATTCAGCAGCGTCATATTCGTGCTGAGTTACTAGCTGAATTTCTCAGAACACGTGGGGTAGGTGCAGAGGAGGTCAAAATCACTAAATTCTTCTCTTTACCAGAAAACTACACGACTGCTAATGAAAATTTTAGTCCACCAGCCAATTCACTGCTTTGTCAACTTCGCGAGTGGTTATCGGGAGATGGTGCTCGTTCGGTCACGCAAACTTGGATGAAGCGACTGAAAAGTTCAGGTACAGTTCAAAATGTTTTGGCTCAGTTATTGGAAGCCATATCAGTTTTTGAGTCCGAGCAACTGGATGATTGGAATGGACTGACATCACTTCTCAAAACTCTTCAACAAGACATCCACGCAGAAACCGATCGCAAAAAACGTAAGGTTCTTGAAAAGCGTCGTGATGGGATTGAAGAGGAACTAGATAAAATTGCCAAACGTCGATTGCATGATGAATTAGTGAAAGCAAGCATTTTACCAATTTATGGTTTTCCGATAGATGTTGTCAGGTTATTGACAGGTGAAAGCGATGAGTATAAATCCTCCACAGGAAAACATAGGCTGGAACGCGATCGCCGTCTTGCTCTCGGTCATTCAGGTGTTTATGACCTCACCGTCAGTCAAGGTGGAAGGTTCTTTCTTGCTAACCAAGGATTAGTAGGTCATGGTAAAGGTTTTAATAAGCAGGGCTTTGCAATTTGTAAAACTTGTGGATGCGATTTAAGCGAGCAGATCAAGCCAGAAGTTCAAACAAATAACAATAAGCCAAAAAGCAGAAAATCTACAGCAAAACCTCCAGCAACAAAACAGCCGACTCACAATCACCCAATTACTGGTAAACAATGTAAAGGAACCTATGAACTGATTCATCTAGGTCATGAATTTCGCAGCGATTTACTCAAAATTCAGTTCGACCGACAGACTAAACCCAATCCACTGTTTGATAAAGTTGTCCACTTTGGAGATGATCTCACCGTTTCCTCTGTTTCAGAGAATTCCAATCGAGCCATCAATGGTTTAGACTTTTGGCGTTCTCTCACCTACGCTTTATTAGCAGCGGGAGCCCAAGTCATTGATGTTCCCCGTCAGGAATTGGATGGATTATTTAGACCTGTTGCAGATGGACTTGCAGAAATTATTATCTATGATAATGTTCCAGGAGGCGCAGGATATAGCAGACGAATTGCTGATAGTTTTCAACAGGTGTTAGAAGTTGCTCATCACATCGTGACATCTTGTAGCTGTGATACGAGTTGTTACGACTGTCTGAGAACTTACTCAAATCAACCTTTTCACTCTGATTTAAACCGTCATATAGTAGCAAATTTTCTGAAACCTCTCGTAGAAAATCTTCGCCCTGACCCAGAACTGCAAAGCTTTGCTCCTGATGCTAGCCGCGTTCAATTATCTCAAATGGCGGCTCATTTACCTGCGCTGGGACGTATGGCTGGGAGTGATAGTGTTATCTATTTACCGAGTTTGCTAGATACATACGGTTTGAATAACGGTTCGCCGCTTTCTTGGTTACAATTCTTAAAAGATGCCGTTTATTCTATGCAACGGAGTGAGGTTCCACTGGAATTGATTGTGCATCAGTTACCAGAAGCTCATGCTGTTAGTTCTGAAAATGAAAGAACATATCTACAGGTGTTACAAAAACGTTTGGAACAGTGGATAGACCAAGGACTCGTTAAACTTTACCAAACACCTATTCAAGATTTGCCGATTTTATGTTTAAGCACCCAGCAGTCAAATCGGATTGCTTTCCAACTTCATAAACAAGCAGATTTTGAAAAATGGGAATGGTTCCAAGAGATACTGGGTTTGGAGCGCCCCTCGCAACCTTTAACACCAACCGTATTGAATTATAACCAAACTGCCAATGCTAAAGTGATAGTGTTTTTATCCTCATCTTTTTATCCAATGACTATGCAACTAGAAGACTATTTTGATTTCCTTACGCCTAACGATATTCGTCTGAAAGGTACTAGAGTAGGCATTGAAACTATCCTTTATGATTTCATTCATCGTGCCCGTACTCCAGAAGAGATTGCTCAAACTTATCCATCTCTCACTCTAGAGCAGGTATATGCTACAATTCTCTATTATCTACATAATAAAGAATTTGTGAGCAAGTATGTAGCTGACTGGTTGGAATGGAATCACCAGCAAGTCAAAGCGCAACATCTTAATCCCTCACCTGCTGCAATTCGTATGCGGAAACTTAGAGCAGAGCAAAAAGAAAAAAATCAAGGATTTGCCTTAAATTAGAATTCGCGCTAATTTTTATATTTCCTGCCATTCTTCAATAGTTGGGGTAGTTAAATCTTCAAAATATTTGACTTTATCTCGCATATTCTTAAAACACTCTTCTGTAGAAAGAGTATGTTCATACTGAGAAATTCTTACAACAGGTTTACTTCCATCAGTGACTAAAATTTCTTCACCTTCTAACTCTACAAGTCGCAGAAATTCTAGTAAATTATCTTTTAATTGGGTTTTGTCAACTGTTTTCATCGCTACCTCAACTTGTTACCGTGTTTCTTTTACGCGCTGCTGATCGGCTTTTTTCCACTCTAATAGTAGCTTCAATTATAATTTGATTCTTAGTGCCTGTACTCCAAAGGACCGTAGAGATTCTAGATACATTGTTACCCGATTGAAATAAATTTCGCAGCTTTTAGCTAAAGTCAAATTTATCTGACTCAACATAGCTTTTAACCCGTTTTAACGGGTTTGAGCTTTTAGCCCAAATTTTAATTTAGGGCTTAATCGGTTGAGTGACTAATCATCGTACATCAATGCTTGTTCATATATGCGAACACATTGCTCAAAAACGTCATGTTCTTGGCGTCCTCGGTTACTTTCCGAGTTTGACGAGCTTCTGACGGGCGGGACTGAGTTTGACGAGCTTCTGACGGGCGGGACGCCCGTACCACAAGAGATGCTTGGAGACTTGTCACTAACCCTATACCTCACAATCGGATTCTCATTTGAGTAACAAAAGTTGATACTTAAGGCTGGTAAAATGAAAATTTTTAAAGCTGTGTTAAGGTTTGTAGCTGCGCTAGGCGCAACTACAAGTCCAGTGAGGTTTAATCCTCGTGGTCTTCAAAGGGGTCGCTTAATTCTTTGCTAGGAGGACCAAACGACGTATAAATGGACAGAGCGGTGATTACAATCACGATCGCAGCCACGGAAATGCTAAGAACTATTGCGGGTTCCATAAGAAGTATAGATTATGTGTTCTATTCCTATAGAATATTACAGAAGATTAAAAATTGCTTTGGTAACTCATCTTAGGTGAACTATGGCACAAAGGACGCGGTTGGGAGATATCCTCAGACCTTTAAACTCTGAGTACGGTAAAGTGGCTCCTGGTTGGGGTACCACCCCCCTTATGGCTGTTTTTATGGGGCTATTTTTTGTATTTCTGCTGATTATTCTGCAACTCTACAATAAGTCAATCATGATTCAAGATGTATCAGTTGATTGGCGGAGTCTAGGCGGCTAAGGAATATCAAGCTCTAGAACCTGCATAATGTCCTATCCGAGACCCGGCTTGACCGGGTTTTTTGTATTAGGGTGTAGGGGGTAAGGTGAGGTGGGTGTGGGGAGAAGAGTTAACAGTAGGTTAAAAATTGAAATAATACCCTACACCCCTACACCCCTACACCCTCACACCCCTATACCCCTAATTCTTTAAAGGAGAAAACTAATGAATGTATTTGGTATTGGTTTACCTGAAATGGTTTTAATCTTTGTTGTGGCGCTATTAATCTTTGGTCCTAAAAAGTTACCAGAGATTGGTCGTAGCTTGGGAAAAACAATTCGCAGTTTTCAAGATGCTTCTAGGGAGTTTCAAGGTGAGTTTCAAAGAGAAGCAGCTCAGTTGGAAGAAGCTGTCAAAACAACTGCTGAATTAGAACAAAAGCAAATTAAAGCAGGAGAAGAAAAGGAATCTGCTAGTTCTACTCAAGGCTAGAATCGTTGATTTTGTTTGATGTAGAGATGTAGCAATGCTACGTCTCTACACGTCCTTTAAATATGCGTGTCCTGAAAGCGTTGGTAGGGGCGCTCCTGCCGTTCGCCCTTACTTACATCTTTTTCACGCCTATGTCTATTTAGGGCTGGTTAAGTCTTGTGTTAAATTAGGCGAAGTATTATTGAAGTTATCTCAAAGTGACAGAAGCGGTTGCTAAAAAAGCTCTTGTGATTCCCCAACTAATAGTCGGGTTAGGGAATCCGGAACCTAAGTACGACCAAACACGCCACAATATTGGTTTTTCGGCTTTAGATGAGCTATCCCGATCTTGGAGGATTCCTCTATCGGAAAATCGTAAATTTCAGGGTGAGTATGGGGAAGGAGTCGCACCGAGTGGAGACAAAATTCGCTTGTTGAAGCCTCTGACTTATATGAATCGTTCGGGACAGTCGATACAAGCAGTGACAAGTTGGTATAAGTTGTCACATGAACTGGTTCTAGTCATTTATGACGATATGGATTTACCTATAGGTAAATCTCGCTTACGTTTGTCTGGTTCTGCTGGTGGACATAATGGGATGAAAAGTGCGATCGCCCACCTTGGTACCCAAAACTTTCCTCGTTTGCGGATTGGAATTGGTAGACCAAAGGGTGCAGCTAGTAGCGATGATACAGGAACAATATCTCACGTGTTAGGACGATTTTCCGCCAGTGAGAATCAACTTATGTCTGATGTCCTTCGGTTTGTAGTTGAATGTACAGAACTTTGCCTCAAGCAGGGGGTAGAAAAGGCTATGAATGTTTGTAATAGCCGCTCTTTTGAAAGCACTGAATCTTAATTTTTGTCAAAAGAATATAGGCAATAGGCAATAGGCAATAGGCAATAGGCAATAGGTTGTTCTATGAAACATTTAGGGGGTTGCATATTTGCCTACAAAGATTATTAGCAAAGAATCGCTAATTCAAGGTATTCTAGCAAAATTCCCACACTCTTAGAGTGAGTGTGAGAATCAAGTTTTGCTTAAGTTCTGTAACAAAAATCCTCTATGCTCTGAGGCTTGCTTAGGATGATGTTATCAAGTAACGCTAGCACCAAAAAGATTTATTTCATACGGCGCTTGCGTCTGGCTGCTACCGCCTTGCGCTGACGCTTTTCTAAAGGTGTTTCAAAGTGTCTGTGATACTTCACGTCTGCTAAGATTCCTGCTTTGGAAACTTGACGTTTAAATCGGCGCAAAGCTGATTCTATTCCTTCATTTTCACCTAAAACCACTTGGGTCATTCTGAGTCCTCATCTCGTCAATATCTCCCATTGTGACATCTTCACAAGACTAAGAGTAGGGGGAAAATCTGATTTTATTGACCACGATTTTTGAAGTTTACCTACGTCAAGCGGTGGACAGACTGGGAAGATAGGAAAAACTAATAACTACTGATTATTTTGGTTAGTGGTGTTAATTGAAAGGGCTAGTTGATACAGTTGACGACGGGGAAGAGAAGTCACTTTTGCTAACTCTCGACTCGCTTGCGATCGCGATATTCCTTGACTGATTAACTTTTCCAACTCGGCTTTGAGTTCGGCTTCTGAAAAGTGCAGTTGTGTGGGTGGTGCTCCTGCTACAACTAAGGTATATTCGCCCTGGGGTTCTTGTTGTTTATAATGAACAATGGCTTGTTCTATCGTTCCCCGCCAAAACTCCTCATATAACTTAGTTAATTCTCTACTTATCACAATTTGTCGATGAAGTCCGAAAACTTCTGCAATGTCTTGTAAAGTTTCCCGTAAGCGGTGGGGAGATTCATAGAAAATCAGAGTGCGGGGTTCTGCTTTGAGAAATTCCAGAGATGATTGACGTTGTTGAGCCTTTGTTGGTAAAAACCCTTCAAAAACAAACCGCTCTGTAGGTAACCCAGATGCACTTAATGCAGTTATGGCTGCACTTGGACCAGGAATTGGTACAACTGGTATGTTAGCATCAACACAGGCTTTCACAAGTTCGTATCCAGGGTCAGAAATTCCTGGGATACCCGCATCTGTAACGACTGCGATCGCCTTCCCATTTCCCAGTTGCTCTAATAAATCTGGAATACGGCTACTTTGATTGTGTTCGTGGTAGCTGACTTGGGGTGTCTCAATCTGAAAATGTTGTAATAGTCTCCCTGTGTGACGCGTGTCTTCCGCAGCAATGAGATCCACTGTCTGCAAAATTCTTACCGCTCGGAAGGTCATATCTTCCAGATTACCAATTGGTGTACCGACAACGTAAAGTGTTCCTGGTTTTGGATCGGTTTGCATAAGTTTAGTTAGTGGTTAGTAGATAGTTGATAGTGGTTAGTAGTACTTTATGAGAACTGATGTACAGACGCGCTATGGCTTGTCTCTACAATTAACAACTAACCACTATCAACTCACAACTAACAGATGACTCATCACGGACTATTTGTCGGGTTAGTAACTTTGGATTTAATTTACCTAGCTGAGTCTCCACCTCAAAATAATCAAAAGATAGTTGCTACTGACTATACTGTTGCTGCAGGGGGTCCAGCAACTAATGCGGCTGTGACTTTCAACCATTTGGGAAATCAAGGGACTGTACTGGGTGTGGTAGGTTCTCACCCCATGACGCAGTTGATGAGAGGAGATTTAGAAAGTCACGGAGTAGAGATAGCTGACCTTGACCCTAAGACTCAAAACGCACCCCCTGTCTCTTCGATTATTGTCACCCAAGCAACTGGTGAACGAGCAGTCATTTCCATTAATGCTGTCAGGACTCAAGCCACTGGTGAATTTCTCTCAGCAGAGATTTTACAAAATGTTGATATTGTCTTGATAGATGGACATCAGATGGAAGTGGGAAGGGCGATCGCACAAATAGCAAAAGCAAAGAATATTCCAGTTGCGATCGATGGTGGAAGTTGGAAACCGGGATTTGACCAACTCATGCCTTTTGTAGATTACGCCATTTGTTCTGCTAATTTCCATCCTCCCAACTGCAATACAGAGGAAGAGGTTTTTACGTATCTTAGAGGAATGAACATTCCCCACATCGCCATCACCCACGGAGAAAACCCCATTCGATATCTCACCAACACTCAAACAGGAATATTAAATGTTCCAAAAACTCAAGCTGTTGATACACTGGGGGCTGGAGATATTTTTCACGGTGCCTTTTGTCACTATATTTTACAGGAAAGCTTTACCACTGCTCTCGAACAAGCATCTCGGATTGCGTCTTTTTCCTGTCAATTTTTTGGTACGCGGCGCTGGATGAACAGATAATAGAAGAACCCCACACCCCTTATGAAAGATTTAAAAGAAATACTAACGCTAACTCGTTCTGTCGGTAGGGAAGCAGCAGATATCTTGCGGTCTTACTACCATCAGACAGACAATCAAAATCTAGATGTGAAATACAAACAAGACGATCCCGTCACCGCAGCGGACATAGCTGTTAATCATTTTATTTTAGAAAAGCTACAAACAGCCCTAGGAACTGAAGATTTTGCTTATATCAGTGAAGAAACTTATACAGCCGGACAAGATACCCAAGAATGGGTTTGGATTATTGACCCTCTAGATGGGACGAGAGACTTTATCGAAAAAACAGGAGAATACGCTATTCACATTGCTTTAGTCAAACAAAAACGCCCAGTCTTAGCAGTCGTAGCGGTACCGGAAGCAGGAAAATTGTATTACGCCATCAAAGGTAGTGGAGCATTTGTAGAAAACCGTGATGGAGAAAGTTTCCCATTACAAACATCATCACACAAACCCTTAAAAGATTTGACAGTAGTTGTCAGCCGCAGCCATAGAAATGAAAGACTTGAATACCTGCTACAACATCTACCGTGTCAAAATCAGAAAGCCATTGGCAGTGTAGGATGTAAGATAGCCACAATTGTCGAACAAAACGCAGACGTTTACATTTCTCTTTCAGGAAAATCCGCCCCAAAAGACTGGGACATAGCCGCCCCAGAACTTATCCTAACAGAAGCTGGTGGCAAATACACCCATTTCGACGGAACCCCACTACAGTACAACACTGGTGACATCAATCAATGGGGTGGCTTACTAGCTAGTAACGGTCAGTATCACGAAATACTTTGTCAAGAAGCCGAAAAGATTTTAGAGAGCTATTAGCCGTCAGGATAAGCCCGGAATTAAAATTCGGGCTAAAAGCTTAAACCCGTTAAAACGGGTTAAAAATCACATACTGTCAGATTTATTTGACGAACTACAGCTGCGAAATTTATTTCTTGGCTCTATTCCTTGCAGTATTGGTATTACATTAAGTTTTGATTCTTCGTCTTAACCCGCTGATACAACTCCTCCATTGCTTCAATAAAAGAATTATCCTTATCCCAAAAAGTCGGAAAATCACCCTGTTTTTTAATCACAATAGCTGATACACTACTAGCAGTCGGAACATCAATAGTTGAAGGTAATCGTTTTGTCCCTAACCAAAACTCCCTCACACTTGGGTTATCATCAACAGCTTGCTTTTGTAGCTTCGTATAAAACGAATTAGACGCTTCTACTGCAATTTCCTTAGCATTCAATTCTTCAGATAGAGCTTTACCCAAAGGCGTTTGTGCTAATTTCGCCTGAAGTTCTGTCTTAGACAAACCGCGCAATTCAAACAAAAGAAATGGATTCTCATCTAGTTGAGAAGCAACGAGATAATAAACCCCAGCAATGTGTTTACAAGGATTAGCATAATCTGGACAAGAACATTTCGTTTTAAAATCCTTGCTATTATGAGGTAATAGATGTAATCCCAACTGAGAAAAAACCTCCTCAATATTTTCAGGGACTTCGTTGAGCATCAATCTAGAAATAATACTCGCCTTTGATGAAAGCTTATCAATCACATTATCCCAGCGAGTTTTTGATATTGGTGTAATTTCAATAGAAATACTATATGTCGGTTCCTTATAAACTCCAAAATAAGAATTTACCGACCCTCTCACCTTCGCTGTAATTTTATTCTGCTCAATCTCAAAACTCTTAACTTTCCCACCACTCGCATAAGAACGTCCACGTTGGAGCCTACCCTCATCCGTAAAAGACTCCAAAGCATTAATAAAACGCTCCCCCCACCAAGTACGACTAAATTTCACCATAAAAGAGTTATGAATTATGAATTATGAATTATGAAGTTTCTATTCTATTATTGCACTTTTATTTAATGCGATGAGTTGTTTAAACGCTTCGTTATCTAATTCTGTTAACCACGATTCATCACTACCAACTACCGCAGATGAAAGCTTTTTCTTATCCTCAATCATTTGGTCAACTCGCTCTTCCAATGTACCAATAACCACAAACTTATGAACAAAAACATTCTTCTTTTGTCCAATTCGGAAAGCGCGATCGCTTGCTTGTTCCTCTACAGCTGGGTTCCACCAACGGTCAAAATGAAAAACATGGTTAGCCTTTGTCAGGGTAATACCAACACCACCAGCTTTAAGAGAAAGTATAAAAACAGATGGCTCTGTTTCCGGGTCTTGAAATTCTGCAATCATCTTTTCCCTACGTTGACGATTAGTCCCACCGTGTAGGTAATAAGTGTTACAGTGCAATAAATGTTTTATATGTTTCTCTATTGCTTCGCAAACTTCAGTAAATTGACTGAAAACTAATAGACTTTCCCTTTCCGATATTGCTTCCTCTACCATCTCCGTCAAGCGACTGAGTTTGTGCGATCGCTCTGGAGAAAATTCGCTCCCGTCTTGTAAAAACTGCGCTGGATGGTTACAAATCTGCTTCAATTTCATCAGTGTGGAGAGAATTAAGCCCTTACGTTGAATCCCCTCAGCCGCTTTGAGTTGTTCCTCCACATCCTTAACCACAGCTTCATAAAGAGAAGCCTGTTCCTTCGTCAAGTTCGTATATAACTTTTGCTCCATTTTATCAGGTAAATCACTGATAATAGATTGGTCTGTCTTAACTCTTCGTAAAATCAGAGGTTCAACGAGCTTTTTAAGTGTCGTTGATTTAACTCTGTCATTATCCTTCTGAATCGGAATCTCAAAAGACTTGCGAAACTGAGCTTCTTTCCCCAAATAGCCCGGATTGAGAAAGTTAAAAATCGACCATAAATCCAGCAAGCGGTTTTCTACAGGAGTTCCTGTCAATGCTAGACGGTGTTTTGCTGACAATTTTAAGATAGCTTTAGTCTGAGCAGCTTTGGGATTTTTGATATTTTGCGCTTCATCTATAACAATTCTTTGCCACTCCACACTATTGAATAGTTTCTCATCTTTACGCGCCAAAGTAAACGAAGTAATCACCACATCGTACTCTACAATAGAAGTATTAAACTCAGCAGAGTTTTGAATGCGGCTACTACCATGATGCACCATAGATTTCAGATGAGGTGCAAACTTAGCAATTTCCTTCTCCCAGTTTCCCACCACCGATGTTGGTGCAATTAATAGGGTAGGTAAAGACGAATTATTGACCTCTCTCTCCTGAACAAGTCGAGCAATAACCTGAACGGACTTACCCAGTCCCATATCATCTGCTAGACAACCATTTAATCCTAATTGCTCCAAATATTGTAACCAAGAAACACCACGTTTTTGATATTCCCGCAAAGTACCCTGTAAATTTGGTAAATCAGAAATTGGCTCCAATTTGCTTTTATCCCGCAACTTCACCATCATGTCCGACAGAAACTCGTCATGCTCAACTTCCCACTCATCCCCCACCTCCGCGCTCCGTTGTAAGAACTCCAGCATCGTCATTTCTGGTTGTTCTTTTTCATGGGATTGCCAAAATTCCAGTAACTGTTGCATTTTATCTCGGTCTAGTTCCATCCACTGACCGCGAAAATGCACCAGAGGCGCTTTAGCGTTCACTAATTGCTCCCATTCCTGTGGAGTCACCGCTTGGTCGCCAATAGCCAATTGATATTCATACTTTACCAGAGAGTCTAGATCGAAATAGCTTTTTGTCTTGCTTTTCGTTGCAGATAATTTGTGACTTGATGCTTTCAGGCGAATTTTTGCACGACGACGACCGACAGGAGTATACCAAGCAGGTACAATCACCTTAAAACCTGCATCTTCGAGAACCCAAGCACTTTCTTGGAGAAAATCAAATGCTTCCTCTAAAGTCAGTTGGACACATTCAGGGTGTTCCGTTTCCAAACCCTGCCATAATTTAGGATACATTCGCGCTGCATACCCCAAATTTAACAGCAAATTAGTTTCAAAGTCCTTCCCAAACTGTTTGTATACGCCAGTTTTGTTTTTTTGACTCATCGTCCAATAATCAGCCAGCACCAGTTTCAGAGAAGGGTCTTTTTTATCAGCCACAAGAAACTGAACAAACCAATTATCAATTGCATCTGGGGGAGCAGAATGTAATTGCAGACAAAGGTTAAAAGGGGCGTTGCTTTGAGTGCGAGTAATTCTAGTTTTCCAGATTAACCATTGCTTATATTCCTCTAAATGAGCATCAGTTGTTAGTGGGTTGTGTTGGTTGGGATAGAGACAAGAATGAACGAGAGTATCAACAATTTGTTTGTCAAATGCAACTGTAAAAGGCGTATGAGTGACTAAATTGTGAAGGAGATATTCAGAAAAGTGACGTAATAAAGTTTCTTTATCAAAAAATTCTACAAAATCATTTGGTACAGTCGCCCCCGCCACACAAATGAGAGGCATATATTCAATATACTTCTTCAGGTTAAATTCGTATTCTTCCGAAATAATTTCCCAGGTAGCGTAAATTTCAAACGGTTGTGTGACTTGAGTTTTTTGTTTCCCTTTTTTCTTCGTAACCGCTGCTTCTAACTGGCGATATTTCAACGCAGGTATATATTGGTCTTTGAGAAGAACTTGTTTAAAAGCTTGGGAGTAATGATACCAAAATAACAAGTCTGAACCCAGTTGTATTATCTCAGAATTATATAAAGCTAAAAAATGAATTTCATTGAGAAGCTTGATAATATTAATAGCAGTTGAGTTACTGGAGTTAGCTTTAGTCGAAACAACCGCTTCATAACAGTTTATTTGCCAATATTGAAAACCCTCATATTCTTCAATAAATTCCTCTTCCAAATACTTAGTTAATTCTGGTGAGGGGAGAGGTTGATGATTTGCAGTCGGTAGAGCAAAATATTTAGTGGTGAAGCGTTTTCTTAATTGTTCTGCTGACTCTTTTATTCCCAACTCTTGGGTTAAGAAAATTTCTAATTCTTCTTGTGTCAGATGTCCGGGATGAATTTGTTTATTTTTCTGGTGGCGTTTTGCACCTAAAGGAGTTTCCACCCACAAGTAGAAAGAACCAGGCTGAATATAGTCAGTCGCAGTGTCAGGTATCCAGGTACCGTGAATAACTTTCATTTGCGTCTTGCGAGTAAGGTTAAGTTTACTCTACCAAAAGGGAAGCATGGGAGGCGATTAAGGTGTTAAAAATTGTTAACAATTGTACCCCAAAGAAGAATTACAATGGCTACAAAATTTGAAACAGAGTGACCGGAAAAAATTTGATGCAGAACCGCAAAATGAAGAAAGGTTAGTATTTATACGCGATCGCCTCAAGCATAATTGGGAACGTTCTCAAGAAATGTTTGAAACAATCAAGCAAATAGGATGGGAAAATTCTGTTGAAGTTGTTAATAAAATAATTGCTCACTTACTATCTGTTGGCGAACATATAACTGTTGAAACTAGAATTAGATATTCGAGCCAATTGTCAGCACCTCTTGGAGATTTAAAGGTACAAAGTACATGGAAAATACTTCCAGATGGAACAAAATATTTGTCAACGATTAATTTTATTCCAATGAAAAAAGGAGGATAAACAATGAATAGTGAAAATCTAGATTTTCTGACTGATGATGATATTGATTATAGCAACCTATCAGAAGATGTACTCAGAGAACTTGCTTTAGGAGATGAGTTGTTTATTGCTACTTCTGCTCTTGTTGAATTGAGGCTACGGAAAAACGCTGTAGCAGCTACAATTGCCAGAGAAATATTGTCTAAATCTCTGGGAGATAAATATTTACAAGCTACTGCCCTATCTGTTCTTTTTGATATGAACCAAGAGCAAGCTATAAATTTTATGCTGAAACAAGCTCAGGATTCTGATTCATATCTTCTCAATACTATAATGGAATTAATGATAGAGAATGAAGCAGATTTTAAATCGGAGCCAGCTTCATCTATAGTGAATATTGTCAAAGACCGTCTTCTTGAATTATCTAATTCAAAAAGGTTTCCTGAACCAGAAGTAAAGGAGAAATTTTTGCATCTTTATGGATATGTTGGAAACATTTATCCAAGCCCTGTATAATCAGAAATGTAGAAATGTAACCGTAACATACTAGCAGAACTCGAAATTGACTTTTGACTTTTGACTTTTGACTTCCCCGTTCGCGTAGCGTCTCCGTCAGGAGAAGGGGCTGACCTGCTCATTCAAATCCAAATCAAGCGATCGCGCCAAATCCAGTCAAGCAACGAAGCATTTCAAGGACTGTATATATCTGAAGAAGAACTAGAGCAATTACTAGCAAAACCCATTGGTGTACCACGCTGGGCAAATGCTACCACACCTTTGTCTACAGATGAAGTTCAAACTACCTTTGCACAACTAGCTGCTGATATACAACAACGAAAAACACAAACCCTCCAACAAGGTATCACCCTATGTTTAGAGGAAATTGCCTCCTAAGGAGGTTGAACCATTTAGCGTTACTAATGTTCGGGTTGCCTTTGAGTGTCCTCGCTTATTCTTTCTAGCATACCGTTTTGGTGGAATGACGATGTTCCTACCTTCTGAAAAAGTGCTATAATCATAGTCAAGCAATTAAAGGCGGAGCGATCGCTTAAATAAGCTAGAAGTACCTACGCGATAGGTTCACAAACCTTGACAACGATGATTCAAGAGATATCAATCCCCGATTCCCTCTATGAACAAGCTTCTAATCTGGCGCAGGAAATGCAAATTTCCCCTAGTGATTTATTATCGTTAGCGCTTGAGGATTATCTACGCCGCTATCACAGTCAAAAGCTACTTCAGAGCATCAATGATGCCTATGCGGATGGGTTAGATGAAAATGAGCTCTCAACGCTAGAGGGAATGCGACGATACCAAAGACACCTGGTGGAAAACGAATGATTCACCAGGGAGATGTTTATTGGATTGATCTGGGACAACCGATTGGTTCAGAACCAGCGTATATTCATCCCTATGTCGTGATCCAAAATGATCTGTTGAACCGTTCTCAGATTAGAACTGTTATTGTTTGTGCATTAACCACCAATCTTCGACGAGCTAAAGCACCCGGTAATGTGCTACTTGAGGTTGGGGAAGCAGATCTACCAGGGCAAAGTGTTGTGAATGTATCTCAAGTTTTTACAGTTGATAAAGCGTTACTAACGGAAAAAATCGGTAGTCTTTCAAGACAGCGTATTCAGCAAATTTTGGCGGGTTTGGCATTGGTTACACAACCAGAAGATACTATACTGCAAACGGCTAATAGCTGAACTTTTTTAAAACGGCAGAAGCCTTGCATAATAAAGCTTTTGGGATTTTTGTAAAGTAAGGCTTTTATAATCTTACTTTAAATTACTGTACGTCCTCTTACCTTCAAAAATGAGCGAACGTACAGATATCAGAAGAGACTGAGGTGTATGTATCGTTTTAATCTCCTTACGGGGAGTTAGGGGAGTGAAACTCCTAATCGTAGGCGATCGCGCAATAAAGCAAACTTGTTTTAATCCCCTTAAGGGGACTTAGGCGAGTGAAACTTGTGGGACGGGCGAGGACGTCCGTCTTGTCTTGTATTAGTGGCGGGCTAGAAGCCCGCACCACAAGAAATTGTGGGAGATTCTTTTGTTAGAAGTCTTGAACTCTTATATCTGTGTCCTCTGCGCCTGGAGCGGTTTTTAAAGTGTCAGCGGATGGTTTCAGATGAATACAAAATCAAAAACTGTTCACTAAAATGGTCTACTATTAGTAAACAACTACTGGCAAAGGGGATAGTTAAATGTTAAAAGAACTTCACCTCCAACAAGTGGGTCCATCTGACTATTTTGATGTTGAATTTGCCGATAGAATCAACATATTTACAGGTGATAATGGTTTAGGTAAAAGTTTTTTACTCGATGTTGCTTGGTGGGTACTCACTGGGAATTGGGTAGACCAACCTGCTTATCCACAAAGACATACAAATGAATTACCAAAAATTATATCCAGAATTGATACAAAAAACTTAGAAACAATTTTTCCGGAAATAGACGTTGAGAGTTACTTTGATTTTTCTGAGCAGAAATGGCAAAAGAATTTACCTAAGGATGACTTTTCAAAAAGTTTAGTCATTTTTGTTCGTGTTAATGGTTGTTTTTCAGTTTTTGACCATGCTCGCCAGCGTGCGATCGCCTATAATTTCACCCCAGATACACTCTGGAATGGTTTGAGAATACAGGGTAAAGTTGTTTGTAATGGTTTAATTCAAGACTGGATAACATGGCAAAATCAACCTAATAAATATCCATTTCGACTATTTGCTAACGTTATTAAACAACTTGCACCTCATCCAGATGAATGGATAGAGATTGGAGAACCCACACGAATTTCTGTGGAAGACGTGCGTGATATTCCTACAGTTAATTTACCCTATGGTAATGTTCCTGTCACTCAAGCTTCAGCCGGAATGAAGCGGATTTTGGGACTTGCTTATTTACTTGTGTGGACTTGGTACGAACATAAACGAGCTTCTGAACTACGACAGCAAAAGCCAACAAATCAAATAGTTTTACTAATAGATGAAATTGAATCTCACCTACACCCTCGTTGGCAAAGGGTCATTTTACCAGCTATTTTAGATGTGGTGTGTGAATTACAATCTAGGATGAAAGTTCAGGTTTTAGTAACTACCCATTCCCCACTAGTACTGGCTTCCTTAGAACCAAATTTTAATCAAGAAGATAGATTATTTTTATTTAAATTAGAAGAGACAAAAGTCATGCTTGAAGAAATCCCTTGGTCAAAACAAGGAGATACAGTAGGCTGGTTAACTTCAGAAATTTTTGGACTCAAACAAGCTCGCTCCAAAGAAGCAGAAATTGCCATTGAAGCCGCAGAGTTATGGATGCGAAATGGGAATATGAATAAGTTACCAGAAAACTTGAAAAATCACACACAAATACATCAAGAACTGCAAAGGGTTTTACCCGGACATGACCCATTTTGGGCGCGTTGGATAGTCACATCAGAAAAAAGAAATTCTGGGTTATCAGAGGTATAATATCATGTTGATTTAAATGAGTAATCCACAGAACGTGATAGAAGACAAATGATACCGTTTGACCCTCCACTAGAACCAGCAGATTTTGATAAAAAAGTACGACAACCAGGAAATGCTTGGTTGGTAAAAAATCCCGATTCCAAAAAAGGAACTAGAGATTATTGGTCTCCTTTCAAAAGTTATTTAGCCGATGGGTTTAATAATCTTTGTGCATATTCAGTTATGTATGAACCAGTTGGTACTGTAGAGCATTATCTCAGCCGCGAAAATTATCGCCATTTAACTTATGAATGGAGCAATTTACGCTTTGCTTCGGCTTGGATTAATAGTTGCAAAGGTACGCTGGATGACCAAGTGCTGGACCCATTTGATTTGGGAGAAGATTGGTTTGAAATTTTACTTCCTTCCCTACAGTTAGTGTTGACTGATAAAGTTCCTCCCCAACAACGTCAAAAAGCAGAATTTACCTTAGAACGGTTACGGTTACGGGATGATGAGCGAGTCTTGCGCCAGCGTCAAGCATGGTATCAACTGTATTTAGATGGAGATTTAACTCTACAAGGATTAGAAAAGAAGGCTCCTCTTATAGCTCGTGCAATTAGAAAACAACACCACGGTGCTTCTGAGTAATTATGATACCCAATTTGTCTCAGAACACGGAGAGGCGAGCTTTACGCTTACAACGGACTCCTGTCTGAATATACGGAAAACTTCTTTTTTACCCCCTTATTTGGGTATTGTACTTGAAAGCGACCCCGATGCCAAAAAATGGCATTGTATATACTTTGCACGGGAATAAATTGAGCTTTTGACTTGGCTAGAATCTACTAGCTATAAGTTCTTGGCTCTTAGCTGAAAGCTGAAAGCTGACCGCTTAAAGTATAAGTTGAGATGCAATTTGCAACACCTCTGCATAAACTTCCCAAAATAAATTATCAACAGTCAGGCTTTGTAGACCTGTAATTCCATCTACCGCTGGACCCTCAATCACCGTTCTTTCTAGAATATGCAACTCAGTTTCCGGATTCAACCCTTCAGAAATTGCTGCTTTCCAATCTGGTCGAAGTAAACAAAGCGCCGCTAATAAACCAGTTACACCCCAATTAGAAACCCCACAAACAATCAGATAATCGCAAGAAACAGCACAAGCGATTTTTTCTCCATAACGAACACTTTGACTGACAATATCTCGAGGAATTTTACCCATCCCCAATTCATTTCCACCATCACCAATTCCTATAGAAATGATTTTGGGAGAACTCAATAGCAAATGCATTGGAGCAGTATAATCTGTAATATCCTGTCCTCTCATATTGCGGACAATTCCATCATAACCAGGACCCGCCCTTTCAATAGAAATGACGTGAGAAACAGGTATTGCGGATGTTTCCCAAAGATTGAGAAGCGCAAACACAGATTGTTGATTCTGCTGTGTATTATCTACATGAATCACATCAAAGGGGACATCAGACGGAACTCCTGCAGCTTCTAAAGCAATTTCTACAGCATGACAGCAAAGAGAATCAGTCACAATCCTTACAGGTATATTGACTTGAATCAGCGCTGCTGCTAACATAGCACAACCTGTAATACCATCTGTTTCAGGCGCTGGAGGATTTCCATCAGGAATAAAAAACCCCGTGATAATTGCAACATGAGGCGATGGATGCTCTGCGATCGAAAGAGCCGCCCCCAACAGACCCCCTTTCGCAGCTTGCACTAATAGCTGAATACCCCTACCAACATCCCGTCCACAGACAGCTTCCAACTGTATAATTTTCTCAAGAACGTCCTGAGAGCATAACAAATATTCATCCATTATAATTTCGTTCGTAGTAGCGCTTTAGCGCATGCATCCTAACTTATACTATAAGCGGTCAGCTTTCAGCTTTCAGCGGTCAGCTTTCAGCTTTCAGCTATCAGCGGTCAGCTTTCAGCTTTCAGCCAAGAAATTATAGCTCATAGAGATAGATATCTCATCACTCATCTGTTATTTATTCCCGTGCAAAGCCCCGTGCAAAACATATTATAAATGTTCGATAAAACACAACATTATAACTGAAAATTTCAAGAATTCTTACTTAACTTTTTGTAACCCATGAAACACAGAATTTCCTCCCTAATGTGATTTACTTAAGTAGAGTGTAAATACTTCATCAAAGCAGGAGAGTGCTATGGGTGCTACAGGTACTCGTTGGGGCTGGTTATTCGGAATTGCAATAAGTGGTGCATATACTGTCTCTACAAATTACGTGAATGCCCAAGTTCCGCCTCCAATTACACCTGATAATACCCTACCAATTAACTCCAGCGTTAGATTAGAAGACAACAACACAACAGTCATTGAAGCAGGAACCACAAGAGGCACAAACTTGTTCCACAGTTTCCAAAATTTCTCCGTTCCTGATGGCTCCACAGCATTCTTTAACAACGCTTTAGATATTCAAAACATCATTAGCCGAGTCACAGGTTCATCTATATCCAATATAGAAGGTTTAATCCGAGCGAATGGTGCTGCTAACTTGTTTCTAATGAATCCGAATGGGATTATTTTTGGACCAAATGCACAATTAAACGTCGGCGGTTCCTTTGTCGCAACAACAGCAAACGCAATTCAGTTTGGCAATCAAGGCTTCTTCAGCGCCTCTAATCCAGAAGCTCCCTCACCCTTACTAACAATCAATCCTTCCGCGTTACTGTATAACCAAATAACCGCATCCATCCAGAATGGCTCAATTGCACCTGCGGGACTAACACCCAGTGGTCAAAATTCCTCAGGTTTACGTGTTGCAGATGGTAAAAGTCTGCTGCTTGTGGGTGGCGACATCAACATGGATGGAGGAAGATTGAATGCCTACGGTGGACGAGTCGAATTAGGAGGATTAGGTTCACCAGGAACAGTAGGGTTACAGGTAGATGGTAACTATTTGAGCCTCGACTTTCCAGAGAATATTGCCCGTGGTTCAGTTTTTCTGACTAATGGAGCCAATATTGATGTATCCGCAGCAGGAGGCGGTAGTATTGCAGTCAACGCTCGTAATATAGAGCTTTCAGGAGGAAGTCAACTTACTGCTGGCATAGGACAAGGATTAGGGTCGGTTGACGCGGTTGCAGGAGATATTACGCTGAATGCCACAGGGGAGATAAAAGTTGTAGGGAGTAGTTCTGTTATCAATAATGTCAATCAGCAGGCAGTCGGCAAAGGCGGAAACATTAATGTCACAACAGGCTCACTTTCACTGACTGATGGTGCTCAACTGGTAGCCAGCACCTATGGACAGGGTCATGCAGGCAATGTTCTCATCAATGCTAACGATGTTGCTTTTGCTGGATTAAATGGAACCATAACTAGTGGTGTTCAAAGTAATGTCGAAAGTGGCGGTGTGGGCAATGGTGGTAGCCTCAACATCAATGCGGCAAAATTATCTCTAAGCGATGGCGCTCAAGTGCAAACAATAGTTCGTGAAGCTTTTAACAACCAGGCTGGTGGAAGAGGAAATGCAGGTGATGTTAACGTAAATATCACAGGAGCAATAACGATTGCTGGAGTCAGGAACGGATTTCCGAGTGGCATCTTCAGCGCCTTGGGAAATGGCGCAGAAGGCAAAGGCGGAAACATTAATGTCACGACTGGCTCACTTTTTCTGACTGATGGTGCTCAACTGGTAGCCAGCACCTATGGACAGGGTAATGCAGGCAATGTTCTCATCAATGCTAACGATGTTGCTTTTGCTGGATTAAATGGAACCATAACTAGTGGTGTTCAAAGTAATGTCGAAAGTGGCGGTGTGGGCAATGGTGGTAGCCTCAACATCAATGCGGCAAAATTATCTCTAAGCGATGGCGCTCAAGTGCAAACAATAGTTCGTGAAGCTTTTAACAACCAGCTAGCTGGAAGAGGGAATGCAGGGAATATCGATATTAATGTTACAGGTGCAGTAACAATTGCTGGTGTCAGGAACGGATTCTCAAGTGGCATCTTGAGCTATTTGGGAAATGGCGCAGAGGGCAAAGGCGGAAACATTAATGTCACGACTGGCTCGCTTTCACTGAGTGATGGCGCTCAGATTAATGCCAGTACTCTTGGAGAAGGAAATGCAGGCAACATTGAAATTCAAGTTTCAGAATCGCTCATAGCTAAGGGTGGTGCTGTATTACGTTCTGACTCCTTTGGAGAAGGAAATGCAGGCAATATTGCAATTGAAGCTGGTGATGGAATCTCTCTTGATGGAGTCAGCGCCAACGGCACATCAAGCGGAATCTTTAGTTTCATTGGAAATGATCCACAATTTGGATTAATCGGCAAAGGTACTGGTGGTGACATCAATATTATTGCCAAATCCCTGTCTTTATCCAATGGCGCTCAGATTAATGCCAGTACTCTTGGAGAAGGAAATGCAGGCAACATTGAAATTCAAGTTTCAGAATCGCTCATAGCTAAGGGTGGTGCTGTATTACGTTCTGACTCCTTTGGAGAAGGAAATGCAGGCAATATTGCAATTGAAGCTGGTGATGGAATCTCTCTTGATGGAGTCAGCGCCAACGGCACATCAAGCGGAATCTTTAGTTTCATTGGAAATGATCCACAATTTGGATTAATCGGCAAAGGTACTGGTGGTGACATCAATATTATTGCCAAATCCCTGTCTTTATCCAATGGCGCTCAGATTAATGCCAGTACTTTTGGGCAAGGGAATGCAGGAAATATTGATATTGACGTTCGTGAGGCTGTCACTCTTTCTGGGTTCACAACTGTAACGCTTCTTGAAGGAGTAAATACTGGATCGTTCAATGCAATTTCAAGTGGAGTAGGACAGGGAGCACAAGGTAATAGTGGCAACATTAAAATTAAAGCTGAGTCACTTGTGATGAATGATGGGAGTGTGCTTTCTACTGCTACCTCAGGCGTGGGGAATGCAGGAGATATATATGTGGAAGTTGATAACTCAATCGCACTTGCTCAGTATAGTAGCATTTCAAGCAATGTGAACTCCGGAGGAGAGGGTATAGGCGGTGATATCAATATTAGAGCACGATCGCTCACCTTAACAGATGGTAGTCAGATAGGTGCTGTTGTTTTCCGCAACTTCCTAGATCAACCTGGTGGAAAAGGAAGAGCAGGAAATATTGAGATAAATGCTACTGATTTTGTTAATATTTCAGGCGTTAGTTCTGTTCAATTTCCTATTGTCAACGATTTTAATCCTTCTGAAATTTTGCCAACGCAAGGATTTTCAAGTGGATTGTTTGCCAGTGCTGAAAGAGGAACAACTGCAACCAGCGATTTGGCTGCGGGAAACATTACTGTTACCACTAGTGACTTTCGCATCGCGGATGGTGCGGTGGTAGATGCGTTAACTTCCAATTCTGGTAAGGGGGGTAACATAACTATTAACGCCAAGACCTTTAGAGCTACTGGTGGTGGACAAGTACTTACAACGACTCGTAGTACTGGAGAAGCCGGAGACATAATCCTCAACATCTCTGACAGCATCTCCCTTTCCGGTTTCGACCCCAAATATGAAGAACGACTTGCTCTTGCTGCAAGCTTTGGCGAACCTACGGATATTGTTAATAATCAAGGAGCTGCAAGCGGGATATTCGCTAACACAACCGCTAATTCTACAGGAAAAGGAGGAAACATTTTTATCCCTCTACCTCGTCCATCCAATCAATTAATGCTACCGGATATTATGATCGCAGATGGTGCTCAGATAGCAGTAGACAGTAAAGGTCAAGGTAATGGAGGTAACATATTTATTCAGGGAAATTCTTTAACACTACAAAATAAAGCATCTGTCTTAGCACAGACGCTATCCGCTGATGGAGGGAATATCAATCTTAACCTACGAAACTTACTGTTGCTACGTCGCAACAGTCAAATCTCTGCGAGTGGAGGTATTTCCCAAGGTGCTGGAAATGGTGGCAATATTAATATCAATATTCCTAACGGCTTTATTGTCGCTTTACCTTGGGAAAATAGCGATATTACGGCTAATGCATTTAGTGGTGCAGGTGGTAGAGTTGTTATTACACCGGCAGGCATTTTTGGTATTCAGCCTCGCTCCTTTGAAACCCCATTTAGTAGTGATATCACCGCCAGTTCAAATTTTGGTATCACTGGTCAAGTCACTATCAATACACCAGATGTAGAGCCTAGTCAAGGATTAGTAGAGCTACCCACTGCGCCAACGGATACCTCAATGTTAGTGGATACTGGCTGTAGCGCTTTTGCGGAAGGACAGGGGAGTGAGTTCATTGTTACCGGACGTGGTGGCTTACCTCCCAGCCCCGATCAACCTCTCAGTACTGATGTGGTATGGTCAGATACTCGGTTAACTGCGATCGCACAACGTAACCAATCTCCCAAGCGCCGTAGTGCAGCAGAGCAACGCCGTGCGGAGACTACTGATAAATCACTCTCTCAAGCTAATTCGATACCTATTGTCCCTGCTACTGGTTGGGTCTTTAACGGTAAGGGCGAAGTTACGCTTATCTCTCATGTATCAAATGCTGCAACTTTAGGTTCTACTCCTGCTAGTTGTTCTCAACGTGAAATAATGTTAAGATAGTTTGTGGGATTTTCATTAAGAGTATCTAAGAATTAAAAAACCGCAGATAAACGCAGATGAACGCAGATAAGTTTTACGTAAACGCAGTGGCTGTTAATTCTCCTTGAAGCTAAAATGGTCGTGTAAGCGCTGCCTAAGATTGGCCAAGTTATACTGCTGAATAAATTCACTACGTTGTTGCTGAGATTCTCGCTGACGTTGCTCTAAGTAGCTATCAATTTGCTGACGATGACTAAGGTAGTAAGCGATCGCTCTCGTATATTTCCTCTAAATGGAGAACAGAATACTGAACCGCAATTTCTTCAGGTGTAGAACCACTGTGATAGGCTTTAATGCGTGTTATTAGCAAGAGAACGCTTAGGCAATTTTGGGAGAAACATTCCAGTGCTCAATCTGGTCTTTTATTATGGTATCAGCGCATATCTGATTTCACGTTTCTAAATTTCAACGCCTTACGTCAAATATTTCCTTCAGCAGACCAAGTTAGTAATTTCACAGTTTTTAACATTAGCGGCAATAATTATCGACTCATTACCTACATAGATTATAAATCTCAAATAATATTTGTCCGTGCTGTACTCACCCATGCAGAATATGATAAGGAGAATTGGAAAAATGACGAGTGGTTTGAAAACTCCAAGTAGCTATTACATGGAACTAATTAATACATTTCCTCCACGTCCGATTAACAGTGAGGATGAGTTAGTAGAAACTCAAAAGCGTATTAATTCTATCTTAGATAAAGGCAATCTCACACAAGATGATAAAGATTATCTAAAGGTACTTGGAACTCTTGTTTATGATTATGAATTGCAAAATGAAGAAATGCCAAGCATTAAAGGAGTTGAACTTCTCAAAGCATTATTAGAAGAATCTAATCTTCAAGCTAAAGATTTGGCTCACATTTGCGGAAGTGAGTCGAATGTTTTACATATTCTAGATGGGAAACTCCAGCTTACAGAAAACCAAATCAAAGAATTATCTACTTTTTTTCATATTTCTCCCATTTACTTTAACAACGAATGTTAGTATGTAGTAATTCTAAATTATTCGTGAAAACAGAGAAACCCGGTTTCTTAAAGAAATCGGGTTTTTGAGTCTCACAATTTAAAGTACATCTTATCTGCGTTCATCTGCGTTTATCTGCGGTTTTTTTAATTCAAGTCAGTAGGTGGGCGAGAAAAACCACAGATGCATGCGCTCTTTGCGCTACTACGAACAATTAAGGTTTTAATTCCTAATATTGGTGACAAACATGTGACCTGGTGCGTGGGTAATTGCTATCTCTGGTTTAGCTTGAAGAAGCGCAGTCTGTGTAGTGACCCCACACGCCCAAAAGACAGGAATTTCCCCCTCACGAATTGTAACAGCGTCACCAAAATCTGGAGAATTTATATTTGTAATACCTATTGCGCTTGGGTCTCCTAAATGCACGGGTGTACCATGGGCTTTGGGATAATGACTTGTAATTTGTACGGAGCGAATAGCATCGGATGGTGACAAAGGGCGCATCGAAACGACTAAGGGTCCGGAAAACACTCCTGCTGACAAACAATTTAAGCTAGTTTTGTACATCGGGACGTTTTTACCTTCTTCAATATGTCTGACGGGAACTCCTGCGTTTAACATTGCTGCTTCAAAGGAAAACGAACAGCCAATGAGAAAGGAGACAAAATCGTCGCGCCAAAATTCTGTGATATCTGTGACTTCTTCTACCAGTTGACCCTGTCGAAAGATATGATACCGAGGTAAATCTGTTCTTAAGTCAGCCCCAGGTGCGACCATTCGAGGTTCAACTTCTCCAACTTCAGTGACATCAAGCAAAGGACAGGGTTTGGGATTGCGATGACAGAACAGGAGAAAGTCAAATGCTACGGACTTAGGTAAAATGACTAAGTTTGCTTGGATATAATCAGAAGCGAGTCCGGGGGTAGGTGCTTGAAATTTTCCTTGGCGACAAAGTTGACGAACTTCGGTTGGAGTTGAGGGAATCATGGGGTGAGGGAGTGAGGGAGGGAGGGAGTGAGGGAG
>JAWQFQ010000112.1:0-28159 GCA_035967975.1 Scytonema sp. PMC 1070.18
ATGGCTAATGGCTAATGGCTAATGGCTAATGGCTAATGGCTAATGGCTAATGGTTAATGGTTAATCGTAAACAAGCAATTAGCAATTAGCAATTAACAATTAGCCATTAGCTTTTTATTGCTATGATAAAAACTGACTATCTTTATTTGGACGATGACTAGTGCGGTAACGTTCATAACGTTTAATTGCCATAACTAAGCTGAGTTTCATGCGAGTAAAGGCTTCCACCAAACTACCAATTTCATCGTTAGCAGCTTTGTCAAAGTTGGCGTCTAAATTACCAGTACTCACTGCGTCTGCAATCCGGACAACCTGCTTGATGGGACGAACAACAAATTTCTTCAGCCAATAATTAGCCCAGTAGATAGCGCTAGCAAAAATTAAAGTAACGATCCCCATAACTAACACAAAGGATTGAC
The DNA here is from genome assembly GCA_035967975.1 of Scytonema sp. PMC 1070.18. GTDB lineage: Bacteria > Cyanobacteriota > Cyanobacteriia > Cyanobacteriales > Nostocaceae > Scytonema. The sequence continues at coordinate 420 of JAWQFQ010000112.1, forward strand.
GAGTGCGTTGCAAAACTTCACTAGCTGGGATATAAACAATCTGAGTGCCATTAATGTCATTCAATTTCCAATCAAAGCCATTTTTTTCTCCATATATCTTAATCATATTTTTTGGCGCTACCTCTGGTGTGCTGTGACATTCCAAGCATCTTGGTTCAGTGATGGCTAGAGGGCGAGCAATGTAAAAGAATTTGTCTCCTAAAAAAGAGCGATAATCTGATAAGACTTTCAAATTTTTGTTTTGGCGGAATCGTTCAACAATTTCTGTTTCAAAATTATCAGCTTTATCTTGAGGATTGGTGGGATTTGTCATTGCTTCTTTATAAATGAATTTCTTGTAAGATTCGTTATTCTGTTTGAGATTTGCTAAAACTTTGAGAGAAGCGTAAGAGGGAATAGTTTGAGGTAGAAATTCATCTGTTTCTAAACGAGATTGGAGATTGGGCGTGACTTCATCATTGGTGTAAGAGCGTACAGCGTTAATGGTGTGTAACAGTAACCAGGCATTGGAGCTAATTTCATTTTGAGCCTTGTAATTCAGAACACTGGCTAATGCAATACCGCTCAAGGTTATGCCGGAAAGAAATATAATGAGCAGTAGTATAGTTAATTTTTTTGCTAAGTTTTGATTGGGGAAATTTAAAAGTAATTTTTTCAGCATAGGTCTAAGGTATATAGTTTTAATCAATTTTTGAGAGTGAGTGATAAGATAATGCTTTAGGTATTATTGAAAGCAAGCCCACAGTCAGTTATACTTTCTAGTAGTGATTTGAGGGCTTTGCTTATTTATTTGCTATCTCCATCATTGATTGTGAGTTTGAGTGATTGGAAGCAGGAACTTTTGGATTTTAATTTTGAGACCGCCCAGGTTCAGGAAGAAAAGCTACGTAACTTTTAGTATTTTTTGTTATTGCTGTCGTTAGTACAATGTTGAGAATGACAAAGGTGACTAGAGCAAAACCAGCGATCGCATAAAATACTCCGTGAATTCCCACAAAGCTAATGGTAATACCTGCAACAGCCGGACCAATCGCTCTTCCCAGTGATTGCAGCGTCACATTCAACGCCATGAATCCACCTCGATATTCTTCAGGAGCAATCCGAGCCAGTTCCGTTTGGATAGATGGCATTGCAATTCCCAAACCCGCACCAAATATAATCACAGGGATGAAAAGCTGCCAAAACTGCTGAACGACAGGAACAAGTGATAACCCCAAACCACAGATAACAAAAGCGATTTTGATGAGAGTGATTTCCGAAAACCTACGAGCCAGCAAACCCAACTGAGAAGCGAAAAACGCAGACGATAGTTCTGTCACAGCAAGAACAATGCCAATTAATGCACCAGATGCACCAAGAGAATTAGCAGCCAGAAGGGGGATACAGATAAAACAGCCACCAAACTCCATAATAAACAGAGTCAAAACTGCAAACATCAGCCCCAATACCTGACGGTTATTCATGCTACCCCAGGTATTCTTAAGATAAACATTGAGTTTAAAATTACCAGCAACAGTTTGTTTTTTGGGAAGTTTCAGTTTTGTCAACACCAACAATGCAACTGGAACAGCAAACAGCGACAGCAGAAAAGTATATCTCCAGCTTAACTGCGCTAATCCACCACCAATCACAGGATAAACCGTCGCACTGATACTAATGATGCTGGCGTTAAAAGCCATAGCAACCGTCAGCATTTTGCCCGAATATAAATCTGCAATAATCGTGAGTGGCAAAGCTTCCAAGCTAGCAGCACCGATACCTTGCAAAAATCTCCACTCTAAAATGCTGCGGAAATCTTGGGCAAAAGCTCCGAGAGTACCACCCAACGCAAATATTAACAAAGAAGGAATCAGAATTTGCTTTCTACCTATACGGTCAGCTAAAATTCCAAATACTGGTGTCCCAAGGGCAGCCGGGATAAGAAAGGCAGACATTATCAGTCCCACTTGTTCGGGTGCTACATTGAGCGCATCTCCCACAGTTGGCAGTATTGGGTTAAGACTCATCACCCCTAAAACTGCTATTAGTGTTACGCTAATGACGAGAAAAAGATTCTTGTCCTGATAGATATTGCTTGCTCTTTTAGATTTGTGTACCATAATAATAGACCCCTCTTAATTACAACGAAAAGTTATTTCACTGAATTTATTTATATGCATGAAGCCCCCAACCCTACACAACAGGCTGAGCAGAAGTGAAGCAGGCGTTGCTTGTCTTCTGTGTTCCTTATAGGGTGAGGCAAAATTATTTATGCACTTTTAAGAAATACAGGGTGTAGGGTGTGGGGTGTGGGGTGTAGGGGCGAACGGTTGTTCGCCCTAACGAGTTGCGATCGCAACTCTTGTGGAGTAGACGTCTCGCCTACCCAGTTTAATTTAAGGGCGAACAGCCGTACCTTATTCTCTAAAATTTTGCTACACATGACATATCTTGTCAGGGCGAACGACCGTTCACCCCTACCCAGAATATGTGTTGTCCTCTTTTCGAGAATTGGTATAATGCAAAGCTTTCACAACTATCAACTAACTACAATCCATCGACCATTAACAGTTTTTCTCAAATTGTCACTGGTGATTCTACGTAAATAGTCGGTTCCTGCATTTTAAACGTAATTCCATACTGAACCATCTGCTTGGAAATTTTCTCATTTGCCAGTTCCAGCAACCGCTTTCTAAGTTCAATCGAATTTTCACTTGACCCTAGTATAAAAAATGTAACTCTTGCATTAGTTGTTTTGCTTTCATAATTATTTGTCAAGGTAATATTAGTACTCCCTGGGTCAATTCCAAACAATGAATTAGTACTTTTAGTAATAACCTGTTGAACCAGTGCTTGTTCTCCTTCTTCTAAAACTTGTAAAAATTCAATATAAAGCAAGACCATCACTTTCTTACCCCGCGTAACATTTTCAATTTCTAAATTTGCTAATGTAGAGTTTGGGACAATAAAAAGTGTACTTTTCGCTGCTGTACGAATTTTTGTAGAACGTAAACCGATGGATTCAACGCGACCAAATAGACCTTCAGGAATTTGTTGAGAACGTTGCAAACGAATATATTCCCCAGGAACAAAGGGACGGTCTAAATACAACACAATAGTTCCTAAAATTTGCTCTAAAGTCTTTTGAGCAGCAAAAGCAACAGCTACACCCGCAATTCCCAGACCTGTTACTAAGCCAACTAAATCAAATCGATTCTTAGCAAAAGCCAGGACAGCAAAAAAGCCAATAATGACGTTAGCTAAAGTCTCAAATACCAGTAGTAACTCATCAACTTCCCGACCAAATCTACCTAGTATTTCTATCCCATAAACAAGAAGAAACTGTCGAAATAATCGGGATATAAGCCACGCAATGCTAACAATGACTGCTAAATCAATAAATGGATTAACAAAGTTGTAAAATCTTGCAGAATCTCTAATCCAATTTAAAGATAAGGAAATTAAAATTAAGGTGCTAGCAATCTTGAATAAATTTCTAATAGGGTAGATTAATTTTTCATAAACTCCTGTCACTTGTTGTGGGAAAAATTTTCGGAGTAATATCCTAATCAGGAAAGGTGTATATCTTCCTATAATAAAAGATACGAGGATAAGGATAATAAATATTCCAAAGTCAATCAACAAAGGTCTAGCAGTTTTGATAAACTGAATAATATTTACACTAAATTCTGAGAACTTCATAAAGTACATACAATAGAACAGATAAAATGAGTCAGAAGTCAAGGATAAATTCTTTTCCCCCTATACCCTTGTGTTTCTGTAGGCGTTCGGCTATTGGCTATCAGCCATCAGCTTTGAAGCAAATTTTGCTCTACTGTATAGATGGGCTTGAGCGAAACAAAAATACCTTTAAAGCAGAGTTAGCTGATTGCTATTTGCTGACGGCTGAACGCTTATGTGTTTCTAGCCTAAATTGTAATAGGAGAATCAACATAAATAGTGGGTTCATCAATATCGAAGGCTATACCATATTCCTTCAATCGCTGCGTAATACTTTGATTAGCTAAATCAAGAAACTGTCGGCGCAGTTCCATTGAAACATCACCAGAACCCAAGATGAAAAAGGTTATCTGTGCTTGCGTTCGCTCTAACACTTTTAGCTCAGAAGATGAACTTATTTGCTCTGTCACGTCTCTAAATATAACATCAGTACTACGCGTATCAATACCAAAAATATCTACCGTACTTTCAAGGATAACTTGGCGAATGAAAGCTTGTTCTTCACCTTTAACAGTACGATAGAAGTTTAAATAAGTGATTGCCATGACCTTCTTCGCACCAGTATAGTTTTCAATGTTGATTTGAATTAAAGAACTGTTGGGCACAATTATCACTGTACCCTTACCAGAGGTGCGAATCTTTGTGGAACGTAAGCCAATGGATTCTACTCGACCAAAAGTTCCATCTGGTAAACCAATGTAATCATCAATAGTAAAAGGACGATCAAGGTAAATAACTATACCTCCTAATACCTGTTCTAATACCTTTTGGGCTGCAAAAGCGACTGCTAGACCACCAATTCCTAAACTGGCTACCAGCCCAAATAAATTAATTTGATGTGTTTCGGCAAAGATAATAGTTGCGATAACTACAATAATGACATTCGCAAGTACTTTAATCAGCAGCAGTAACTCACTATTTACTTTTCGCCCACTTTTAATAGCTGCATCTAATAAGTAAAAATTAAAAAATCTCCTGAACAGTTGTGAAGCCAGCCAACTAGCAGTAATTGTTAGGGCTAATCCAACAGGAATCTCTATTAACCTAGACCAATCCGATTCAGGAAGTAAAATTGCAAATATATCAGCTAGAAGAAGACCAAAAACAATACTAAACCAAACTTCATAAGGCTTTATAAGTTTTTGATAAAAATCTCTTTCTTGAAGAGTGATGACAGGAGTCATCAAAGACTTTATGAGGCTAATACTACGTTCACTCACAGTAGAAAAAAATAATCCTCCACTAATAAACAACAACAATCCAGCCAATCCCAACCAAGCGATATAGAATTTCCCATCACTATTGAAAAGTTCCATTAAAAATTGGCAGTAGTAAATTTCAATTTATTTTATAAGATGTTGCCACACAAGAACCTATGCCTACAAGCGCTTCTGGTAATACGAAGCTTAGCGCAGGCAAAGGTCAAGAAAAGTGATAGATACACCCCTGCTAAATCACTCCAATTAAATACGAGCGAAGCGCTAGATAGCACCCAATATTAAGTGTATGCCAACAGCCTTGCCCATTTCACCTATCCTTTGGCAGGTAGATTCAAATAACGATTTAAGTTCTTTATCTCCGCTTAAATGGGAGCTATCGTTGAGAACAATCGCTACATGAGGTATTGCCTCAGTAAATACCCTGTTATAGCTATCGAGATTGGCAACATTTGCTCTTTCAAGCACAGTATAGCGTTGTTGCATTTCGTTTTCTAAAAAGAATAGTACTGAAAGTGCTGTATTTACATCTTGGAAATTTGGACGCCACAGCCAAGGTCCATTTTTTCCTAATTTTGGAAATTGAGTCTTTTTAGAGTTCTGGGTGATTTTTTGCATTTTACCTATCTTCACACTGAAACTATCCATGCCAACTGCCTACCTCAACCCCCAGCGTTACAGACCTAACTACCAGGGTCTAATAACCTCATTCCACACCTTCAACAAGCTAGTTTCCCCACAAGTTTTGACTTATGCAGCTATACTCCAAGCGGTCAGCTTTCAGCATTCAGCACTTCAGCTATCAGCCAAGAAATAGTGGTAGCAACTACTATTAGCTCGACCAAAAGCTCAGTTTAGAACCGCGCAAACTACATACATCTTGCTCCTGGTTCAAAAACTGGGTTTCTTGAGAATGACGATACTAGAAAATCTGAATTTTTCGTTCAGAAACACGGTTTTTTAGCTCTTATTGAGAATGGTGCAAGATGCGAGTATAAAATCCTCACTGGGAAACTCAGTCAAATAGTAATAGTATAAGTTTCCTTAATATTCTTTAGTTCAATTATATAGTAAGCAGGTCAGTATCCTAACCTGGATGATGTAAAGTTTTTCGTTAACTTAACTACAAAATGTAAACTTTTATAAGATAGTATGAGAAGCCCCATCAGTAGGCAAAGAGCTGATGGGGTGAAAAAAACTGTGAGTCGTTTCGTTAGTGATGAAAGTCTTGTTTTATACTTGAGTCGTATTTTCCTGACTTAATTGCTGCTCAACAGTACCGATCGCCGCATTGAGACCAGCAAGTCGAGTTTCTAAATCATCTCTGATCATTTTGAGAAATCTTAGCTTGCGCTCAAGACCTCTTTTACGAGACATTGGTTCGCCACCACAGCAGCTGCTATCCCAAAAAGGAAAAGGAAAAGGAAAAGGAAACATAATTTGCCTTTCTTAATTAAGACTATATTTAAATTGTGGCTAAATTCTAAGTGGAATCGGGAAAAAGACAGTGGGTGGAAAACCGACCTAACTTAGGTGGATTTCTATCCCGCTTAGGTATTAATACGTGAATTTTGACCCATGAGTATCGTTTTTAGACATCAATGATTAACAGTATTAATAATCCCGCAATTATATAGCAATCCTATTTGATTTGTAAAATTGCGATCGCCCAGAAACCCAGTATCTCAAAGATACCGGGTTTCTTGCGTTTACGAATGGTTTAGTAGGATTGCTATACAATGCCACTGTTTAAATATACCGCTCACTAGCTGATTGATAGATTTAAATTATATCTTGTAGAATTGTAGTTTTCTACAGTCAGAAAATAGCTACCTGCGGTGAGTATTTGTGATATTGAGCTATCAGAGGAACCGTATCGATAAGTTACCTGTTCGCCGCTATCAATTATACCATTTTCGTTAGCATCTCTGTAGAGATACATACTAACAGGATTAGATATTCCTTTGAGGTTGGCTAAGAAATTTCGCGTTTGATTTAACTCAAATTTGTAATAATCAGCACTATCTAGATTACCTACATAATCTTTCGCTGTAAAGGTACCGGAAAGCTTACCTAAATCCAATGCTGTAGATGTTTTATTTCCAGGTTCTACTTTAGGAGTATATTCAGGATAGGTGGTAGTTTTCAGTGATAAATCGTAGCGGGTGGGGTTGTAGTTTTCAATTTTCAGGAAATAACTCCACTGTGATAGAAAATATCGTTCTTATTCAGCGCGATCGCCTATCTATTTGTGCTCATGATTCATTCTTGAGATGAAACCTTAGCACAAAGGTAAGTCTAATACCTTTTTTTGATTTTTCAGCATAGTTTCTAATTATAAAAATCAAGCCGATATTATCTCAACGGGTTGCGAATGTCAATCAAAATATACCCAATACATTCTATGTGTAGGAAGTCAATAACTACCTGATACCATTAATCAACTATAGGACTCCTATTTGATTTTTGAAAAAACCTCATTACACGAATCAACCCGGATTCTTATAGCTTTGCTCAAAAGAGTATCGCGTTGACAAATACATACAATCAAAGTAAACCTCGCTCAGCTGGTAGGAGCTTAACAACTCTACCTTTGGATAGAGTCAGGCGATCGTGACATCTACCTCCATAGGCTATTTATCTATCAGTATTTGTTTGTTAATAATATCCCAATACTACTCGGTTAGCGATATTTGAAGCCCCAGAAACCCGGTTTCTCAAAGAAACCGGGTTTCTAATAGAAGCAAATCCTACGCAGTATTGAGTGATATCCAAGTCTGGTGAGACCCGGTCTCCCATGAGTTCCCTGAGTTCTCCTGCATTGCTACCCCTTGCAGTCTTGGGTTAACACTCGGCTAACAAAATGTTAAGTCAGTTAAAGCAGTTCTCATTTATTCCTGTCATCTTCATAGTATGACTATCTCCTTTATGAAGAAAATTAAACTTTTTTTTGGTGTTCCTTTGTAGTTTAATATACAAATCTTTATTTGTATGTTTCAAAAATCACTTTGTTGAAAAAGCTGTTTATTGCGTTATTTTAGAGACTTAGAAAGAAAAAAAACTCCGTTTATTTTAATTACATAGTAATAAATAATACTTAAAAATAAAAATAAATACTGAAAAAAATCAGAGAAGAAAAGAAATGAAATCTTAAGTTTTTTTATAAAACATGATATTTTTGAGTAAGGTCAGTTACAAATTGACTTTCTAATATCTCTTGTACCCTTACTGAAAATCGGGGATCTTCTGCAAGAAGCCAGATTTTGTCCCGAATTCAGCCCTCACTCACAAGCAGGCTTATCGAATTCAATTGCAACGTACAAGTATGCTTGAAGATAAAGCCTTTTCAGGCAAGAAGAGAGTTTAAATTTGCGTTTCTTCTTAGCCTCTGGTACTCTTTGGAATGTAATCTCGGAGAGTGACCACGGTCTTAAAGTCTATTAAGTTACGTTTGCTTTGCTAAACGTCCCCTAATTTTTTTGTTGGGGGATATTGTCAACTTGAGGTCAAAAATAATGAGTACCGTACAAGCGAAGTTTGAAGCTACTGAAACCTCATTTCATGTAGAAGCTTACGAAAAAATAGAGTATAGCCTGATTTACGTTGATGGAGTTTTTGCAGTCAAAAATCCAGAATTAGCGTCTGTCTACAAAGACTTGGGGCGCTGTTTAGCGGTCGTAGACGCCAATGTAAATAGGCTATACGGTAACCAAATGCAGCAGTATTTCGAGTATCACAACATTGACCTCACTATTTTTCCCATCACGATTACCGAACCAAACAAGACTATTGAGACATTCCAGACAATAATTGATGCTTTTGCGGACTTCAAGCTGGTACGAAAGGAACCTGTGCTAGTTATTGGTGGTGGATTAATCACAGATGTTGCAGGTTTTGCTTGTTCTGCTTACCGTCGGAGTAGTAACTATATTCGCATCCCAACAACCTTAATCGGCTTGATTGATGCAAGTGTTGCTATCAAGGTAGCAGTTAACCACAAGAAATTAAAAAACCGTTTGGGTGCTTATCACGCTTCCAAAAACGTTTTTCTTGATTTCTCCTTTTTAGGAACTTTACCTACCGCACAAGTCCGCAATGGGATGGCGGAACTTGTCAAAATTGCCGTAGTAGCTAACAAAGAGGTATTTGATTTGTTGGAGAAGCATGGCGAGGAACTGCTTCACACCCATTTTGGAAATATTGATGCTACTCCAGAAATCAAAGAAGTAGCGCATCAGGTGACTTACGAGTCAATCAAAACTATGTTGGAGTTAGAAGTACCTAACTTACACGAGTTAGACCTAGACCGGGTGATTGCGTATGGTCATACTTGGAGTCCAACTCTTGAACTTGCACCCCGCGTTCCTATATTCCACGGTCACGCAGTCAACATCGATATGGCTTTATCAGCGACAATGGCTGCACGTCGGGGTTACATCACTGTAGACGAACGCGATCGCATTCTCGGTTTGATGAGCCGTATAGGTCTTGCTTTAGACCATCCCCTCATGGACGAAGAACTGTTGTGGAAAGCCACCCAATCTATTACTCTAACAAGAGACGGTCTGCTTAGAGCAGCAATGCCCAAACCCATTGGAACTTGTTTCTTCATGAACGATTTGACTCGCGAGGAACTGGCGGATGCATTATCGGAACACAAACAACTATGCCAAACCTATCCCAGAGGCGGTGATGGTGTAGAAGTTTACCCAGATGCATACCAACCAGAACTTGTCGGGAGCGAAGCCTAATGTCCCAAGTTGTTGAAAAACCTATTGCTAGACCAGTTACACCGTTGGGTATTTTAGCAAAACAGTTAGAAACTATTTTGCTAACATTAAACCAACAAACGCCCGAAGAACTAGTAGCCAACCTAAACTTGGCATGGCATTTGGCAGCAGGTTTGGACCCCTACTTGGAAGAATGTACTACCAAGGAGTCAGCAGGTCTAGGAACTTTGGCTCGGAAAACAGCATATGAAGGCTGGAGTCAAAGGTTCCAAGAAGGCGTTACCGTCAAGGAACTAGAGCAAGAAATGCTCTCCGGTCATGTAGAAGGACAAACCCTAAAAATGTTCATTTACATGACCAAAGCCAAGAAAGTACTAGAAATCGGTATGTTTACAGGTTATTCTGCATTAGCGATGGCAGAAGCACTACCGCCGGAAGGAGAATTGGTCGCCTGTGAAGTAGACCCATTCATTGCTGAATTTGCCCAAACTGCGTTTCGAGAATCTCCCCACGGCGGAAAAATTCGCGTGGAAGTAGGAGCAGCGCTAGAAACTCTGGGAAAACTAGCAACAACTGGGGAGTCCTTTGACTTTGTGTTCATTGACGCTGACAAGAAGGAGTACGTACAGTACTTCAATACCCTGCTAGAGACAAACTTACTAGCCCCTGGAGGATTTATATGTGTAGATAACACTCTACTTCAAGGGCAAGTTTACCTCCCAAAGGAGCATCGTAGCCCCAATGGTGAAGCGATCGCCCAGTTTAACCATACCGTCGCTGCTGACCCGCGTGTTGAACAAGTACTCTTACCTTTACGCGATGGGTTAACTATCATCCGACGATTGCCGTAATAAATCAATGTTAGCAGTTAGTCGTTAGGAGTTAGTAGTAACAACTAACAACTAACAACTAACAACTAACAACTAACAATTTGTAAACAAATATGGCACAATCTGTTTCCTTAACCTCCACAGGAGAAGCAAAATCACCAATTTCTTTTGTGGCGCAAATCAGAGCTTTATTTCAAAACCTTGCCACTTTGACAATACTGTTGTTAGTGTTTCCCATTAACGCTGCTATAGTTTTAGTATCTCTGTTTTGCAATCGCTTAAGTCGTTTTTTTCGTCCTGAAGCAGCCGTTGCCGCAAACCGCAAAAATATCTTGATTAACGGTGCTAAAATGACGAAGGCGCTACAGCTTGCTCGTTCTTTTCACGCTGCGGGACATAGAGTTATCTTAATAGAAACCCATAAATACTGGTTATCAGGTAATCGGTTTTCTAATGCCATTTCTCGCTTTTACACAACTCCCACTCCGCAGTACGACCTAGAAGCTTATATTCAAGCTTTAATAGACATTGTTAAGAAAGAAAACATAGATGTCTACGTTCCTGTCGCGAGTGTAGCTGAGAATTACTATGACTCTTTAGCAAAACCTGCACTCTCAGAGCACTGCGAAGTTTTTCACTTCGATGCTGATATCACCCAAATGCTAGATGACAAATTTGCTTTTAGTGAAAAAGCAAGAGCGTTTGGCTTATCGGTTCCCAAATCTTTCAAAATCACCAACCCGGAACAAGTTCTAAATTTTGATTTTTCTGGGGAAACTCACAAATATATTCTCAAAAGCATTCCTTACGACTCAGTACGGCGCTTAGCTTTAACGAAGCTACCTTGCGATACACCAGAGGAAACAGCTGCATTGGTCAAAAATTTGCCAATCAGTCCAGAAAAACCCTGGATTATGCAAGAGTTTATTCGTGGTAAAGAATTTTGCACTCACAGTACAGTCAAGAATGGAGAGTTGCAGCTGCACTGTTGTTCAGAATCTTCAGCTTTTCAAGTTAATTACGAAAATGTAGAAAACCTGAAAATTCAGGAATGGGTGAGACACTTTGTCAAGGAACTAGGAATCACCGGACAAATTTCCTTCGATTTTATCGAAGCTGAAGATGGGACAGTTTACGCCATTGAATGCAATCCTCGAACGCATTCGGCAATTACAATGTTTTACAACCATCCACAAGTAGCAGATGCGTATTTGAGTGAAGAAGTTTTCACTGAACCTCTCCAACCCCTGCCAAACAGCAAGCCGACATACTGGACATATCATGAAATCTGGCGGTTGACTGGTATTCGTTCCTTTGCTCAACTGCAAACTTGGATACACAACTTTCTGCGAGGTACTGATGCCATTTACAAATTAGATGATCCACTGCCATTTCTGATGGTACACCACTGGCAAATCCCCTTGCTTTTGCTCAATAATTTGCGGCAACTCAAAGGTTGGACAATGATTGATTTTAATATTGGCAAACTTGTGGAATTAAGTGACTATTGAATTAGGGTCACAAGAGGCAGGGAGCATTCTAGCTTCGGAGCAAGGGGGGTAAACTGAAACGGAGCTTGTACCCCGCCCCAGTAGCAATAACTTCGGAATGTTATTAGCCTGGAATCAAGTCTTCTAATTAATTGTCATTTAGTTTAAACAAACATATTGGCAAAAATGCTTGAAACTCATGCTTCATCCTTATTCCCAACTACGACTACGACGCCAATATTGCGAGTATTGCACCTCGTTGGCTCCCGTGTTTCTGACTTCTACTACAACCTATCAATGATATACGCAAAGGAAGTAGTGCAACCAGTTGGTGTCAGCAGCTACTATGCAGTCATACATCCTCACGGTCTTTGGCAGTTAGGTACATCCTTGGATGCCTTGTCAGAGGAGATGTCACTCCAGGAGATGATTTCTGGGTTGCCTGAGATTGATGTTGTAGTACCCCATTTGTTTTGTTTCCCTGGGATGACCAGTTTCCGGGCGTTATTCGAGGATATTCTTGGGCTCCCCCTAGTAGGGTCGCCATCCCACTGTACAGCGCTGGCAACTAACAAAGCTCAGACACGCAGCGTTGTGGCTGTATCTGGTGTTCGTGTTGCCAAGGCACAACTACTACGCAAGAGCGATACCTTAACGATGCAGCCTCCATTTGTAGTGAAACCGAACTCTGAAGACAATTCTTTAGGCTTGACGTTGGTTCGGAATGAAACTCAGATAGAGTCAGCATTGCGGGTTGGCTTTGAACTTGACGAAACCTTGTTAGTTGAGGATTATATCCCTGGGCGGGAAGTGCGTGTAGGTGTAATCGAGCGTGGGGGTCAGATGTGGGTGCCGCCGATGATAGAGTATTTAGTCACCGAGGAACATCCTATTAGAACTGTACATGATAAGCTCGATCTGCAATCTGACAAAACGCCTGGAAAGCAACAGGAAAAACCAGTAGCAAAGCCGATATGTCCAGCTAATGTGACTCCAGAGCTATTCGAGAAACTTGCGGATGCTGCCAAGAAGGCTCATATTGCTTTAGGTTGTCGCGATTACTCTTTGTATGATTTCCGGATACACAAAGTAACCAATGAGCCGTATCTGCTTGAGGCGGGATTGTTTTGGTCTTTCGGCAAAATTGGTATGATTTCGCGGATGCTTCTAGCTGGTGGAGAACGTTTAGAGGATGTGGCATTGGAGTTGTGGCGTGGGGCTGCTGCCCGGACTCGTGTGGCTTGTGGTTCGCTCTTTAAGTACGCTCAAGCAGACTAACTTCCATAAACGTTTCTGAGACTGATGAGAGCGATTGCGAAGGAGCGCAGATGCACCTGGGCGTATCGCTTGCTGGTGGTGGAAAGTCCACCGACAACGCTCGGTAGTCAAAAAGGAGATCGCGATCGCCTTTCTACCCCCACCCCCCTGAACGGTTACAATTATTCAAGGATGCACAATGAAATTAACCAAACAAGAAATGCTAAATAAAAGTTCTTTGTTTGAGACTGAGCAAGCATTGAATTATGACTATGATATTGAAGAAAAAGTGATGCAACTGTTTGCTTCATCTAGTTCTATGACATCTATTGAGTCAGAAATAGATGAAATAACTGACAAGTTTTCCCAGAATTTTTTAAACACGATTGATGCAAACACTGAGATTGATTTAGACTTATTATTAAGCAACTTTTGTGATAGTCAAATACCTGTTCAACCTTCTTCTTTGGAGAGCTATCTCAACTACATAGGTAGCAATGTTGTTGCTCATTCAATACACACATCTTCACCACGATTTATCGGTCACATGACCTCGGCGCTTCCCTGTTTTGTGCGCCCCCTTGCCAAACTGATGACGGCAATGAACCAAAACGCCGTTAAAATAGAGACAGCTAAAGCTTTAAGCTTTTGTGAACGTGAAGCTTTGGCAATGTTGCATCGACTGATTTACAACTTGGACGATAATTTCTACGCTCAACATATTCAAAACAATTTCAGTACACTAGGAATCTTGGTTTCTGGCGGGACAGTAGCAAATATTACAGCGCTTTGGTGTGCCCGGAATACTGCTTTGGGACCCAAGGATGATTTTCTTGGTATAGAAAAAGAAGGCTTAACCGCAGCCCTAGATTTCTACGGTTACAAAGGAGCAGCGATTATTGGCTCTGAGTTGATGCATTTCTCTTTTGATAAAGCTGCGGATTTGATGGGTATTGGTACACATCGTTTGATTAGAGTCCCTGCTGACTGTAACAATCGAGTTGACATACAGGCGCTACGCCAAGCTGTTGACCAGTGTCGTGCCCAAAACCTGCTTATTATTGCTATTGTAGGCGTTGCTGGCACCACAGACTCAGGTGGAGTAGATTCTCTTACAGAAATTGCAGAAATTGCACAACAAGCCAATGTTCATTTTCACGTAGATGCTGCTTGGGGTGGACCACTCATTTTTTCCCAACAACATCGGCATAAGCTTGCTGGTATCGAACGGGCTGATTCAGTGACCATTGACGGACATAAACAATTATATCTGCCAATGGGCATAGGTCTAGTCTTTTTCCGGGATCCACACAAGGCACAAGCAATTGAAAAGCAAGCAAGTTACACCATGCGTAAGGGATCATTTGACTTAGGTAAACGTGCTTTAGAAGGTTCTCGACCTGGTATGGCTTTATTTTTACATGCTGGGCTGAATCTGATTGGACTTAAGGGATATGAATTTTTGATTGATGAAGGAATCCGCAAAACTCAATATATGGCAGATCGTATCTGTATCATGCCTGAGTTTGAGTTGTTAGCAGAACCTGATACTAACCTGCTTCTTTATCGATATATTCCTGCGCCATTAAGAGAGCTTGTTGCCAAAAAACAGTTGACTGAAACCGACAATCAACTCATCAATGAATTTAATGAACGCCTGCAGAAAATCCAGCGTCAAATCGGTCGTACTTTTATCTCACGAACGACAAAAACAACTACCAGCTATGGCACAACAATTCCTATTATTGCCCTGCGTGCAGTGATTGCTAACCCGCTAACCACTGAAGAAGATATTGACGCGGTTTTAAATGATCAGATTCAAATTGCTGAAGAAATTGAAATGTCAACTTTTCAAAAAGTTGGTGAGAAATTAGCATAGTTTCAATCAATCTAAAAAGTGAAAAAGAGTCAGGGCGGTCCTTCGCCGCCTTCCCCTTACTGAGAACTTTTCCCAGCCACTTTTTGAAGTTGCTCGGTCAAGTATGCTGTGTCATAGTTTAACTGTTGTGCAATTTCCAGCGCTTTTTGAAAGGCGGTTCGTGCTTGCGGATAGTCTTGGCGTTGCACATAGATTTGCCCAATTTGGTCGTAAGCATTCATTAAACCGAAAGAGTTATTAGCTAACTCCTGTGCTTGAATGAGAATTGAGCTTGTTTGCAAGGCTTCTTCCATCTGTCCAGTAGAACGGTAGAGGTTAATTAACTTTTGTAAAGCCTCCGCAGCACCGACGTACTGCTGTAACTCCCACGCAGTCCTATAAGCGACTTGATAATTGCTAAATGCTTCTTGTAGTAAGCTAGGATTCTCTTCTGCTAGAGCTTCATAATCTTCCGCTATCTCCAGCTTTAATTCTGATAGTTGGATATAGTTATTTGTTTGCTGATAAACTTTAGCAAGTTGAGTGCGTACTTTTAATGCATTTTGAGGTTGTTTTGCTTGGTCATAGATGTAGACGAGCTGTTGCAGGTATGCTAGTTGATTGAGAAGATCGCCTCTTGAGGAAGCCCAAGTTAAAAGTTGCTCATAAGCTGCGGCTGCGGATGGATAATCAAACCAACTCAGGTTTAGTTCTCCAAGGGTTTTGAGGGTTTCAATCTCCGCTGCGGTATCTCCTTGCTGTTTTTGTGTTGCCAAAACTTGATTGTAAACTTCCACCGCCTGTTTTGGAGAGCGTACTTGTTGGTAAGCTTGACCAAGGGCTTGCAAAAGTTCTAAATCGACTGTTTTTTGAGATTGTATCTGTTTTTGAATGGTCTGCAATCGCTGTGTAATATAAAACAACTGTTGACGCTCGTTTTCCGTCCACGCGATCGCACCCACCCGTGACAGTGCTTCCACCTCAGCCAATGAACCCAAAAAGCGGCGCAAACGAAGTTCCCGGTTCCAGATTTCAAAAGCTGCTAACTTTTCCCCCGCTTGGAATTTAGCCGCTGCTTGCTGATTCAACTCATCCAACGCAGGTTCTAAGCGTTGACGTTCTTCAGGAGTCAGGGGTTTGGGTTTTTTATCCTTGGGTGAGCGTGGTAGCAGGGGATCTGGTACAGTTATCTCCAAAGGATTGGGAGGGAATTTATCGGGTTGTTTCGGTTTTTGATTCGCTGCTAGAGTTAGTGAACTGCATAACAAGCATATTGTCGCAGTTGCGGTCACACTCACACTTAAGCGTCGTAACATGGGAAATGTAGCTTTTGGTTGCATAGGGTTAATGGTTAATGGCTAATGGCTAATGGCTAATGGCTAATGGCTAATGGCTAATGGCTAATGGTTAACTAAACTGTTGACGATAGTCAGGTGAAAATTCTCCTGAGGCGAAGGTCTTGTCCGAGATACTGGGTTTGTTGTACCGCATTTTATAGTATCCCTTGCAGTATTAGGTAACGATAAGTTTTACAATGCGTTTAAGCAGGTAGTTAAAAATAAACGCAATTAAGTTAAGGGATTGAAAAGTTTTAGCAATGACTATTGACAAATGACAAAAGATTGCCTTAATTAGATAGCTTCATTTTTGACTGCTAATATAATACAGTTTCCATTTTGTCAAGCTCGAAAGCTTGGTTCTCTGAATCTGAAATTTAAAATCGAAAATCGGTATAATGACAAACTCTACGGATATAGGCACTTTAGCCCGTTGGATGGCTGCTGATTTTAGCAATCAAGAGCAGGCTTTTGAAAATCCGCCTTTTTTCGCTCACATACGCGTCTGTATGCGTCCTCTTCCTTTGGAAGTCTTATCAGGGGTCGGTTTTTTTGTCGAACAAGCGTATGATTATATGCTTGATAATCCCTATCGTCTGAGAGTGCTAAAGTTGCTGAACGCAGGCGATCGCATTGAAATTGAGAACTATACCGTTAAGGAAGAACAAAAATTCTACGGCGCATCCCGTAACCTCGAACGCCTTAAAACCTTAACTGTTAATGATTTGGAAAAACTTCCTGGCTGTAACATGATTGTCGAGTGGACGGGTCACAGCTTTAAGGGGAAGGTAGAACCGGGTAAAAGTTGTATTGTGTATCGCAAGGGACAAAAGACTTATCTGGATAGTGACTTTGAAATTGATGAACATAAATTTATCAGTTGCGATCGCGGACGTGACCCAGAAACTGATGAGCATATCTGGGGCTCTGTCGCTGGACCATTTCACTTTGTCCGCTGGGCTAGTTTTGCAGATGAGGTAAAGGTTTAGAAATTATGAATTATGAGTGCTGAATTATGAAAAGCTCTTAATTCATAATTCATAATTCATAATTCATAATTCAATACCCTGTTGCGGCTAGATCCAATTTGTGATGATAGGAAACTCTTTCGACTTGGGACTTCCAAGTTCCATTAGGATAGAGTTTCAATAGACGGAACCCTGGTGATTGTTGGTCTAGGGAAAAGTTTGAGCTTTTTGGTGCAAACTGTATGCAAGTCGAAGGTGTTCCAAGGTAATGCACTTCGTGACGCTGGTAGTAGAATTCTTGATGGATGTGACCGAACAGAACGAGCTTGACTTGCGGGTGGCGATCAATAACAGCAAACAAATCCTCAGAATTTTGTAGCTTACTGCTATCAAGCCAACAAGAGTTTACACGAAAAGGCGGATGGTGCAATGATACTAGTGTGGGCTTATTCCTAAGAATTCTCAATTGAGAATCAAGCCACTTCAGGGATTGTGTTGATAGATGACCGTGTACGCACCCAGGAACAGAAGAATCTAAGAGTACAAAATTCCAGCCACCACGTTCAAAAGACTTTCTCCGAGACATCAGTCCCTGGTTCAAGACTAGATTCATGGCGATCGCATTGTCATGATTTCCGGGAAGCCAGTAAGTTGATAATCGGAGTGGATGTAACAGAGTTTGTACTGTTGCGTAGGATTCCAAGCTACCATCACTAGACAAATCTCCAGTTAGTAGTAGCAAATCCAGTTCGGTTCGCAGTTGCTTCAACTGCTGTATCACTGCTTGGAAAGAGAGAGCTGTTGGCATTCCAAGCAATTTTTGATTCTCATTAGCAAACAGGTGCATATCCGTCACCTGCGCGAGCGACACGGGAAAAACTCGATCCATTTTTGCTGATAGCAGTTTAGGCGTCCTAATATGGGGTTCTCCTTCAACGAAGATAACAGATTGTAACTAAAATTGCCCTCATAGGCTTAAGAGTCAATTGATTATTTTTGACTTGCTACGGCTGGTTGCTTTATGGTTAATAGCTTTTCATAACTCCTTTGATTTTTTTCTTTCCGTAAAGTCCGCAAAAAATGTTAGTCTCTTATACTAGTTATAAGCTATTTTAGCTTCTCATCTATCGGCAGATAGAATTCATAAAATATTTTTAGATATTGAGCTCCTATGGAGTCGCTACACAATTCGCGCTAAGGTGGTGAGTACTTCACTATCTGTCGAGCTGACCATTACTATGGAGAAGTCTGGGAGCAATTTATCATCGGGCTATATCCTGGCATTAGACCTGGGAACAACAGGTAATCGTGCCTTTTTGTTTAACTCAGAGGGCAAAATAGTTAGTCAGGCTTATAAGGAACTGAACCAATACTTTCCCCAACCAGGATGGATGGAACACGACGCCCTTGAAATTTGGCAAGATAGCCGCAAGGTCATGGAAACTGCTATTCAAAATGCCCGAATTGCTCCTACAGAAATAGTCGCGCTTGGGTTGACAGTCCAGAGAGAAACTTGCTTAATTTGGGATAAAACAACTGGGAAACCACTTCATCGTGCAATAGTTTGGCAAGACCGCCGCACGGCTCCTATGTGCCAAAAGTTACAACAGCAAGGATATGCTCAGGAGATTTACGACCGTACCGGGTTGGTTATTGACGCTTACTTTTCCTCGACTAAGCTTTCTTGGTTGTTAGAACATATTACAGACGTTAACCTTGACAATATCTTAGCAGGTACAATTGATACATGGATATTGTGGAATTTGACAGGTCGAAAGGTTCATGCTACTGACCACAGTAATGCCAGCCGTACAATGCTAATGAACTTGGTCAGTTGTGAGTGGGATGAAGCGCTACTTTCCTTGTTTAGGATTCCCGCGCAGATTTTACCTCAAATTCAGCCTAGTTTTGGAGTTTTCGGTGTAACGGATGCTAGTTTGTTAGGTGCTGAAATCCCCATCACTGCTATTTTGGGAGACCAGCAAGCTGCTTTATTTGGACATGGTTGCAATTCGCCGGGATTGATGAAATGTACCTACGGAACTGGTAGCTTTTTAGTAGCTCATAGTGGCGATCGCATTGTTCGTTCCCAACATCAAAACACCACAAACCAAGTATCTACATTATTGAGTACAGTAGCATGGACTCAAGCAAATCCTGACGGAAGTCTGAAGGTCAACTATGCTTTAGAAGGTAGTATGTTTACGAGTGGAGCCTGTATCAAATGGTTACGGGATGGGATAGGATTGATTAAAGAAACAGCTCAAACAGAGGCGATCGCAAACAGCATCCCAGACAACGGCGGAGTCTACTTTGTACCAGCATTCAGCGGACTAGGCGCACCCCACTGGGACATGAGTGCAAGAGGAGCCTTTTTTGGAATTACCGGTGGGGTACAAAAAGAGCATATGATACGCGCTGTACTAGAAGCAGTAGCTTACCAAGTTCTAGAAGTCGTACAAGAGATTAATGCATCTAACAGCATTCCCATAGAAAGACTCAGCGTAGACGGTGGTGCTTGCGAGAATAACTTCCTGATGCAATTCCAGGCTGATGTGTTAGGAATTCCCGTAGAACGTCCCACAATGCGAGAGATGACCGTGCAAGGTATTGCATTTGCAGCCGGTCTTACAGCCGGATTTTGGGACAACTACGAAGCACTGGTACAGCATAGACAAATTGACCGTATATTTGAACCAGGAACAAAAAGCAAAATTGCCCAGACAAACTTTACCACTTGGCGCAAAGCCGTTGAACGTTCCAAATACTGGGTTAACAGTGACTGAAATTTTTTACCTCCATGAGGAGATTTACAGGTACAAATATCGAGCACTTTACCATTCTTATGTGGATATTTGCGATTGGAATGCTCTGTGTCCTCATCTTGTGATTGGGGTGTGGGGTGTGGGGTGTAGTGCAAATTTCTTCCCTACCCCCTACCCCCTACACCCTATTTCATCACTCCTACAGGACAAGCAACATTTGTTCCCCCTAATCCACAATAGCCATTGGGGTTTTTGGCAAGATACTGCTGATGGTAATCTTCGGCGTAGTAAAATTCTGGAGCATCAAGAATTTCAGTGGTAATTTTACCATAACCAGCAGCATTCAGAGCTTCTTGGTATTGACCCAAAGATGCTTCTGCTAACTTTCTTTGTTCTTCAGAATACACGTAGATACCCGAACGGTACTGAGTCCCTACATCGTTACCTTGACGCATACCTTGGGTGGGGTTGTGGTTTTCCCAGAAGACTTTCAGCAATTCGGAATAGCTAATCACTTTTGGGTCGAACACAACGAACACAACCTCATTGTGACCAGTCATTCCCGTACAGACCTCTTTATAGGTTGGGTTAGGTGTTATTCCCGCAGCATAGCCGACCGCAGTGGAGTAAACTCCGTTCAATTGCCAGAATTTGCGTTCTGCACCCCAAAAACAGCCCATACCAAACATAGCCGTTTCCATACCTTCTGGAAAAGGAGGCTTGAGTGAATTGCCATTAACATAGTGATGGGCGGGTACAGACATTTCTTCTGTCCGTCCTGGTAAAGCTTGCTCCGCAGTGGGAAGGCTGAGTTTTTTTCCGAATCCAAATATTGCCATCTTAATTGTGATTTATGAGTAAAGAATTGTTTACACTATTTAATATTTTAAAGATTTAAACGATGTTTGATGCTTGGATTCGGTTTACAGACCTAAAAAACTGGGTTTCTAAACGAAAAGTTAAGCTTTCTTAACGTCATTATTCTCACCAAACCCGGTTTTTGACTGTGATGCAAGACACAAGTTACTGCAAGTCATAGAAACCCGGTATTTCAAAGATACCGAGTTTGGTGATTGTCGCTTATCCCTTGCAGTATTGGATTGCTATGGACCGTTGATTATGCTTTTAAATTGGCTTTCTGCTTTGTTGAATATACCTTTTTCAGATAGCCACCAATCCCTAAAGCCATAGCAGAGCCTAAGATAGTAATTGGTTCAGGAACTGGCTTAGGGTTATTATCAGTTCTTACAACTTCTTGAACCTTGAGGTCAATAAAACCTTTTGTAAACGAATTTGCTACGGTACCGCCCTGACGGAGTTGGTTCAAATTCCAAGCACCCCCTCCTGTATTTAATGCTACATTGACATAATCATTGACTGTGGTTCCATATCCAGAGATAGCTACACCACCGGTGCTTTTCACAACGTCTCCAGAACCATCTGTCAAGTAGGCATTTCCTTTTGAGTCTATACCAAGAGCAGTGTTATTACTGCCATCACGGAATCTAGCATTAATAACGGCGTTCAGCAAAATACCTTGACTCTGGAGATTGCTGAGAGTGTTTTGGGAAGTAAGAGAATTATTACCATTATCTCGATCTTCATCGGTAACTAAAATGAAGTTAGTAACTACACCAGGGCGGAAGTTGTAGTTATTCAAGACAAAGTCGATCGCAGAATAGCCATCTTCAAAACTACCTGATGTTCTCAGACTACTAGATGCTGTGCTGTACTGACTAGCGTCGAAGAAGAGGTTACCGTTAGCCGTAAGCGATCGCCCCAAGTTACCAGGGTTTAAGCCACTACCGAAACCGACAAGACCGTAGCGATTGGTGTCAGATCCACTACCATAGTTTGCTGTTTTAAAGGCTGACTCTAAACTAGGGATAACCTGCTGGAGCCAAGCTTGCTCTCCAGCCATAGAACCTGATTCATCAACAATCACAATCGTGTCTACAGCTTTCACGTTCGCTGCATTCGCTCTTGGTGCGATCGCGTTAGTAAGCGCAAATACGGCACTGGTTGCACTCATGAACCCTAGAATAGGGATAAATTTTTTGATGTAACTGTTGCTAACTGAAGCATACTTATCAGTAGTTGACAAACAGGCTACTTCTTGAAGAGCGTATGTTGCTTTTTTGGTAACCTTTATCAGTTTTTTCCGAATTTTCAATTTAGACATAAACTTCATGCCTCAGAAAATAGTGAATATTGACCTTGGAATCACAACCATGTGCAATTGCAGACAGACATACTCAGCAATTGCTACTAGGTTTTTCTCTCATTGTGTGTAAAACAAAAAACTTGCTAGTAAAGCCCCTGGAACTTGTAAACAGAGCGACAAAAACCGAAATGTCTTTTTAGTCGCTGGTATGTTATCGAACTCGTGATGACAGGGGTAGATGATACTAAACTGGAAAGATGAAAGCTTGAAAGTATTGACCTATCAAACTTTTAAGCAACAACTTTTTACCTTTATGACACAAAAGCTTACGTTGTCTTTACTTACCTTTTATATTACTCAGAAGGTTTAATTCATTACTATAAATTTTGGGTAAATTTTCGGAGAAAATACGTAAATTTTACGTAAAATTTCTGAAAAGAGTTGAGTCTCTAAATGAACAAGACACCCGTCCCAAGACTACTCGGATAAGCGAAAATTAGAAACCGGGTAACTTCTGTGAAACCGGGTTTAGTGGAGCCTCAACGATCTTTAACCGAGCAATATTGACACCCGTTCTACAAGAGTGGAAGTCCTATTTGATTTTTGAACAAAACTCGGTACACCTTAATCATCTAGAATCCTCTTGCCTATTGCCTATTGCCTATTGCCTAAACTACAGTAGATGCGGAAATAACTGATACACTAGTATGCACTAAAGGTAACAGTGGACCCATTTGCTCTTGTCCATTTACGGCTAAATCGCTATGGCATAAATACACTCTTTCAGAGACACGGGCAAGTAAATCAGCTAAAATTCTTTGTAAACGTTGGTCTTCTGCCAATTTTTCATCTTCTGCTGTCCAAGGTTCTCCTACTCTTTCTTGCAGAAAGAAGGGCGCACCAAACAAAGTCGCTGCACCACCTTTCACCCATAAAGGCGAACCCACATCTAGCCAAAAATGCCATCGGTGAGACTGTCTGGAGGAACGATATTGGAAGATGGTTGCTAAGGTAACTGCGTTTGATAGGGGTCCGATGGGGCGAACTGGATAGGGGTTGGCGGTGATGGTACCTCGTCGTAGCAGTTGTATAAATTCGGCTATGGAGGATTGGGGTGTATGGTGTGCAGGATGGGGTGTGGGGTACATATTCGATATGTCTTGGCTCTGGGGGGATATTTGTCGAATACGGGTATCAATTTCCCAATAATGTTGAGCAGTTTCCAGTAGTTCCCGCAGTACAGCTAATTGGTCATAAGGAAGATTACTACCATTCCATAAGAAACGCTGAATGGCTCTGTCGATAAGAGAAATGGGGCTGGGAATCAAGCGCATTTCCTGTTGCTTTCTCTGTTCCTCTAACCACTTCAGTATCTGATTGTAAGCTGTTGTCGCTGCGTATCCTAATCTATCCCAACGGTCAAATGCTGTGACGGGTAGTAAATTGGGTAGGTCGGGATGGGGTTCAAAGCAGTAATCTGCGATCAATCCAGCCCGTACAGGGTCAATCAGGGAGGATGGAGAAGATGGGGAGGTGATGGAAATTGTTTGTGTCCCTACTCCCCTGCTTAACACGACTAACATCTCCGCCACCGCATCTCTATCTACCAAACGTCCTAAACCTGGATAAATGAAAGCAAGGACGGTCAGTAATCCTCTAATCACTGGGGAACTAATCAGGGGAAGTTGGTCGTTGAGAGAATCTACGGGAATGTTTTGCTTGGTTAGGATTTCGACAAGGGTGTAACGGGCTATCGCATCCAAACCAGGTGCTATAACTGCGATTTCCTTTGGTTGAACTTGTTCTTGTTTTATAGCATTAATAATCTCCTCTGCTGTTTGTCGCAATAACTGGGCGCGGGAAGTGGTTTGAATCGACGGCACTGTTTCTGGTAAATTTAATCCTGGCGTCGATTCTGTGACAAATTCCAGCATTGGCGTTGCTAATCTATCTGCAAGGCTGGAAAGAGGAGGCTGAGTTAAGGTTTGTTCGTGACAACGTGCTGATAATTCTTGTAGGTAGACGGGGTCAGCGCCTAATCCCAAACGGACTACACCATCGGGGTTAAAGCTGAAAGCCCCGACTGCACCAGTATCTAGTAACAAATCAAACAATTGACGTGCGACAGCTGGATAGTCTTGGACATCATCAGCCAATACTGCTTGATAGCGTTTTGCTAGCGCCTGTTGGTAAATTGAATCTGTTAATAAGTGCTGGCTGTAAAGTTCCGTAATAATTCCGTAGCTGAGAAATCCCCTCTCTAGGCACCAATTGCGCCAATCTAGTAGTAGTGATGCGATAAACTCTGGTTCTAAGTTGGTGTTTTCCTCGTCCTGAGGAAGAGCTCTTGCCAAGATATTACCAATTTCCTCGCAATTTGTGCCGCTGTAAGCCGCCAATTGCAGTAAGTCTAGGATGCGACGTACCAAACGGTACTCATTTGTTCCCGCACGGCGTAAGGTGACCTCATCTAATTGCGATCGCCACAGTTTCGTCGCCAATTCTTGCTCAGTTTCTGGACGCAATCTGACTGGAAATTGAGCTTTCAACTTCAAAGACTCTATAAGCAAAGGCCAAAATAGAATCACCTCATCTTGAAAAAAGCCCAAAGGCGTCTTAGCGCGGACTGGGTACTTCCCCTCCGTTACAGCCACAATTCTATCTCCCAAAACCCGGCGATTTTCGCTATTAGCAGCCAAAACTAAAACTCCTGGTTCTGTTGAATGGAGAAGCAGGCGTTTTGGGGGGCTACTACCATTTTTTCGTCCTTGAGTTTTCGTATAATATGAATCTTTGTGCTGAGATTCACTCAGTACCCAAATACAAAACTGCTCCACCAAACGAGCAGTCTTACCGCTACGGCTTGGACCTGTTATCCAAAGGGAATCTGAAATCACAAATTATCTCCTTAGAGATTTGTTAAGATGCCTCATACGTTAACTTAAGTTTAAGAGTCGTAAAACAATGATGGAATAATTACCAAAAACAATGATTAACTCTTTTTACCGTCAAAAAATTTACCCTTTTTTACTAGCAGCCTATCAGTGGTACTTACGGACCTCAGAGCGTTCTCTAGATGAAGCTTACAGAGCTGCTCTCAAGATTAAAGCCATAGAAGATGAACATTTTCATGGTAGTCAAATCAACGCAGGTTTAACTAGATATAGCAGTAGTGTCACGGATTACTTCGAGACAGATCTAAGAAAACTCTTAAAAGAAATCCGCATGAGGCTGACAGAATTTAAGTTTAGTCGATTTTTTCTCAACGAATCCAATCAAGCACAAGCAAAGCGGTTTGATATAGAGTATCCCCAAGCTTCTTTGGTTTTAGAAAAACTTAAATTTATTGATGAAGTCATAGCAAAATATAATCCTTTGGAAGAAGCCCATTCGAGCAGTTCCATAATTCCCGCAAAAACAATTGTAACAGTAGACACACCAGCAAGACCAGCAAAAACACAGGAATTATCATTAAATAGTAGACAGGATAAACAACCACGGGGTAAAACTAACACAACTGGAGTCTTACCACGTTCGATTTTTAATACTATCACTCGATTGCAAGTTGAGTTAGACCCTAATGCAGAACAAGACGTTGTTAAAAATTTTCGCGACACTCAAAAAAGAACAATAATATCTGTTAGATTTATCCTCCTACTGATTATAGTTCCTATATTAACTCACCAACTCACAAAAGCTTTAGTCATAGGACCGATTTTTAATAACTACTTTATTAAAAATTCTGAAGAAACTGCTCTCTTCCTTAATTATGAAATGGAAGAGGAAGCACTCACAGAACTGCAAAGATTTGAAGAGAGAATCAGATTTGATGCGTTGTTGGGGAATACAATTGAATTATCTAACACGCAGCTAGAAGAACAGTTAAAAGAAAAGGCTATTGAAATTGCTGAAGAATTTCGCCTAGAAAGTGCCAATGCCATTAAAAATGTTTTTGCTGATATCCTATCAGTAGGAGCCTTTATTTGGTTGTTAGTCACTAGTAAGCGAGAAATTGCTGTCATTAAAGACTTCTTTGACCATATTGTCTATGGTTTGAGTGATAGTGCGAAAGCGTTTATCATCATTTTGTTTACAGATATCTTCGTAGGGTTCCACTCTCCTCATGGTTGGGAAGTTATTCTCGAAGGTATATCACGTCATTGGGGATTACCAGCCAATCACGATTTTATTTTCTTATTTATTGCTACATTTCCAGTTATTCTGGACACTATTTTTAAATACTGGATATTCCGTTACTTGAATCGCATCTCACCTTCTGCTGTTGCGACATACCGTAACATGAATGAGTAATATAGGAATCAGGTTTGATTTCTGAACTGATTTGTGTAGGCAGGCAATAGGGAATAGGCAATCTTGCTATAGGATTCTAGAATATTAAGGTGTACCGAGTTTTTTTCAAAAATCAAATAGGAGTCCTATATCGTTTCCAAAATAGAAACCCGGTTTCTTTGAGAAACCGGGTTTGGTGGTAGCGCGAAATGGTTATTGATAACGTTGTAAAGCCCGGAATTAAAATTCGGGCTAAAAGCGTAAGTCCATTTTAATCGACTGAAATATCAGTATAAATGTAAATTTAATACCTCATATTTGATGTAATTATCAGGATAATTACGAATCTTCACGATGGAGCGAATCGGAGTGAGTTAAGGTAATTCATCTGTATCATGTTTCCAACCATGTAAAGGAGCTATGCTTCTCATCGCCCATTCCAAGATGATTGGGGGTGCTGCTGATATCAAAACACTCGGATAAACAGCTGCTCCCCATTGTGGGTGAATTAACACGCGACACTTGTTTTGAATCACTGGGTAGTGAAGTAACGCTTTCACCACAGCTGTGTCGTCATGGGGAGTTTTTCCTGGACGAGACAGCAAAGGGTAGCCAGTGCGAGGGTCGATTAGGTCGGTGAAGTAGGTGCGATCGCGTAAATTGAAAGCGACATCACAGCCAAACTTCATAAATTTTTCTCGCAACCGTTCTTTTTCAGCCTCTACTTCCGGTGTTCTTTTCACCAGTTTATATTGAGATTGTTGGAGAACAATCGCCACCCAAAAAGAAAGGCGATTTTTCCAATCTGGTAATATCCGTTCGCGGTTGGCACAGATATACTGACTGGGGGAATGAATTGAAATTTGAACAGCTTGTCCCTTTTCGCCAACCAAATGAATAGGACTGCTTGCCAAAGATGTGTCAACTGTGGGATAGTTCACTCAACTTAATTTGGTTGCTTCTAACTTTTGTTAATCCATCTTTTGTAAAGATGATAACTCTTTCGCTGCTAAAAAAGTCATCTCATTTCCCAAACACATTATTTTTTTCAAGTATTTTTAATAAAAACTTTATTTTTAATCTACGTCTTATCTATTCTTAACCTCTTCCCATA
>JAWQFQ010000113.1:0-27846 GCA_035967975.1 Scytonema sp. PMC 1070.18
GAGATGTCTGGTGGGCTCGGAGATGTGTAAAGGAGACAGCTTGAAAAGATGAGAAGGGGTGTAGGGGTGTAGGGGTGTAGGGGTGTACGGTTGTTCGCCCTAACAACGTCGGTGAAAGGAAAAATTGTTTTTCTTTCATTCATAACGGATTGCGAACGCGAGTGCGTACCAGACCGTGAAACATGAAGAGTAGTGTATAAGTCATATTATTGAGTTAGTAAGAAGCGCCACAAATGTCAAGTATTGTTAAGCGCAAATTCCGAAACAAAAAACTCAAGCGCAAGCCTATTGGGGTCCTCATAGTCATTCTGACTTGGAGTCTAGCTATGGGCTGGCTTTTAGCCCTAGCAAGCAATGTTCAAGGTGCAGCTCCTACCTCAGAAATCGGTACTGTTGATGTCGTACCTGCAAGGTATCAGATAGGACAAGATTTGTATGTAGAAAACTGCTCCACTTGTCATATTGCTTTACCACCAGAGGTGTTTCCGACCCAAACTTGGAAAAATCTCTTGCAAGATACGGAACATTACGGTACACAATTGAAGCCACTTATCGATCCGCCCCGAATGCTGGTGTGGAATTACCTTTCGACTTTTTCCCGAACCCAACTCAAAGACGAGCAAACGCCCTACCGCGTCAATAGCTCTCGTTATTTCAAAGCTTTACACCCCAAAGTCGATCTCCCAAAGCCAGTCGAAATTGGTAGCTGTGTCACCTGTCATCCCAGCGCTACAGACTTTAACTTCCGTCGCCTCACTCAGGAGTGGGAGGGAAAATAAGGGGTATGGGGTGTAGGGTGTAGGGTGTAGTGAAGAGAATTCTCCTATAGCCAACACCCTAAGCACGGAAATCGCTACCTTAATATGGTGGGGCTTCACTGCTTCAATGAGAGGCAAAATGATACTATTAAAACAGTTTAAATATAAGCTGAGAATTAAATCTAATCATTTAGCAAGCTAATTGGCTCATAATTTCAATGTTCTTGAGCTAATTCATCCCAACTCATCCACAATTAAACAAGCTTGGTTGGGCTAAGTGTTTATAATTATCCTTTAATCTCCGTCCCCCTTGATTCTGTTCAACAATCTGCCATGCTAAAAACCTTGTTGGGCGACCCCAACGCTCGTAAGCTTAAGAAATACCAACCTAACGTTACAGAAGTTAATCTTCTAGAAGAAGATATAAAAGTCCTTTCTGATGACGATCTAAAGGGCAAAACAGTAGAGTTTAAACAACGTCTAGCAAAAGGCGAAACTTTGGATGATATCCTGCCAGAAGCATTTGCTGTGGTTAGGGAAGCAGGACGTCGTGTGTTAGGGTTGAGGCACTTCGATGTTCAAATATTGGGCGGTATAATCCTGCACACAGGACAAATTGCCGAAATGAAAACCGGAGAAGGGAAAACTCTGGTTGCAACTTTGCCCAGCTATTTAAATGCATTAAGTGGTAAAGGCGTACACGTTGTTACCGTTAACGATTATCTGGCTCGTCGTGACGCAGAATGGATGGGACAGGTGCATCGTTTCATGGGATTGAGTGTGGGTCTGATTCAGCAAAGCATGACACCCGCCGAACGCAAGAAAAACTACGATTGTGATATTACCTATGTCACCAACAGTGAGGTAGGTTTTGACTACCTCCGGGATAATATGGCAACATCAATAGCAGATGTTGTGCAGCGTCCTTTCAATTACTGTGTCATAGATGAGGTAGATTCAATCTTAGTTGACGAAGCACGAACTCCTTTAATTATCTCCGGACAGGTGGAAAGACCAACGGAGAAGTATTTGAGGGCTGCTCAAATAGCATCAGCTTTGAATAAGGAAGACCATTACGAGGTAGATGAAAAAGCTCGTAACGTACTGCTAACGGATGAGGGTTTTGCTGAAGCGGAACGGCTTTTGGAAGTTAAAGACTTGTTTAACCCGGAAGACCCTTGGGCGCACTTCGTCTTTAACGCGATTAAGGCAAAAGAACTGTTCCTCAAGGACGTGAATTATATTGTTCGTAATGGGGAAGTTGTTATTGTAGATGAATTTACTGGTAGGGTCCTCCCTGGAAGACGTTGGAGTGACGGTCTGCATCAAGCAATAGAAGCTAAAGAACACGTAGACATTCAACCGGAAACCCAAACTCTGGCGACAATTACTTATCAAAACTTGTTTTTGCTGTACCCTAAATTGTCTGGAATGACGGGAACGGCTAAGACAGAAGAAGCGGAATTTGAAAAGATTTACAAGCTGGAAGTCGCGATTATTCCAACTAACAGGGTGAGAAAACGCCAAGACCTCTCAGATATGGTCTTTAAGACGGAGAGGGGTAAATGGAATGCGATCGCTCTTGAATGTGCTGAAATGCATAATCTGGGAAGACCAGTCCTGGTGGGAACCACAAGTGTAGAAAAATCGGAATACCTGAGCCAGTTACTGAGACAAATGGAGATTCCCCATGAACTCCTTAACGCTAGACCGGAAAACGTAGAACGTGAGGCGGAAATTGTCGCTCAGGCTGGAAGAAAAGGAGGAGTAACAATTGCTACGAACATGGCTGGGAGAGGTACTGACATTATCCTGGGTGGTAATGCTGAGTATATGGCACGTTTGAAAATGCGGGAATACTTCATGCCCCGGATTGTGAAACCGGAAGATGAAGATTCCTTTGGCGTTCATAGGGCGGCGGGTTTACCGCCAGCCGGAAGTGGCGGTCAGGGTTTTGTCCCTGGGAAAAAAGTGAAAACTTGGAAGGCTTCACCACAGGTTTTCCCAACACAGCTTTCTAAAGAAGTGGAAAAACTGCTGAAAGAAGCAGTGGATGTTGCTGTGCGGGAGTATGGCGATCGCAGTCTCTCAGAACTGGAAGCGGAAGACAAAGTAGCGGTAGCAGTGGAAAAGGCTCCCATTGATGACCCCGTTATCCAAAAATTAAGAGAAGCGTACAACCGCGTTAAGGAAGAGTACGAAGCTTTCACCAAGCGTGAACACGAAGAAGTAATCGGATTAGGTGGGCTGCACGTTATCGGTACGGAACGTCACGAATCACGACGGATTGACAACCAGTTGCGAGGACGCGCAGGACGTCAAGGTGACCCCGGTTCTACAAGATTTTTCCTCAGCTTAGAAGATAACTTGTTGCGGATTTTTGGTGGCGATCGCGTCGCTAACTTGATGAATCTTTTCAAAGTGGAAGAAGATATGCCGATCGAATCCGGAATGCTCACCCGGAGTTTGGAAGGTGCTCAGAAAAAAGTTGAAACTTACTACTACGACATCCGGAAGCAGGTGTTTGAGTACGACGAGGTGATGAACAACCAGCGTCGTGCTATCTACGCCGAACGCCGTCGGGTGCTAGAAGGACAAGATTTGAAAGAGCAGGTTGTCAAGTATGCTGAAAAAACGATGGATGACATCGTTGATTTCTACATTAACCCCGACTTACCCTCAGAAGAATGGGAATTAGATAAGTTGGCTGAGAAGGTTAAAGAATTTGTTTATCTGCTTGAGGACTTGCAAGCCAATCAACTCGAAGATATGTCAATGGGTGAGATTAAAGCCTTCCTGCACGAACAAGTGCGGATTGCTTATGATATGAAGGAAGCTCAAATTGACCAAATTCAACCCGGATTGATGCGTCAAGCAGAACGATTCTTTATCTTACAGCGGATTGATACTCTGTGGCGGGAACACCTGCAACAAATGGATTCGTTACGTGAATCTGTTGGATTGCGGGGTTATGGTCAAAAAGACCCGTTGATTGAGTACAAGAGTGAGGGTTACGAATTGTTCTTGGATATGATGACCAATATCCGTCGTGATGTGGTTTACTCCTTGTTTATGTTCCAGCCTCAACCTCAACCAATGATGCAAGCTTCTTCTGAAATGGTTTGAATTTCTCATCAACAGACATAGCATTCTGAAATCATTCGTGAGAAACAAGAAACCCGGTATCTCTAAGATACCGGGTTTGGTGAGCCTTGCAGTTCCCACAAATCAAACAGAAATGCAATTTTTCTAAGAAATTGGGTTTTTTGTTAAGATGCGATTAACTATGCATTCTTAAAGCTGTTATGAACATCACTACGACTAAACGTTTCACAATAGCTGAATATCATCGTCTAGCAGAACTAGGATTTTTTGGGGAGGATGACCGAGTTGAACTGATTAAAGGAGAAATCTTCCAAATGGCGGCGAAAGGTACTCCACATTCAACTTTTAACAGACGATTGATTAGAGAAATATTAAAGTTAATAGGCGATCGCGCTACATTACAAAGTCAAGACCCTGTTGTTATACCTAGTAATAGCGAACCGGAACCGGATATAGCCATCCTCCGCAATCGAGATGATGATTATTTAAGCGCTCATCCTAGTGCGACTGATGTCTTACTTTTAATTGAGATTGCTGATTCTTCTTTAAAGTATGACCAAGAAATTAAATTACCAATCTATGCTGAAGGCGGTATTTCTGATTATTGGATATTTAATTTAGTAGACAATTGTCTAGAATGTTACAGTGAGTCATATCAAGATTTGCAAGGAAACTTTGGTTATCGTAGAAAGTTAATTTTGTTGCCTAATGAATCTGTGAATCTCCCATTTTTTCCAGATTTAGTTCTTGATTTATTCAAAGTTTTTCCTAAATTATAAATTAGCTTGAAAGTAAGTATTTTTAGGAGATAGTTCAAGTGGGTAAGCTAATAATACCAAATCTCGAAGGCAAACAAATGGGGCAAGTTATAGTTTCCCTGACTCTCACAAATCTCATCGACCAAGTTTTGCAAGAACGAGGTTTTATTTCTGCTGAGGAAGTGCGCTCTTGTACTTTGGATAATGTTTTAGTCGATACGGGAGCAACAATGTTATGCTTACCCACTGTCATTATTAATCAATTGGGTTTAGTTCAGTCCGGGGAAGCTAATGTAGAAACAGCTGCTGGAGTAAAACAGGGAAGAATTTTTCGAGCTATTGACCTTCGTGTTGGCGATCGCCGAGGAACTTTTGATTGTTTGGAACTCACAGAAGTCCCTTATGCGTTGTTAGGTGTAACGCCAATGGAAGTACTTGGGCTAGAACCAGACCTGAAGAATCGTAAGTTGAGGGTTTTGCCTATGAATTCTGAGCAAACCTATCTTAGTATTTTATAAGCAAGTATAGCAATCTTATTTGTATGTTACGAATTGCGAGTTTCACCAAACCTGGTATCTCTAAGATATCAGGTTTCTCTTCTTTCACTTTTGATGCGTAGATTGCTATATTAGTAGGCATTTAAGTACGACAGGTTTGAAAATGCGCGAAATTTTATCTCGCAGAAAATTACTCAGTTACAGTACTAAAGCTTTAGTCGGTCTTTCTACCTTTAGTCTTATCAGTTTAAATCGTCAGCTTTCTCTTTCCGCGCCCGATAAGTTAGATAGTCAGTTGTCCCTTCCCGCTCCAGAGAAGATAATTGCTAATCTAGAAGCTCAAATCCCTGCGCTCATGCGTTCTGCGTTAGTTCCAGGCTTGGATATAGCAATTATTAGGGATGGAAAACTGTTTTGGAATCGTGGTTTTGGGGTGCAGAATAGAAATACGAAAAAACCCGTAACTGAAGATACTATATTTGCTGCGGCTTCTTTAAGCAAGCCTTTATTTGCTTATGCAGTGTTAAAGATGGTGGAACAAGGAAAACTAGACTTAGACACTCCACTTACAGAATATACTGCTAAACCCTATATTTCTGACCCAAGAATTAAACTTATCACTATTCGCAGAGTACTATCTCATACCACTGGTTTTCCAAATTGGAGTGGTAGCGACCCTGTCACGATTAAGTTTCCCCCTGGTACAAAATTTAGTTATTCAGGAGAAGGTTTTCTTTACTTACAAAAGGTAGTAGAAGAGATTACTCAACAACCTCTGAGTGAGTACTTACGCTCATCGATTTTAATTCCTTTAGGGATGAATAAGAGTAGTTTTATCTGGGAACCAGCTTACGAATCAACAGCTAGTTACGGACACGATCGCAAAGGAAAAGCCATTCCTATGGGTAAACCAAAGCAAGCAAGTGCAGCCGGGAGTTTGCGTACCACTGCTAGTGATTATGCAAAATTCCTGATTGCGATGATGAAATCAGATACAAATGATAGTGTTAAACTAACAGATGATAGCATTAATGAAATGCTGCGATCGCAAATTAAAATTAATCAGTTCCTAGATTGGGGCTTAGGCTGGGGATTAGAAAAAACCAGGGACAGCAATTTCTTTTGGCATTGGGGCGATTTAGTAACATTTAAAAGTTTTACCATAGCTTCCAGAGAATTAGCTACAGGAATCGTCATTTTTACTAACAGCCAAAATGGCTTAAAAATCTGCCAAAAAATCGTTTCTCAGGCGATTGGTGGACAACATCCTGCTTTTAATTTCAAAATGATTGAATACTAAAATGCTTATTTTGAGCTATCAGCTATCAGGTATCAGCTATCAGCTTTAGAGATTTCCAAGAAATAAATTATCTATCTTGTGGTACGGGCGTCCTCGCCCGTCTCAATACTGCAAGGGATAGCGAAAATTAGAAACCGGGTTTCTTTATCTCACAAATAATATAGGACTGCTATACAAAACTAAGAGGATGTTGTAAAAGTCTTCTTGTCAGTAGCATGCACATTTCACATCCACCATTATCCCCCTTAAAAAGGGGGACCGTTAGAGATTTTCCCCCCTTAAAAAGGGGGGCTAGGGGGGATCAACCAGTGCTTGAAATTACAGCCAACCACTTTTCAAACATCCTCTAAGGTTTAGCTGCAGAAATGTTTTTCGCTGTTGCTAACATTAAATTGGAATCTTTAGCTACAACGTGGTAGCCAATCCCAAAATCTAAGGGTTTAACACTCTTATCACTGGTATATATTTTTCTTAATTCAGATTGATAGCGATTAGAAAACAAACCAATAGGTTTGCGATAAGAACCAAAAAACTGTAAGTTCCATTGAGAACGGTCAAAAGCTTGGAGGGGTATACCAGAATCATCTTGCAATACATGGGTACTGTGTGTTAAAATCAACTTTCTAATATCAGAAAAGTAGTCATTGTACATTAAATATGAAGCAGCTTTTAGATAAGAAACCTTGTTGTCTAACTTTGCGACAAATTTCTGTAGTTCTGGTTGCTTTTGCAGTCCATCATTGGCTAAATTTGTAGAAAAATAATACAGAGTACGAGTTTCAGATTCTCCTTCTGGAATAAACGAAATCTTGACTCCAGAAATCATACCTTTTTTAAATGGCTGAATATTAGCATCTTGGTCTAACCCAATTTGTTGAACATCAAGGATACGATTTTGAGTGCGTGCTAGAAACACATACAAAATCGGTAGAACTCCTTGTTTTTGCAAGTCCACTTTCATATCATTGGTGCGGAAAAAACTAAATTGTAGAATTGCATAAAGAGAACTTCTAACTTCCTGTAACTTCCGATCTTGCTTTTCCTTTGAGAGACTAACCAAATCTGGGACACTACCTACTGGTTCTAAACCAACGAGAACGTATTGTTTACTTTGAGGGAAAAAAGAATAAGCGTATAAAAAATCAGGTCCACTAAAGGGATAGAAAACAGAAGGAGATGTAGCATTAATTTGTGCAAGTTCTTTCTGCGACCATTGTCGAACAGGTGCTAACTGTTGAGTGTCTAATTTTGTCCAAGCCTTATCAAAAAATTTCCGATGGTTCACCCAGCTATTATATTTTTGAAATTGGGCTAGGGAACTATTGCTATCTACTTCTATTCCAGCTATAAATTTTGATAAATCCGTTAATTGCGCTGCTTTTTTTTGGTCAAACGCTGTAGTGGCTTTTGGGGAAAGTTGTTGCGTTGGTGTCGAAGAAATTGACTGTTGATTATTTAACTTGTCAGTATTCTCTTTTGTGTTGATATTCTCACTAGACGTACATGATTGAAGAAAAAATATACCAACACTAACTGCGACAGATAATAATTGTTTCAGACTTTTCATAATTATAAAATTAAGTGAAACGAGAATTTTTAAGCTATTAGCCATCAGCCTTCACCTTTTAGAGGGATTTTATTTGTATTCGTGGTAAAATCATCTAGAATGCTGATAGCTGACCGTTAAATGCCTACGACAATTTTAATTTACCTTTATTAGCTATTAAATAAACAAATAGTCCTACAGCTAAAGTCATAAACCCAGCTAAAGATTCAACGGGTTTATTAAGAAAAATAAACACCAACATCCACAAACTAATTGTTAAAAAGATGATGGGTGTAAAAGGATAGCCCCAAGTGCGATAAGGTCGGGGTATATCGGGATATCTAATTCTGGAAACGAACACCCCTAATACTGTTAAAAACGAAGACAAAGTTAGAGTAAATCCTAAATAAGTAATGACTGCTTCAAAACTAGCAGTCAGTAGTAACACAATTACCAAAAATAACTGGAATAAAATTGCGTAATAAGGAATACCTTGACTATTCTTTTTGGCAAGTAATTTAAACAGTGGTATGTCTTCGCCAATCACTTGGGTAACTCTAGGTCCAGTTAACACCATTGAACTAATTGAAGAAATGAGTCCCATTGATATCAGTAACCCCATTATCTTCGCCCCTTTCATGCCAAAAATCTCATTAGCAGCAATGTAACCTACTTCAAGCTGTCCTCCTAATTTCTCTATAGGTGTAGAATACAAAAAGATAAAATTTAGAAGCAAGTATAATCCTGTAACAATTAAAGTGCCAATTATGAGCGCACGGGGTAAATTTTTCTCGGTTTCTTCGACATCATGAGCTAAATAAACGGCTGCATTCCAACCCGAGTAGGAATACATAATATAAACGAGAGAGACTGCGAAGGGCGGGCTGAAAATCGTTCCCAAATCTGCTCCAGATGGCAAAAAGCTCAGTTGTTGCGGTTCTGCCAACCAAACACCACAAACTATCAGTATAAATATTAGCAGTACTTTGAGGAGAGTAAATATTTGTTGAAAGTAGCTACCAAGTTTCAGATTTCGAGTATGAATTAGGGAAACTCCAATCACAACAAATAAAGCTATTGCTGTTGAGGAAAGGAGGGGGAAAACGTGTGCCAAGTACTTTCCTAATGCCATAGCAGCGGCTGCAATTGGAGCAGCAAAACCAACTGTTACCGATATCCATCCTGATAAAAACCCAATTATAGGATGATAAATGTGAGACAAATAATAGTACTCACCACCGTTGCGCGGCATTGCAGCTCCCAATTCACCATAAGCTAAAGCACCGCATAAGGAGAAAATTCCTCCTAGCAACCACAGAAATAGAAGTGCAAAACCAGATTTAATATCTACGACTTGAAAACCCAAGCTCGTGAATACTCCTGTACCAATCATATTTGCTACCACAATACAGGTAGCAGTAAATAGGCTGATACTCTTAGAGTTTCTTTGTTGATTGAAAGACATTGTTTTGTTTCCACTCTTGATTTTGCTCCTAGTAGAATTCAGTGCGTAATTTCACTGATATTATCTTTGAAGATTTATTTAAAATATTACTATACAAACTCCGAAAACTGCCAACCCCTCTTTGAAACCATTTTTTTAACAAACCATGAACAAAAAGCGAGTATAGCCTGCGTCAGGTTATCATCAGATATTGGCATGTTGCAACTTGTATTGCTAGACACTCATGACCACTTCTTACTCTACATCCCAAACAACTGAACCCAATAACCCGAATGAGCCTATCGCTGATTACCGGAGCGTAGATCGCAGTAAGCTCAGTAAAATGTATCAGCACTATGTAGAAGTGAAGGAAAAGTATCCTCATGCTCTGCTACTGTATCGAGTCGGGGATTTTTTTGAAACTTTCTTTCAGGATGCAATTATTGTCTCCAGAGAACTGGAACTCGTTCTGACTAGCAAACATGGTGGTGAAGTTGGTAGAGTAAGAATGACTGGAGTTCCTCACCACGCCTGGGAACGGTATACGACTCAGCTGGTGGAAAAGGGCTATGCTGTTGTCATTTGCGACCAAGTTGAAGATGCTTCTGAAGCTGTGGGTTTGGTGCGGCGTGAGGTAACGCGTATCCTGACGCCAGGGACTTTGCTTGAAGAAGGAATGCTCAAGTCAAGTCGCAATAACTACCTTGCTGCTGTGGTGATAGCTGGGGAGCATTGGGGTTTAGCTCATGCAGATATTTCCACAGGTGAATTCTTGACTACCCAAGGTTCTAATTTAGAGCATCTGACACAGGAACTCATGCGCTTACAGCCTGCGGAGGTTCTATTTCCCACAAATGCTCCCGATTTGGGTATGTTGTTACGTCCAGGGGAAAAATCTGAGCATTTACCGGAATGTTTACCGCCGTCTTTTTGTTATAGCTTGCGATCGCAAGTTCCTTTTTCCCAAGGCGAAGCCAGAGCAAGACTGTTACAAAAGTTCAAAATTCGCTCCTTGGAAGGACTGGGTTGCGAACACCTACCTCTGGCTGTCCGCGCTGCGGGTGGATTGCTGGAATATTTAGAAGATACGCAAAAAGAAAACGCCGTACCCCTACAACCACTGCGTACTTACACCCTTACCGATTTCCTGATTATTGACCATCAAACCCGCCGCAACCTAGAAATTACCAACACTGTGCGCGATGGTACATTTATTGGTTCTCTTCTTTGGGCTTTGGATAAAACAACAACAGCGATGGGAAGTCGGGCGCTGAGACGTTGGTTGTTACAACCTTTACTTGAAATTAAGGGAATTCGCGCACGACAAGCTAGCATCCAAGAACTTATCGAAAATCCAACTCTCCGTCAGGAACTGCGGCATTTATTGCGTCAAATCTATGATATCGAAAGACTAACGGGACGCGTGGGTTCTGGTAAGGCAAATGCTAGAGATTTATTTGCCTTGGCAGATTCCCTATCTCGCTTACCTCAAATATCCACCTTGGTAGCCAATGCACGTTCTCCTTTCCTAAAAGCCTTGCAGAAGGTACCACCAGTGATGGAAGAGTTGGCACAAAAAATTCGTAAAAATATTGTTGAATCACCGCCCATCCATATCAAAGAAGGGGGTTTGATTCGTTCTGGTGTGAATCCTCAGTTAGACGAAAGACGCACCACAGTTGAAGACGACCAGAAATGGATTGCTAATTTGGAAGTCGATGAACGTGCAAGGACAGGAATACCAACTTTGAAAGTAGGGTATAATAAAACCTTTGGTTACTACATTGGTATTTCCCGTGCCAAAGCTGACCAAGTGCCGTCTAATTATATCCGCAAGCAAACCCTGGTGAATGAAGAACGCTACATCACACCAGAGTTGAAGGAACGAGAAGCACGGATTCTCACAGCACGAGATGATTTAAATCAGATGGAATATGAGATTTTTGTGGCGTTGCGGGAAGAAGTGGGCGTACACGCAGAGGTGATTCGTCATATTTCTCGTGCTATAGCCGCAGCAGATGTGCTGTGCGGTTTGGCTGAATTAGCAGTATATCGGGGTTATTGTCGTCCGGAAATGATGGGAGGACGAGAGATTTGGATTGTAGACGGTCGTCATCCAGTGGTAGAACAATCTTTACCAGCTGGGTTTTTTGTCCCCAATTCCACTCAACTAGGAAATGGAGAATTAGCAACGGGGAATAGTGAAAAGAAAAATTCTCACCCACACCCCATACCCCACACCCTACACCCTGACTTAATCATCCTCACAGGTCCAAATGCAAGTGGTAAGAGTTGTTATCTGCGTCAAGTGGGGTTGATTCAACTTATGGCGCAGATTGGTAGCTTTGTCCCTGCTAAAGAAGCTAGGTTGGGAGTGTGCGATCGCATTTTTACTCGTGTGGGTGCAGTAGATGATTTAGCCACAGGTCAATCTACTTTTATGGTGGAGATGAATGAAACAGCAAATATTCTCAACCATGCTACATCTAAATCGCTGGTGTTGTTAGATGAAATTGGTAGGGGAACAGCGACGTTTGATGGTCTTTCTATTGCTTGGGCGGTAGCAGAGTATTTGGCGACAGAAATTCAAGCGCGAACCATTTTTGCAACTCACTACCACGAGTTGAATGAATTAGCATCATTGTTACCAAATGTGACAAATTATCAAGTAACGGTGAAGGAGTTGGCTGATAGAATTATCTTTTTACATCAAGTTCAACCGGGAGGTGCTGATAAGTCCTACGGAATAGAAGCAGGACGATTGGCTGGTTTACCAAAGGTCGTTATTCAAAGAGCAAAACAAGTCATGGGACAAATTGAAAAACATAGCAAGATTGCAGTCGGTTTGCAAAGTTTGGATGAGTGTTAAGTCTCACGCAAAGACGCAAAGACGCTCAGGGAAATTCTACGTTTTTATGTGAAATTTTTTATATTAATGATTAGTGTTTGTGTTTTTTGATGTAATGTCAGATTACAGTTAGATTTGGCTGTGATTGTATTAATAACGTCAGCTGCTACTTCTAAACCAAAAACTGTATAAAATCTGTTACAAAAAAGCGATTTTCAGTACGACTAAATACCAATTTTTTGATTTGGTATTTGAATGAAATCACTTTTTGATAACTAGCAACTTGGGTTAATATTTATTCCGCTATCTTCACCAAGAAGTATGATGAGCATCGAGAAAAACTGCTATCAATATAGGGGATTACCACCTAATGCATCAGTAGCAAATGTGCGTCCTTATCAGGAAAAACTGTCAGCTTGGATAGCTTCACAAAAGCAAGACGAGTCTCAGCTTTTGTACGGACGGGAGTTACGTACTGTACAAAAATGGGTAGAAGGAAAAGATTTGAATCAGGAAGACTACTATTTTTTGGTTTTCAGTAAACTATTGGATAAACGCGCTAGAGAAGCATTATCTCATATCAGCAACTATGAGGCGGTTATTCAGTCCCTCATGTTATGGACCAGGGGTCGAGAAAAGCTCAATAAAATAGTTTTTGACCATGCTAAAGACGCATTACCTCCAAAAGAGGGAGATGAAGCTGAGTGGGTTTGTAGCTTAATCATCAGACAGATTTTGGATAATCGAGTTAGTCAAGTTCCGTCTACTTTACGAAAGGAGTTATGCAATAGTTTTATAGTTGTATGTGTTAGTAAATTAACGATGATTTCTGAAGAAGATAGAACAGCAGTTTGTAAAATTTTACAAGAATGGCTTCCTGAATTGGAGAAAAAAACTAGGAATACCTACGGTAGTGTTCTTGAAGAAGTATTGCTGTGGACGAAACCCAATCCTTATTTGATTGAAGCACTTTTGAAACTTATATGTCATGCTGAATTTCCTAGCCCCTTTCAAAATGAATCTAATTATATTAAAGTGCTAGTACAAAACTATATTATTGATAATTGGGAAGAACAAAAGATGGCTCAACCCTTAAGGGAATTGCGCGATCGCCTTCTCAGCAATCAAGTGTGTGACCCTTTCTGGCTACTGCTACGCTATCGACAGATTTGGAGGGGTACGCAAGTCAAAGAAGATGGAACACCGCAAGAAAAAGAACTGCTGAAGTTAAACCTAGTGGAAAAGATAGATGGTAAATTGAGGGTTTATAACTTGATTTATCAGTCAGTTTTTGACCAAAGTTGGGTTGACAACATATTAGCAGGTAATTCGCGACCTTATACTAAGGAATTAATAAATTGGTTGGATTCTAATCAAGATAGTTCTAAGCTTTTGATTGGAGAAAGTTTTCAAAAAGCTAAAGAATGGTTTGATAATAATAAAGAAATATTAACCCAACACGATAGAAATTTTATCACTCTTAGTCTTTTAAAAAATACGCGTGTACTGTAAAATGTTTTCCATGCAAGACGAACAAGAATTTCTGCAATTTTTTAATGAGATAAATCCAAAATTAGAAAGAAAATCATTTAGTTCATACAATGTAGTTCAAGAAATTTTGAAATGGACTAATTTTCAAAGGAAACTAACTGAAAAAATTTGTGATATTATACTTGATGAATCTTTTCCTTATATCCCAAAAGGCAAAGAGGAAGAACGAATTCAAGATTTAGTGGAAACCTATTTTATTGAAAATTGGGAAAACAAAACAGCAAAAGAGCATTTAAGTAAAATCCGAGATTCTATTCTTAAAAGTACCCAGAAAGCCAGCTTACTCAAGTTATATCAGCAAATTCTGACTTCAAAAGAGGTGATAACAGAAAATGGTTTAAAGTCACAAGCTTTAAAATCTCAGGGAGTAGCAGCTAATAATAGCTTAGAACAACAGGAGTTATTAGAGTCTGGTTTGGTCATTAATCAAGAGGAGAAGTTAATAGTTGCTAATCTTATTTATGAAAAAGTTTTTAATCGAGATTGGGTAGCACAAGAGTTAAATAAGCCTCAAAAGCCAAGTCACCATATAGAGACATTACACAGTGAAAATAATTCTTCTAGAGAAGCTTCTAATGTAGCAAGAGTATTTGCGTACCTGGTCCTAGTCATACTGACTGGGGGTTTCTTGGTGTTTATATTTCGGTTAACTGTACTGTCATTTTTCCAACCACCTACTCTCCCAAGTCAACGTGCTTCCAACCCAAGTCAACCTCAAACTCAAACTCCAGAAGTCTGCTTGGAAATAGCAAATGAAATTACTCATGCTTTAGGAACCCCGAAAGAAAGATTGAAAGTGATAGAACAAGTTAAAGTTTTCACAAATCGTCAAGGAAAAAGTCTAGATGAGCAGTGCGATCGCAAATTAAACCTAACCAGAAAATATAATAAACTATTGCACCAATACTCACAAACTCTTATTAATGCTAGTGAATTTGACAAGGCTGTAGATACACTGTGTGAAATCACAGATGAATACGAAGGTATACAAACTGTAAAAAGTATATTAAGTAGCTGGTCATCTAACAATTCTAGTTTGCCTGATAACAAGAAAGAGACAATCAGAGAAAAAGTCAACAAGCTTAAACCTTCTTGTCCAGGAGCAAATCCATAAAAAGGGTGTAGGGTGTAGGGTGTAGGGGGTAGTGAAGACTTTTTCTTACACCCCATACCTTACACCCTATTCTTTGTAAAAGAAACCATCGCTTCCTTCTTTTTCTTCCTTTAAAGATACTCTTATCCCTCGTCTAGCAACTTTAATAATCTTTTCCCACCAATTTCCTTTGTGAGGAAGTGAGAAATTTCCTCGCGCTGCTTGTTCCCATCCATATAGGAATAACCCAATACTCATCCAAGCGATCGCACTCACGACACAAGTAAAAGCACAAACAATCAGCCAACCTAGTGCTTGAGATGCGGTTTGTACGAATGGATTACTATAGAAGGGCTGACTGGTATATATTAAAGAATCTTTTTGACTAAAAAGACCCACAGCGATCGTTCCCCAACACCCACAAAACAGATGAACGGGAATAGCACCCACAGGGTCGTCTATTTTCAGCATATCTAAAAGATTTTTTCCGTAAATCACAATAAACCCGCTAATCAGACCAATAAAAGCCGAACCACCAAGATCGACAAAAGCAGAAGAGGCTGTAATTCCAACTAAACCCCCCAATATACCGTTAATCAGTGAAGAAAGATGGGGTTTACCAATAATCGCGGGACTACAGACAATCGCCATAATCCCACCTGTCGCACCTGACA
Organism: Scytonema sp. PMC 1070.18; assembly: GCA_035967975.1. Taxonomy (GTDB): domain Bacteria; phylum Cyanobacteriota; class Cyanobacteriia; order Cyanobacteriales; family Nostocaceae; genus Scytonema. The sequence continues at coordinate 15,575 of JAWQFQ010000113.1, forward strand.
TTGTTGTTGTTGCAATGATATGAGGTACATATTCCAGACGAGTGGTAGAACCTCCGTTAAATCCCAACCATCCTAACCAAAGAATTAAGCAAGCCAGAGTTGCAAAACCAAGGTTACTTGGACGAGTCAAGGCTGCTTCTGAGATATTTCTAGGCGACAATTGTTCTACACTCGTATCTAAATCGAGCTCCTGTCTGGGATCGTAGTTGAAGCGACCCCATCTTGGCTTTAGCAACCAAGCACCCACAAACGCCGCCATTCCACCAACGGAGTGAACAACCGTTGAACCAGCAAAATCCTTGAATCTAAGCGCCTGTTTTAACCAACCATAGTGTCCCCAAACCCAATGACCTGTTAAAGGATACAAAACACCTACCAGGAAGAAGGTAAAGAGAAAAAATGCCCAAAATTTCACTCGTTCAGCAACAGCCCCAGAAACAATAGTTGCAGCCGTTCCTGCAAAAACAAGTTGAAAGAAAAATAAGGCTGCAAAAGAACGAGTTTTCCAATCTTCTTGTAGACAAGAGAACCCTTCCGCAGGAAAAGCCAAATCGCTACTATTTTGGGGAAATGGAAGTTCAAAAGGAAAAGCTATTCGACCAAATACACTGAACAAATTAGCATTTGCTTGTCCAGTACAGGAACTATAGTCTCCGAACATTAATCCAAAGCCAAATAACCAAAAAGCCAATCCTGATACACAAAAAACGATGAGATTTTTTGCCAGCACGTTAGTAGCATTGCTGTATCTACAGAACCCTGTTTCCAATAAAGCAAAACCAGCATTCATAAACAAAACCAAAGCACCAGCTACTAAAAGCCAGATAGTATCCAAGTTGATTCTTGTGGAACTATCTTGCGCCATTGCTGCATTCATCCATACCAGAAAAATACCAGTTGTTAAGGATATGCAAAAGTACCAACGTCTTAATAACCAGCCCCTTCTCTTGCGTTCTATATGTTTATCTTTAGACATAATGTGAACTACCCCACCTTGGCTCCGCCTGAAGGTGGGGCTTCTGTACTCACAGGGGATTGCCTGAGTTTGGACTTACGTCCTCCCTTTGGTCTTACATCCCCTCCTACAGCAACGACGGGGTTCCCTCCGCCAACTGACTGACTAGCAGCCAATTTTAGTATCCGAATGCCTTCTGCTCGAATATTCGCCGCAGCGTTGCCGTCCCTATCGTGGTGCGTGCCACAACTCGGACAAGTCCATTCACGAACGTCCAACGGCATATCAGCCATTTGATAGAAACAGTTTGAGCAAAGCTTGGAAGATGGGAACCACCTATCAATTTCAACCAGCAAGCCGCCTTTGCGTTGCAGCTTGTAGTCTAAGAAATTGGTGAACATTCCCCACCCTGCATCGGATATTGCCTTCGCTAAGTTGTGATTACGAATCATACCTTTGGTATTGAGATTTTCTACGACTACAACTTGGTTTTCGTTGACTAGCTTTGTGCTCAGCTTTTGTAGAAAATCCTGTCTTGAATTACTGACTCGTTCGTATACTTTAGCGACAATTTTTTTAGACTTGAATCTTGATTTACTTCCGTCCTTCTTACGCGCTAACTTCTTTTGTTTGCGTTGAAGATTTTTTTCGTGTTTAGCAATGTGTTTAGGGTTATCAAACTTAGATACTTTTTCACCATTATTGACTACAGCAAAATGTTTCAGCCCCAAGTCGATCCCTATTACGCTTCCATCAGACGATGGTTTTGGTGCCTCACCTTCTACCTCAAATAAGATAGAAGCAAAGTATTTCTCTGAAGGGTTTTTGCTGATCGTAACAGTTTTTATTTTCCCCTCAATTGGTCGGTGAACACTTGCTTTTATATCGCCAATACCACCAGGAAGTTTGACAACATCTGACAAAACCTTGACATTTTGTGGGTACTGAACGGACTGTTTATTCTTTTTTGACTTGAAACGAGGAAACCCCGCTCGTCCTTCAAAAAAGTTCTTGTAAGCTGTGGTGATATTGAGCGTTGTTGCTTGCAGTATTTGGCTGTAACAATCGCCCAGCCACTTTGTTTCTTCCGCTTTTTTGAGACCTGGAAGCAGAGCGTTGAGTGCCGACTGAGATAGTCCTTTGCCTGTCTGTTTATAAGTCTCGATTGACTTATTTAACGCATAGTTCCACCACCAACGAGAGCATCCAAAAGCTTGAGCCAATTGAATTTTTTGCTCATCGCTTGGGTATATACGAACTTTGACAACAGAGCGCAGCACTCAACTCACCTCCCTTTCTTGATTCTTAATATAATCTTTAATTCACAGTAATGTCAACCGAGTCCGGAAAATATTTGGAGATGATTCGGATATCCACAAGGGATATACCATCAAATCATCCCGCTATCCATCCCCACCGTCAAAGACGGATGGGGAATTCCGCGAATACGTTAAAATAAAACTTTAGCTTAAGCTAAAACTGCTGATGACAAGAAGCAAGACAAAGATACCACAAATCATTGCACTTACTGGTCTTCGCCAAGCTTGTCGGAAAAATTGTCTGATTTTGTCAACCATCCTCTTGCGTGGAACTGATAGTCGGATTTGTGATAGTACCACATCGGATACTGTAATTCCGGAAATTGTCCTTTATACTTTTTTCAATTGCCGTTTGGAAAGGAGAAACAATGCGATCGCACTTATCCCAATCATCCAACCATAAGACGGTTCATTAACGCTCACTTTGAGAGGATTACCAGGTTTTGTCAAATTTTCCTTACCGTTTTCGACTTTGCGGTTAAAGCGATCGCTTTGGGCTTCTGCTTCTTTCAATAATCTCCTTTGTTCGTCATTCACCAGCACAAGCATTGAGGAATAGGGAGTCACAATCTCATACTTCTTGGCTATAGTGTGAATAGCATCTAAACTCTCCAAACTATCCAGTTTGATATTTTTACTCAACCCCAATATTAATTGTCGTACCGCCACTTGCTGGAAACCGTCCTCTTTTTGCGCTGGAGTTGTCCCTTCTTTACTCTCTAGTTTCTTTTGATACCAAGCATAACCATCCACCACACTCACTGCAGAGGAACCCAAAGCTGCTTTTGTAGACACTCTCTGCAAAACTTCAGAAATTTCTGTAGAAACTCCACCACTACTATCTTGTATCACTTTTAACGTGTTATCATCGTAAGCAGGAGGCAACCCACCCAAATGGACCATCCATAAAGGTGCAGGCATTGCAATCATGGCTTGGCTATCTTTTGACAATTCATAACTACCCTCATCAGTCACGAGTAAAATAGCATCATAAGGGGTATCGCCGCGCAACTGGTTAAATTGCTGTAACATTTGTTGCAGTTGAATCGTACCGTAGAAGGTTATTTTTTCAGCTTTGAACTGCTGGATGTCGTTTAATCTTTGAGGAGCAACCCCTGGTGAGGTGGTGATGTACAAATCAGCATCATTGTTAGCTAGCTCTTTGTCCGCAAAGCCATGCTTTTGCAACCATGTAAAGGTTTGTAATAATTCCTTGACACGAGAACCCATACTACGAGACGTGTCCAGAACTATGGCAAACCGTTTTCCTTGAGGTAAGGAATAATCTTTTCTTGACAGTGGTTTTACTGAAATGCTGTACCCTTCGGGAAAATTAACTTGATGCAATGTCGGTTGGAATTGTCCGGTCGCTGGTAAAAATGTTTCTAGCCAAGCTTGATTATTTCCTTTAACTTCCTTACCATTACGGATACGTTTGGTATCGTAAGTCCAAAAAATATTGCGTTTTTCCCCTAAATGAGGTAAAGCCCAACCTGTCTCTTGTCGCATCACTTTATAAGTCAACCACAAATGCATTTCAGTTGGTCTTTGTTGTGATTCCCCCAATCGTCGGGGTCTATCGGGAGGTATGGGAAACGCTCGCAAACGATAATGTCTCGGTCCGACTTGTTCCAACAACGCCGGATCGACAGGACGTTCCCGTCTGACTTGGGAATTGTATACTTTCTGCGCCGCACCGCGAGGGGAGACAACGAAGGGGAAACGTTGGGAACGGTTGTTGGTGTCACCTAGCCACAATCCTGTTATGACAGCGCTTTCTGGTAAAGAAAAGGAGTAGAAAACTTCTTGAACTTCGAGAGTTTGGTTTTTGTAGACTTCGTATAATTCGATATCAGCCCAATCACCGTGTTCTGCGACTGTCACTTGTTGCGATCGCAACCACACTTTTTTCTCGTTGATATTCAGCAGTCCTGCTTTGACTTCTTGCTGGTTAAATGTAGATTGTACTGCGTGACTAACTGCTGACCTTTCAGCTTTTTGAATTGGTGTATCAAAAAATTCAGCATAGAGTTTTTCTGCTTTTTCCGCATCATTTGCTGAACCATTGTATAAAAACGGTGACATCAAGGAGTTATAAGCGTTTTGTACGGTATCAGCCGCAGGTTTACTTAAACCAAAGACGCTACGATACATCGCGCTGATGTGATTGTTTTCTTCTTTTGTACTGAGGTAGCGGTAGGAAGATAGGTAAGCGTTAACCAACCCCTCACGAATCATATCTGACTTTGCCAATAGTGTTTGACGAGTGGTATCATTCGATGCGGGATTGGCTAGCAGAGAAAATGCTTGGACTTGGGGTTGTTGTTGTAAAGAAATAAATGCGATGAGCCATGCGATCGCCACCGCACCAGCACCTGTAAAGGTACGTTTCATCCCTTGTTGTGACGCGAACGCCTGCAAAATTCTTCGACCAGAGTTAACATACATCCATGTCAATGCAACAGGCATAACAACAAACAACGCCATGCTTAATACCCAAAAAATCAGAAATACGGGTATATACCACAGTGCATACAACCAAATACCGTCAACAAAACTCTGCCAAAGAACCTGCGCCCATTCAAATTTCAAAAATTCCTGTAACAAAAATGCGCCCAAAGGCAGGGCATAAAACAATAGTACTACACCTGCGTAGATCCCAAACAACAGCATCATGCTGTGTGCTAGCATTTGTAACCACTTTAGGCTACTTTTAGAATTTCTGACATAGCCCAAAAACATTTCCACAGAGAATGCTGCAATACATATCCCTAATGAGGCTAAAATCTGAGTGCTAGCAGGCGTAAGTTCCCGAAAAATAAATAACCGCAGCAGACACAACAGAAACAATGGTGCTTCCACCCCATAAAATAGGCGGATAAGTTGCAAGGGTTGATTCCTAAAGTGGAGGAAGCCAATTAAGGTAGAAAACGTCGGTACTGCTATCAACCCTATCAAACTCAGAAAAAATTCGCCGGGAATGTCACCAGCCAAAGTAGCAGATAGTAAGGGAATACCAACGATGGGTAATATACCCATATAGACAACGAGTAAAAAAGCTGTGTTCCAAATCCAAAAGATGGACTGAAAAACCGCATTCCACAACCACCTCACAGCTACCCTCCTCCCAAGCGCAAAACAGGTATTGATAACTTATACACAAGTATTACGTGCGATTCCGCATAAAGTCATCAGTGTTAGTACTTGACACAGGGGTTGATAAAGACCGAAAGATAGCGCTTCGTATCATCAAAATCGTCAAGGAAGTTTTACGAAAGCCATTTGAAGGCATTGGCAAGCCTGAGCCGCTAAAATATGAGTACTCTGGGTGTTGGTCGCGTCGTATTAATCAAGAGCACCGACTTGTGTATCTAGTGAGTGACGACCGAATTGATTTTCTTAAAGCTCGATACCACTACGAATGAAAGTTACTTAAAAAGATAAAAACAAGATATATGGAGTTAAATATATATGTCAGTTAAAATTACATCTGCTGAAGCAAAGGAAAATTTGGAAAAGCTTTTCGACCAAATTTTAGAAACAGGTGACGCTGTAGTTATTAGCCAAACTAATGGGAAGAATCTTGTCTTAATTTCTGAAGCAGAATTTAACAGTTTATTAGAAACTTTATATTTACTTCGTTCACCTGCTAATTCTGCTCGTTTGCTAACTGCTTTAGAAAGAGCAAAAGCGGGAATAATTGAGCCTCAGAATGTTAGCGAACTCTATAAGAATTTTGGGTTGAACGAAGATGATACAGATAGTGATATTGCTACAGCTAGTTAGTATTGTCTTGACAGAAAAAGTGCTTAAATTAGCAATGGAACTTATCTAGTGTATACGAACTTCTAAATAGGGAGTTTGGACTCAACAAATCGTATAGCATTCCTAAAAGACGAGAAACCCGGTATCTCAAAGATACCGGGTTTCTAAATAACTACTTAATACAAGAGGTACTTCACTAACTTACCTGAAACACCATAAGCGTTCAGCTATTAGCACCTCAGCCATCAGCTTTAAAGCACATTTTGCTCTATTGTTTAGACAACAGAACTAAACGAAAACATCTTTAAAGCTAGAAAAGCTGATTGCTGATTGCTGACGGCTGAACGCTAACAATTAAGCAGTCGGCTCTAGATTAACTTTGAAGACTTTGTTCTTTTCCTCTTCTTTCTTCGGCAGTATCAAATTCAAAATACCATCTTTGTATTCTGCTTTTACATTAGTATTTTGAATCTTTCCAGATAGAGGAATAATGCGATGAAATTTACCATAGTGGAACTCACTACGGGTAACGCCTTTTTCTTCAGTCTTGGTTTCGGATTTACGTTCGCCACTGATAGAAACAGCATCTTCTGTAACTTGAATATCCAAGTCTTTTGCTTCCATTCCTGGAATTTCTAGCTTCAAATGTACAGCTTCTTCTGTTTCTGTCAATTCAGCAGCTGGTACTCTGGAAAAGCCTTCCCAACCTTTCGTAGGAGCCAGGGTTTCATCAAATAATTGATTCATTTGCTTTTGCAAGGTGTTCATTTCTTGCCAAGGATTCCAGCGAGATAACATAGTATTTGCCTCCTCTGAGATAAAGATATATTTATCAATGAATTTGAGGAATTATTTCTTCCTTTGATTTCTATCTTATGGTCTAATAAAATCTTGTAAGTACGGTTCTTATCCCTGACAAAGGTACTAATAACCGTACATTATTTACGATTAAGAAAAAGTACGGTAACCCGTCATTATTTATCAATGCTAAGTCATATCAGTCTCTGTGTAAGCGTTCAGCACATCGCGTATCAGCAATCAGCTTTTATAAGCTAATTAGGTGTTTGTAATGGTACTCGAAACGCCTAGAAAACATCCGAAAACAGGTTTTAAAGCTGACTAGTGAAGGCTAGAACGCTGAACGCTTACGTCTTTGTCTCCGCAAGGGTAAGAAGTTGACCATTCTTCATCCCAGCCCACCCCATCTGTGGAACCGTTTTCACCTCATAGCTAACAAACTCTTTCACGGTTCTTGCGATCAATACACTCATCCAGAAGGAGCTTCATGCTACGCTACCATACTGACAAGCCGCTTTATTGATTTCTTTTCTGAAAAAAAACAATGAAATTCCAACGGAATCCAGTGGAATTTCAGTGGAATTCCACTGGAATTTCCATTAAGATTGAGAGATGGAGGTAATGTATATGGCATCTGTAATTAACGACTCAACATCTTTTGAACTGAGGGTGGGTTCGAGATGGTCATCTTTTGAGAAATTTCGCACAGAAGGAGCGAAATCTCTGGAGTCTATTAAAAATGGGACAATTGCTATTCTGCAGACAAAAACCGGACAGTATCGCATTCTTGAAGAACATGACTTCCAAAAGATGCTGGGCTTAGCTCGTGATGTAGATCGCTTGCGTCGAGGAGCACGTGTACTATCTCGTGCTGTTCGCGTTGTGCAGAAACACCGCGACACTGACACCCTCAATTTGCTATTAGAAGCTGTCACAATGTTAGGTACTTTACCAGAGCTTCCCACTTGTGATAGATTCGAGCCTCTGCTTCCCGAAGATACGGATGCAGACATAGAGGACGACGAAGTAGACCTTGACCCCGACTCAGTTACCCGTCCGCTTGATACAAAAAACGCTACCTAGTACTTAACCACATTGATTTTGACAGGTTGCCAATCTCCAGATTGCTCTTCACTCAAGCTTTTCATTGACCAGCACAAGTTCCAAGCTTCTTTTTCAAAAGCTTTAGCACGCTAAGTACGCAAGAACCGAATTATCCAAAAAACCAATACTTACAGCTAATAAAATCGCTGCCAAAAACTGCATTTGTATAGCCCGTATTTGTATTCCAAATAGTCTCCCCTAACTGTATAAGGGGAGATTATTTTAGTTTTAGAGACTACAAAGGAGTTGCGCCCTTTGAAGAGAGTGTAAAAGCCCTAGATTTTTTAGTTAAACTCGTTCATATCTGTAGTGAACAAGTTTTATGGTAGCTCGACCAGATGCTCCCACTTTCCATATTTATAAGTAGATTTTTCGAGTGAATTTTTATAAAATTTATCTAAATTAATCTCTAATATATTAATATTATAAATTGAGTATATGGTGTAGAGTGTGAGTTACGACAACGTTTGTAAACTATTAGCTGAAAAATATCCAACCGAGTTTGCGCGTTGGTTGCTAAAGGTCGAACCGCAAAGAATCAAGGTGTTAAAAACCGAGTTGAGTATCGAACCAATTCGTGCTGACTCTGTTACATTCTTGCAAACGGAAAATAGAATTTTGCACATTGAATTTCAAACCCTAACAAAGTCTACTCCCTCGATTCCTTTTCGGATGTTGGATTATTCTGTCAGGTTGATACGTCAATACGACCTTCCCGTAACGCAGATAGTTATTTTCCTACAAGAAACAGACAACGAAATAGCTTTTACCGAAGAGTATGTTAATGAGACAACTACTCATCGCTATCAAGTTATACGGATGTGGGAGCAAGATTCAACGCTATTTCTCGGTAATCGTGCATTATTACCGTTAGCACCATTAACGCAAACAACTTCACCCCAAAGGTTATTAGCGCAAGTTGCCCAAAGTGTTGCTAGAATCCCAGATAGGAATACTAGACAGGATATTGCAGCTTGCACAGAGATTTTAGCAGGTTTGAAGTTTGAAAAAGGTTTAATTCAGCAATTTTTACGGGAGGATCTTATGCAAGAGTCAGTCATTTATCAGGATATACTGCAGAAGGGAGAAAAGAAGGGAGAAAAGAAGGGAGAAAAGAAGGGAGAACAAAAAGAAGCACTTAGATTCTGTATGTTTTTACTAAATGAACGCTTTGGCGAACTTGATTTGTCTATTATTGAGCGAGTTCAACTTTTAAATAAGGAACAGCTAGAAGCTTTAGGTATAGCTACTCTGAGACTTTCATCGCTCCCTGATTTAATTACATGGTTAGATCAGCACTCAAGCAATTCACTTCAGATATTTAACGATGATAAGGTCAGAGATAATGAATCTGACCTTTTTAGTTATTTGACGTTTGAGAAAGATTTAATTCTGTAATTACTCAGTCAGGATATTATGCAAGAGTCAGTGAATGTCGAGGATTTTGTATCAAGGAGCTAATCATTTTCTGTTATACAATGAAGAGAGAAAATTAGGAGCTTAAATAGGGAATGATGTATGTCCTATCCTATACTCAGTAGCCAAGAAATCGCCCGACGTGGAAAGGAACTCTATCAAAGGAGTATCCGTGCCAAAGTTGAGACGGAACAAAACATTGGCAAAATTATCTCAATTAATGTTGAAACGGGAGATTACGAAATCGGTGATGATTTAGTTGAAACAAGTCTTCGGTTACGAGCTAAGCAACCTGATGCGGCACTTTGGGGAGAAAGGATTGGTTTCAATGCTGTTTATGCAGTTGGTGGCACATTAGTCAGGACGGCACAGTGATACATGGGACTGTCGTTGGACTTCAGGCAAGAATGGGTGTGATTCTTCTTCCCCCAGAAGGTTCAAGTATAGAAATCGAGTGTGTTGTTGATACAGGGTTTGAAGGGTTTTTAACCTTACCTTCTTCTGTCATTGGCGAGCTTGGGTTACCTTACCTGATCAATATCAACGCAAATCTCGCCAACAATTCCAGTGTAGAAACTGACGTTTATTTAGCAACAATTATATGGAATGGTGTGGAGCGTAATGTTGCAGCACTGGCGATGGGTCGTCGTCCACTGATTGGAACTGCGCTGCTTGAAGATTATCATCTCAGTATAGATTTTTGTGAAGGTGGTACTGTTTTGGTCGATGACATTTTGTCATCTTGAGCGAGATGTGAGTAGTGGTGATGCAGCATAACAACCCACATTCCGCACCCCAACTGTCACAAGCGGTAATTACTGAAGAAAATTTTTTAGAAAGTTTTGATAAGGCTTTAATTGCATCCGCTTCACAAGCAAACAATGTTTGTGATTATATTTTGTCTCCTAGGAAAGACTCTCATTTCAACAAAAATTCCTTCACAAACATGACTGTGGCATAAAACTGGAAGTCAACATTTTTCTTCTTACCAAACCCGTGTCCTTCGTCTTTCGCCATTAAATACCAAACAGGAGTATTGTTTTTCCGCACTGTTGCAACTATCTGTTCTGCTTCATTCAATGGTACGCGGGGATCGTTCTTCCCGTGGATGACAAACAGAGGTTTTTTAATATTACTTGCATTATTCAATGGCGAAATCTTCAGCAAGAACTCTCGCATTTTGGGGTCTCGTTCATCTCCGTACTCTACCCGTCGCAAGTCTCGTCGATAGTCTTCGGTCTTTTCCAAGAATGTAACGAAGTTGGAAATGCCTACAATATCAATGGCTCCAAGAATGCGATCGCCATACTTTGTCGCCACTGCTAAGGACATATAGCCACCATAACTACCCCCCGAAACCATAATCCGGTCTTTATCCAAATCCGGTTGGGTTGCAATCCAATCTAACAGTGCGCCAATGTCCTTCACGGAATCTTCCCGCTTATAGCCGTTGTCCAACTGGAGGAAGGTTTTACCGTAACCAGATGACCCCCTCACATTCGGAAACAACAAAGCAACACCCATCTCATTTAAATAGTAGTTGTAGCGTCCTAAGAAGGTAGGACGAAACTGTGCTTCGGGTCCACCATGAATATCTATTATGACCGGACGCTTACCTTTAAATTTTTGAGGAGGACGGTACAAAAATCCCGAAGGGATTTTACCATCAAAGCTCTTCCACCGCACCAGTTGCGCTTCTGTAAAATTTTCTGTGTTTATCCCACCAGTCTCACTTTCCGTCCAGCGTTCGACTTTATTTGTGGCGATATTTAAGGAATAAACATCTGGAGTTGTTCGTGCTGACACTAGTGTAAAGCCTAAATCCTGACTATTTTGATGCCACTCAATCCCAAATATTTGTCCTACTGGTAACTTAGGTAAAGGCTTTTCTTTCCCTGTCGCTGTCTCTAAAAGATGCAATACACTTGCTCCATCTTCGTTAGTGACAAAAGCAATATACTTACCATCTTTTGAAAGGTCAAAGTTTTCCACATCCCAAGGAATGTTGCTGGTTAAATAAGTGTGCTTTAATGTAGCCAAGTCAATGTATGTGAGTCGGGAAAATTCAAAGTCGCGATCGCTAATCACATACAAGCCTTTACCATCTTTACTAAATAAACCCCCTGGATAAGCTACTTTCTCCTCACCGCCCTTGGGTGTCACTAGCTTTTTCTCCCCCGTTTGGGTATCAAACAGCCACAGGTAACTCTCATTAGCAGAGACATATTCTACTACCAACACTTGTGAATCATCCCGCGACCAGTCCATAGCGCCCCAACCGCCGCTATCGACAGTTGCTAACAGCTTATCGCTTTTTGGGTTTGTTGGGTTAATGATGTAAAAATCTGAACTTTTTCCTGTGCGACGGGTGGAAGTGTAAACCATGCGATCGCCTTTATTCGACCATACACCCCGACTATTTCTTGACTTACCATCCGTCAGCAATTGGACTTCACCTGTTGCTAAATCATAACGGTAATTCTGGTTAAACTCATTCCCGCCAGTATCTTTACTAAAGACAAAATAATCACCTTTCGTTGGTTGAAAAGTGGCTCCTCCAGCACGTTCTGTAAAAAACGTCAACTGCTTACGAATGAAACGCGGAGATTTCACCAGATGTACTTGAGGTGTTTCACCAAAGCGGGTTGATATCAGCATTTCACGTCTGAGTGGGTGCCAATTTGCTAATGCTGCTGAACGGAAATTGGTGTAGCGTTCAACGGTTTCAACTAAAGATGTAGGAATCGGTGGAATCCCCTGTGTGACTAGGTTATCATCTGGAGTGAGAGTAGGCGTTTGAGCAACCGACATGAAGATTGGGAGTAGAACAACTGCTAGTAGGGTACCAAAGAAATGAGAGAAAAATCGCATTTTTAAATTATCACTTGAATACTATGATATAAAATACCAAATAT
>JAWQFQ010000114.1:0-7524 GCA_035967975.1 Scytonema sp. PMC 1070.18
TTGTTGTTGTTATTTAAAATTTAATAAGACATAAGCCTAGGTTTTGCGTAGCGCACTACCCCGAATACAATGTTGCAATGGCTGGAACAGGATTTAGCTGCAACTCACAAAGATTGGAAAATTGCGTTTTGGCATCATCCTCCTTACACGAAAGGGTCACACGATTCCGATATTGAAATAGAACTTATTGAAATGAGGGAAAATGTGCTTCCCATCATTGAAGCAGGGGGAGTTGATATCGTACTTTGCGGTCACAGCCACTCCTACGAGCGTTCTTACCTAATTGATGGACATTATGGAAGCTCTCACACCTTCACCGACCAGATGAAGAAAGATGGAGGAAGCGGACGGGAAGATGAATTGGGAGCGTATCAAAAACCACTCTTAGCGTCCCATGCAGGAACAGTCTATATTGTTGCAGGTACCTCTGGTTTTGCAGATGTGGTATCTCCTCATCAAGCTATGTACACTTCTTTGAGCGTTCCCGGTTCACTAGTGATGGATGTGAACGGAAAAAAGCTGGATGTCAAATTTGTGGATTTTTACGGAGAAGTTAAGGATTATTTTACACTTAAGAAAGCAGTTTGATAATTTAAAAAACCGCCAAGGCGCAGAGGACACAGAGGTAAGAGTTTGAGAAATGTAGATAATTTTAGGGAGTTTTAAGTAAAAAAGTATTCTGTGGCTCGTCACTAATCAAGGACGGGTGGGGACGCCCGTACCACAAGATGGATACTTTATGTTTAAGGATTGGGTGAGCGTGGCTCAAGACTTCCAACGATGGGTTCTTTTGTCAAATAATCCAAACCGATATCATGCAATAGATTAGCCCAGTCTTGATTGATGGTTGGGTTTGTCGGGTTGGCGAGGCGGAGTTTTGCTAAATCAGTCAGGGTTGTGTACCAGATACCATTTTGGGCGTAAAGAGCGATACGTTCTCTGGGTACGGTTGTCTTTTTCAATCGATTTTCTAACTGAGGTGGAGGTGATATATGTTGTAACCACCCGTAAACAAAATCAGATAATTGTGTAGAGCCGGGGGCGGTTGCGTCTTGACAATAAATTTTTAAAAACCATTTATATTTTTTGTTCGATTCTAAAGATACTTCTGGTGGAATAGTAAAGCTGACAATACCCGGTTTTTCAGGAATTATCAAAGAAGTTCGATAAATATCGTTGTTATCTTCGTCTTGCAACGAAAATTCTCCTGAAGATATCTCAGTCGGTTTATAAGGTAAGGAGACCCATAAAGTTGGAGACTTGTCAAGTGTTAATCCCAAATCATTTTCAGGAATTAAGGCTGTCATTGGTGTGTTCACTATAGGACAACTACCACTGCGGCTTCCCGTTCCCTTCCTTCCATTAGGTCTACCTTTGCTCGATCCATCTTGTTGTTCTTCGTCTTGTTGTTGTTGAAAGCGAATGACTATATTATCTGAAGTGTGAGTGGATGATTCAGTCGTCTGTGCTGATACATGGATAGAGAAACTTGTCAAAACAAGCGATACCACGGTCACTGCAAAAGCTTTTTTGATTTTGAAATGGGATTGGTTATTGGCTTTCAAATCGTGAAACATAATGGCACAAAAGTTTGGAGGAAACTATTTTGTAAAAATAATTGCTAATGGCTAATGGTTAATGGCTAATTGCTAATTGCTAATTGCTAATGGCTAATGGCTGATTGCTGATTGCTTACAATATATTTTTAGTTTGGAATTTAATGTAGGCTGTTACACTGCCACTGGTAGTCACTAATACTAGTACTGATGGGACAAAAGGGACCCAGCCCCCATGTATGAATATACCAAAGCAAATCCCGTATAAGATGCCAAGGGTAGAAATTCCTGCTATTCCTAAGTTTGATGCTGATTGAATATGCAAAGCAATTGTAGCTCCTGCTACAGACCAAATCCAGATCCAGAGGATGTCACCCCAGTTTGGAAAGACCCAAATGAGTGGTCTATCATCAAGGACAGCACTGAGAATTTGGCTGACCATATGTGCTTGAATTAACACTCCGGGCATTTCTTGATAGGGCCAATAACCAGCACTATAGGGTGTGGACAAATAATCGTGAAAGCTTTCGGCTGTTGTACCAATTAAAACAATCCGGTTCTTGACTAAATCTGGATTGATTTTGTTGTTTAAAAAGTCTGTGAGGGTCACTTGTGTAGCGATTGAGCTAGTAGAACGATAATTAAGCATCACTTGGTGACCTCGGCTATCTATTCCCTGATAGCCTCCACTGTTGTTTTCTAAATCTCTAAAAGTAACATTACCAATTTTCCAGTTCTGTTCTGGTGTCAGTTTGGTCTGAATACCTTCTTGCGTTAAATAACGGGTTGCTAATTGAAAACTAAAAGATTTGTCGGTGTTGCATGGGGATGCAGGAGCCATCGCCAGTATTTGACGCCGGACGACACTATCTGGATCTAGGATAACGTCACTAAAGCCTTGGCGTTGTACTGGAACTTCAGGTGGTGGTGCAACACCAGCGTTTTGACTGTCCTCGCTCGCTTTACAGATGCTTATAAATCTATCACTGTTTTTCATCGTGTTGGCTAAATTCCTGTATTTTGGCGATACAGGGTTCTCGCGATAAATGTCCAATCCAATGACTCGTGGTTGGAAGGATTCTAGTTTTTCAATCAGTTGAGCCAGTGAACGATCTGATAGTGAGGCTGATCCTCTTTCTTTTGCAGGTTGTGATTGAACATCGGCTTCAGTAATTTTAATGATTAAAAGACGCGAGTCTGGTCCTTCATCTGGTCGCAACCGCATGAGAGTGTCAAAAGTTAAAAACTCCCACAACTGCAACATTCCTAGCGATCGCATTCCTACGACTAGAGTTGTCAATAATACACTCATTTGTAGGATTGCTGGAATCAGACGTTTCATGGGTAAGGTGGAGCGATCGCGCTCCCCTGTTCTTGTCCGTTGTAACCATACCAGGGGTGCTTCCGTAGGGTTTTGGCAAACCACTGGTAACCAACTTGCACAGGGAAATTCATTTTCCATACCTTGTAACCTTTCCCCTGCTTCGCGCACAGCCAAATAGAAAGATTCCCCCTCAGATAACGCTTCTAAAAAGTACTTCAAAAATTCTTGCGCGACTACATCTGGAACTGACTCCTTCATAACAATCATTTGCGGAATGTGTAAAGAAGCCAGCTGATTTGCCAAACCCAACCCATCACAGGAATTGAAAATTGCTAGAGTCAGACCACGTGCGATCGCTGCTTTTAAAGCATTCTTTAACTGAGGAATCGTCAAACTGTCAGTTTGATTAATATAGATGACACCAGTTTCACCATCTGCTCCACTGACACTATGTCCTGCAAAAAAAAGAATATCCCAGCCTTGTTTATCCCAAAGCCACCGATTCAACTCCTGACGTTGTGGTTCCACAAGAAAAACCGTTTGCGCCTCTGGTAATTGTTCGAGCATTTGTCGGTCTTTAAGGACATCAATCCCTTCACTATTTCCTAAGATAGCTAAAATCCTAATCTGTTTGGATTGCTGTTTTCGTAAGCTTTGGACTCTATCCACTTCCGGAGTGCTTAAGCAGAAAACTGCTTTTTGGTAATCCTCAAACAAATCCCACAAATGCCAAGGTAATCGTCGAACCAGGTCTGAGCTTGCGACTATCGTCACCCGAACTTCATCAGTGGGGGCTAATTTCGTCCGCAATTTCTGGTCAATATTGCGAAAAGGCTTTGATTTGAGCCAAGCATTCATCTTATTTTGTAATTCATCACACAAGTTTCCGAACTCAATGGAGGAGATATTTGTCACATCTTCTTCATCAATTTCGATATCATCTTGCGCGACTGCCCTTAACTTTTCCTTAACCTTACGAAGAGACACAGCTTCGTAGAGCAAATGGTACAACAGATGCCAACGTCTGTAGAGTTCAGACAGTTCTGGTGCAGCAGGTAAACCACCTGTAGACTGCATAGGTATAGGGTTACTATCTTCCCACAGTTGAAAAGTGACCGCAGGAAAGCCGTTTTTTAGGTCACCCTTACCTAGGTTCAACACAACTAATTTGCTCATTTACACTAGTCGAAGGAAATTCAAGGACAAAATCTTCTTTTATACTGACATCCCCTAGGATAACTTGAATACTAAAACTCTTCCCGAAAGGAGATTTAAATCGCTTAAGTTGGATGTAATTATCATAATTTCTTGATTGGACTTGTTGCAGGATTGTTCCACACTCAGACAGCAAAACCAATCTGACATTGGGTGGTAGGTAAACTTCACCCTGACTAGGATGCAATTGCACGCGGATAATAGCTTTTCCTTCCATTTTTGGAATGAGACCGACCAACAACGCAAAAGGTTGGCTTCCCAGTTGCATACCTAAATCCAGGAGTCTAGCTGCTTGTACGCAAACCTCATTTAATGCAAACTCTCCTCTGAATTGAATGTCTAATTTTTTTTGTTGTAAACTTGACATTGTTTCAATAGACTGCCATCCTTTCTCAAACACATTTTGCAACCATTTGCTCAAGTTGATGGGCGTCGCTTGTTTTTGTTCGACAACATTGTTCTTTTGGCTGACAAGCCGATGCTGATACAGTTGGTGTCTGTTTGCATCCACCGCCAGCAACGCCCCCCATTGTTCAAAAATGAGATCGCGACGAGGCGAATAAGGAGTCCACTGACCGAGTCGATCCAAAAATTGTTTGACTTGTGCGGGAGACAAAGCTGGTAAGGGTTGAACCTCTGGTTTAACACGGGGACAAAATTCTCGTACCAGCCACATTATATTGATGTCTTCTATTAAATTATCTCTGTCTAATGAGTATATTCGGTCTACCGGGTCGTAATTGCTTTTTGACTTTATTTGTTGATAGGTAGTATATCCCCAGATCCGCAACCAATGTTCTGTTAGGTTTAACTGTACGGCTAGATAATAATCAGCCACCCAATTGGGAATGTCAACCCATTCTTGTGGAATCTGAAACTCTGAAAGACTGCTTTTATCACTAGGAATAATAACCAGACGCGTTGAATCTAAAGTTAATGCAGTACCATTGACAACTTCCCAGACACTGGCTAAATCAGCAGCAGCTGAACTCACTGTAAGTGTTTGATACAGTTCGGTATCTTCTTGAAGCCAAGTAATCAAAGTATTCAAACATAGGTAATTTACGAATGCTGTCCAACGAGCAGCAGCGTTAGAAAAAGGTTGATTGACAGAAAATTGCCAAGCCTTCTCCTCTTCTTCTCGTGATAATTCTATCCAAGTATGTTCGGAATGAATTACCATTAAATCATCCAATTGTAGTGACATATTTTGGCACCTCGACTATTTTAATCTGCAATTAATATCTTTTAACCATTCTTCTACAAAATCCGTAATTCGCTTTTGAACTAAATTCACTGAAATTGTAGATAGACCCATACTAAAAGCTAGTTCATGACTAAAAGCTCTTATCAAATCTTTTTTAGATTTCGACAAAATATTATACATTTCTGATAAATCCTGTCTAGGTAGATGAGATACATTTTTTTCTGGAATTATGAAAGCAATATGATTATCTTGAATTTCTTTATTCTCTATCCAGCATTGTTGAGCAACTTTGTCTAAAATAAATGTAACTTTTTTTTTGATTTGAATTTGTAAACATTCATTCAAAGCTTCTTTAAGTCTTTCTATATCTTTTTCATTACTAATACTTTCCTCTGGGTTAATGATATTCCATTCTAGGATAAACTCTTTGAGAAGATTTTTTATATCTTTCCCTAATTGACGTGCAACTTGATATTGCCTTTGCAATTGCGGATATTTATTCTTTAAAACTGTTGCTATTTCAGTTTGGGTTAAATTCAAGCCCCACCACATTTTTAACAATACTTGTCCCATCTCTGGAATGTCTGTCAATATTCTCGAAACAATGACCTGGATTTCCTCCAATTCTTCTTTTTGCATAGCTATATCCCAAGGAGTCAGAACGCAATCAGAGATATTGTCATAGTTTTCTAAAGGGATAAAACGTTTGGTACGATAATCACGCGCAGCTCGAATACATAATGTTAAAATTTCTTGAATTTTCTCTTCGGAAGCTGATTCACTCAGAAAACCTAGTTGACTAAGTTGCTGATTATAGCGATCGCTAATCTGTTGCAAACTTTGCCTATTAGGAGGTTCCATACTTAGGTTACCCGATTTTTGGTTCGGCTTACAAATTTCATCAAAACATTTCCAAGCTAGACAATATAATTCAACTTTGTGGTTGTTCATCCCTTGTGACAGTAGGGCTTCCTTCAATTCTTTTGCATTTAAATCTTTAAGCAAACCATAATTTGAAAATTTTTCTCTTTTAGCTTCTAAATCTTGATTATAAATTGTATTACTTATAAACCGGAGTAATGCTGTTCTAGCATAACCCTCTAGATTAGTACGAGGATGAAAAAAATCAAAACTTTTCAATAATTTTGCTGGCTGACATACTGCTGCGTTAGCCATTTGAAAATATTCTTCTATTGAGTATTTATACCGAATAAATTTAAACTTTTGATATCTCTTTTGAGCAGCCCACAAGCAAGCTTCCTGTAAATATGCTGATAAATGTCTTTCAGCAGTGACAGGAGACAAGGAAGAAGATAAGTTTGATTGTAATGTTTGATAAGCGGTGGAAAATGTGGTTAATTGTAAAGATAAATGACTGATATCTATAGAAGATTCGGAGAAACGAAGATTAGAAAACAATTCATTTTCTTCCCTTGTTTCCCAGTTGTCTTCGTTCTGTGATATATTAGACGATTGACTTTGAGGCGGTTTTTTAATAATTTTTAAAAATAGCCTCGCCCAAGCTTCTTCTCTAAACTCAGGTGCTAACTCTGTCAAAAATTTTATACGACGTTCCAATTGAGAATCAGCTTGCCAAATAGGGTTGCGATAACTGTTGTAATCGCTAAAGCTGAGAAACGTCGAAAATTTTTGAATAATATCTTCACGTTTTTTCATAACTGTCTGTTTTTGTTTAATCTCGCATTGGAGAATCCCGATACAACAGGACACACGCTACACTTATGCGAAGCGTCTCCTTTGAGCACCACCGTACTGCAAACAAAAAGATACGGTGACACTTTAGGGAGATCCATAAAAATAAAATCCCAGCCTTGGTTTGTTTCACTGTCGGTGTAGTCGGGTATTCGTAGTTATAAGGCTGGGATTTTATTTCTTGGCAAGTGCCTTACCCGCTTTTCCTCCACAAAGTGCAAGATAGGAGTCTACATATTCATGGGTCTTGAGAGAAGACAGTTATGCAAGCTTTGTTCAAATTTTTTGGAAAAAGTTTAAAGAGATATGGCACAAAGTTAAGACGAAACCTCGTCAGGATAGGGTATTGGGGGTAGTGTTACTGGACATTGAGCAGCAGAAACCCGGTTTCTCAAAGAAACCGGGTTTCTAATTTTCGCTTATCCCTATCCCTGGATAGATGCTAACAGGTTAGGGACTTCCAAGAAATAAATTATCCATCTTGTGGTACGGGCGTCCCCGCCCGTCCT
>JAWQFQ010000114.1:7624-27667 GCA_035967975.1 Scytonema sp. PMC 1070.18
TTGAATCTGTAACGACTCGTGTCGCCCATCCTTTGAATCTGTAACGACTCGTGTCGCCCATCCTTTGAATCTGTAACGACTCGTGTCACCCGTCCTTTGAATCTGTAACGGCTCATGTCGCCCGTACCACAAAAGATTTTTGGATACTTTTTTATTTGGAAGTCCCTAAAACAAATGGACTACGAAAATGCCCAATATTGGAGGCAAATTGGTCTGCTAGTATCTGTCGATAGACAGCTTCATAGCCATCAGTCATGGCTTGAAAGCTAAAATTGTTCCAGACATACTCCCGACAAGCCTTCCGATCTAGTTCCGTCACTTTGTCGATCGCATGAATACATTCTTCAAGGTTATCACAGAGAAAGCCTGTCTTGCCATGAACAATCACCTCTTTTGTAGACCCCAATTTCATCCCAATAACTGGGGTACCACACGCCATTGATTCAACCATAACCAATCCAAAAGGTTCTCTCCAAGTGATGGGAAATAGAGTTGCGACTGCACCACCCATCAATATATTTTTTTCGGTATGGTTTGCTTCACCCAGGTATTCAATCTGCTTGCCATCAATGAGAGGTTTAATTTCTTTCTCATAGTACTCTACATCGACAGCATCCACTTTACCTGCTATTTTTAAATGCCAACCTGCTCTTTTGGCTATCTCAATTGCATAGTGTGTTCCTTTCTCTGGAGATATCCGACCTAAAAACGCTAAATACGGCGGACTGTCAGGTTGAGGATAGAATTTGTAGCTACTAACATCAATTCCGTTGTAAACCGTTGCCACATAATTTAATCCTACTCTTGGTTCCCGTTGTGCATCGGAAATGCTAACAAATGGCTGCTGTTTACCATAACCAAATATTTTTTCATTATCTGGGGTAAAAATACCATGCATTGTATGAATGGTAGGCGTTTTTACCAGTTTGGCATAAGATATAGTAGGATAACCTACATGGGAATGGATAACGTCAAACTTGTCCGCCTGCTCGTACACTTGAGCTAATTGCATCGTCTGGTAAACGCTAGTGTCTTGCACACTGGGATCGAGTCGCAGAGCACGGGGATGAACTGACATAAGCTTTGCCAAACTGATGGAATCTCCCGATGCAAATAGCGTGACTTCGTGTCCGCGTCGAACCAATTCGTTGGTTAGCAATGCTACTACTAGCTCTACACCCCCATAAGCAGGAGGCGGTACTCTTTCCCATAATGGAGCAACCTGAGCAATCCGCACAAAAAACCTCCTAAAAAGTCAGTTTTCAATAAAAAATGTAACCTTCCTTACTAACGAATAGATGAAGTCTGTTCGCTTTCTGTGAAAGTTTTCGTTTCAAGACAAACTTTAGTAAGTCATTAATAAAAAATGTATATGTTTATCTAAAAATTTGCTTTCTATCCTAGGTAGGGAAATTTCTTCTCAACCCAACTTCAGAAATTTTAGCTATGAATTAATCAGAAAACCCTATTTATTATTTCTACTGGTTGATTGAAAATTTCTGTTCATAGCTATTTTCAATCTTTCTCTGTCTTAGAGAATAAAACTTTGGTTAGAGAAAACTTGAATTTTCCTGATTCTTGAATACTTATCTACATTACTGTCATTAACCATTTTATAGAGAAAAATAAAGAAACTGGATATTAGTTATATTCATCAAGAGACAATTTCATTCTGTCAAATTCGGCTAATCTCGTTACAATAGAAATATCATCTGAAGAGATTGTGTTTGACTACCCCACCTAGCAAAGGTGATGTCTTCCACCAAGACTGGTAAGACTTGTATGACTTAAAGGGGAAATTTCAATAGTTGAATTGTGAATTGCGATCGCCTGGGTTTTAGTTTTACAAACCAGTAAGCAATGCGCCCTTTCCCATCCAAAGAAGCAAGAACGACAAAACTGTTCCAAGTGTAGAGATAGCAAAGGTGAGTATTATGAACAATAGAACAATGATGTGGTTGAGTATTTTTGTAGGGCTTTTAGGTTACTGGTTGATTGTGAACCTAGTTATGTAACTGCCATTCCTGTAGTTATTTTGTATAAAAAATAACAAAAAGCCGCAAGAGAGATGATATATCTCTACCTGCGGCTAAACCGCTATTATCCCCATTTGAACTCTCTTGGATATATATTAAAGCATAAGTGTCATTAACTATAATGTAGGAAAAGTGGGTTTTATATGTTATTTTCGTAAAAAAAAGACGGAAAAGTAGGAAAATAAGTTTTAGCAAAATAATTATTAGACATAGGCGTGGAAATTAAATATGTATGCCCTGAAAGCGTGGTTAGGGGCGTTGGCGGAGCCTTCCCGAAGGTACGGTCGTACCCTCCAGGAAGCCGCCTTTTCGGCGTCTATGAGAAACCTGGTTTCTAAGAGCTCATATAAAATCGCTATCGTTCATGAAATCCTCTTCAAGAAAGAAGTTTTAGGAGCACAAATATACCTGCTTAGGCAGAACCACTCACAAGCTAATCGCCAATTGCATCAGACCAAATTCAGTAACATCTTAACAAGCATCTGATTTTGTTCATCGGTACCAATGGTAATGCGAAGCTTATCTTCTAAACCGGGTTGCTTGAAGTAACGTACCAAAATTCCTCGTTCTTTTAATGTCAAGTAAATTTGTTCTGCATTCCCTTTAGGAGGCTGTACCAATAGAAAATTCGTTTGAGAGTCCCACACTTTAAAGTTGAGCCGATTGAGATCCACCGCTAGCTTTGCCCTTGATGCCTTCACCTTTTTAACACATTCATTTTTGTATGTCTGGTCGCACATTGCAGCTGTTCCAACCAAACACGCGATCGCATCTATATTATAGCTATCTTTCACTTTAAACAAACCACTCAATAGTTTTGGATTAGCTATTCCAAAACCCAGTCGCAAACCAGCTAGAGAATATCCCTTGGATAAGGTACGGGCGATAATTACATTTTCAAATTCCCGAACTAAGGATAGTGCTGTTTCCTCTGCAAAGTCAACATAAGCCTCATCTATGACTAAAACACCAGACAATCGAGATGCTAATAGTCGCATATCGTCAATTGGAACAATATGTCCTGATGGACTATTGGGAGATGCAATAAATGTTACCGCTCCCTGTGCAGCTACTAATTCCTCAATTGGTAATTTGTGGTCTTCTTCATAAGGAATTTCAATATATTCCGCAGGCTGCATCTGTGAAAGTGTGCGATAAAGCACATAAGTCGGCATTGGATAGACTACCTTGCGCCCCGACTCCGCACAGGCGCGGACAATAAGATTTAATAAGTCATCGCTACCATTACTGACGATAATCCAGTCTGAGGGAACTCCCAAAACCTCGCTAGTGACTTTCCGAAAATCGTTAGCATAGGAATCTGGATAGCGTCGCAGCCATTCACTATCTAGATTACGCAGAACTGCGATCGCATCAGGTGAAGGTGGATAAGGATTCTCGTTAGTGTTCAGCTTAATGATGTTTGTCCCAGGTTTAGGCTGTTCACCAGGAGTATAGCCAACCATCGCATCAACACTTGGACGGAAATAGGAGCTCATTTCTTGAAAAACGCATTACAATAATGAGCGCATTATATAGTTATAATAAATCATTCGTAAAAAATTTTAGTTGCTAATGGCTAACTGCTAATGGCTAACTGCTAATGGCTAATAGCTAATTGATTTTTTACCATTAGCTATTACCTATTAGCAGTCGTCACGAACATTTTATATTTCGTTTATGACTTCTATATAATTCAATTACGAATTACTTTTGTTTGTATTGGTGGTTCTTTTTTTTGAACAGGTGCTATGGTGTTTGTTGCGATCGCAGCGATTAAAGCCAATCGTAATAATAACAATAGTAATTGTTCAACTTTGGAAGTATCCTTTGAATCGCTCACCAGTCTTCTCCTCAGGAAATACAAATGCTTAAATTAGCAAAATACAAAGATAGCTTCCAATACTGCTCGGTTAACAATAGTCGCAGTCTCAATACTGCTCGGTTAATAATAGTCGAAGCACCACCAAACCGGGTTTCTAATTCTCGCTAATCCGAACAGTATTGAGATAGCTTCAACCTTAAACAAGTTTAAAGTTTTTCTTTTTTGAGTTTAGTTCGTTATAAACCAATACGGTTCAGTTAAGAGACGCGTGGGGCGCTCCAAACCCGGTAACTCATGCGAAACCGGGTTTCTTAATGTTGCTTAACTGAACTGTATTGCGTTATAAACCAGTAGTTTGTAACGCTATTCACATTTGTAGTTGTTGCGGAAGTATTTTATTTGTCCTGAATGTTCCCCGTTACTTTTTTTTGTAAAATGACTTAGTTTAAGGTTTATACGTATTAGCAACAACTCGATTCCGTCCCTGGTTCTTTGCTTGATAAAGTGCTTCATCAGCGCGTTGAATAATAAAATCTACTGTATCATTCCCAAATGTATAACTAGCAACTCCAATACAGACAGTCATGGTGACTTGTTTACCTCTCGCAGGAATAACGATATTTTCGATCATTTCTCGAATCCGTTCAGCCACCAGAAATGCAGCATCAGTATCAGTTTCCGGTAACAGCGCCATAAATTCTTCACCACCCAACCTCCCAAAAGAATCAACTTTTCGCAAACAGTTCAAAACAGTTTGTGACATAAAGACAATCGCTTCATCTCCTACGGTATGTCCATAGGTATCATTAATTCTCTTAAAGTGGTCAATATCGATAATGAGTACAGCAAAGGGGCGGTCATATCGCTGAGCGCGATTCAGTTCCTGCTCCGCTAGGGTGAACAAATAACGGCGGTTCCAAACTCCGGTTAATGGATCGGTGGAAGCTAATTTTTTCAATTGCTCTCGAGAAAATTTCAACTCTAAATGTGTCCTTACACGAGCAAGGAGTTCTGGAACGTAAACTGGTTTGGTTATATAGTCAACCGCTCCTTTTTCAAAAGCTTGAAGTAAATTCTCTTTGTCGCGGCTAGCTGTGAGAAAAATAATCGGAATCTCTGCTGTTTCTGGATTGCTTGTGAGTTTTTCACAAACGCACAATCCACTCATTCCTGGCATCATTAAGTCTAACAGAATTAAGTCTGGCTCGACTACTGGAACCAGTTTTAAAGCTTGCAACCCGCTAGAAGCAAAGACCATTTTGTAACCCATTGGCTCTAGCATTGCTGCAACGAGTTCTAAATTGTCATTCACGTCATCTACAATTAAAATCAAGCTATTTTCAGGGTGAAACAGTTTCATTTCAAGAAAGTTCCCCAAACTACCAACCCTAATTTAAATTTAATCGAGAAATATCCTTGTCGAAGAAAATAACGTAGGATTTACCTTGAATGAAAATTTGAGCGCTCAAGCTTAAACCTAAACGGGTGAAAAGCTAGGGAAGGAGTTTGAACAAATATCAAAACAAAAGGTACAGACAGGGGATCGCTCAATATATAATTGGACTTGAGATAGAGCCATTTGCTTCCAACAACGCTGCAACTCGTAAAATCAAAGCTTCGTTATATGGTGCAGCTATCACTTGAACCCCAAAGGGAAGAGCATTGGGAGATTGAATTGGTACTGATAAAACAGGTAAGCCAATGAAAGATAAGGGTTGAGTAAATAATCCCAAATGGGGACGCACGAAAATTTCTGGACCATTTAATATCATAGTCTGTTGACCTATCAAAGGTGCAGAAATGGGCGTAGTTGGTGCAAGAACCACATCTACTTTTTGAAAAACCGCCCGGATTTGGTCACGATACCATCTTCTAAATCGTTGTGCTTGAATATACCAAGTATTAGGGATTAATGCGCCAGCTAGAAAGCGATCGCGTGTCGCTGGATCGAAATCATGAGGGCGAGAACGTAATTTCTCTAAATGTAAATTTGCTCCCTCACAAGCTGTAATCACAAACGCCGCCGCCTTAGCGCGGTAAGCTTCGGGTATTGTGACAGACTCGGTTACACCCAAAGCATCAGCAACCTTTTGCAGTGCTTCCAATGCTTCAGAACTTGCTCCTGCTACAAAGTCATCTCCTACAATAGCAATTCGCAAGCCTTGAATACCTTGATTTATCTGAGACAAACATAACTCAGGAGGACGCTTTGTACAAACTGGGTCTCGATCATCCTCTCCCTGAAGCACATCAAACACTGTAGCAATATCCCTGACTGAACGAGCAAATGGACCAATGTGGTCTAAACTGCTAGAAAACAAAGCGACTCCAGCACGAGATAAACGTCCATAAGTAGGTTTAAAACCAAAAACGCCACACAAAGCTGCAGGGACTCGGATAGAACCATTCGTATCCGAACCTAATGTCAGTGGAACCAAACCAGATGCAACAGCAGCAGCTGAACCTCCCGATGAACCACCAGCTATACGCTTTAAATCATGGGGGTTATGAGTCGCACCATAATGAAAGTTTTCCGTTACAAATCCGTAGGCGTACTCATCCATATTTAAAGCACCTACAAGTACCGCACCTGCTTGCTTCAATCTGGAGACCGCTGTTGCGTCTTGAGTAGCTGGTGGATTTTCAGCATTGATTTTCGCACCTGCAAGAGTTGTTAACCCAGCGATATCAAATAAGTTTTTAATAGCGAAAGGAACTCCCGTTAGAGAACCAGGATTTTCACCTTTAGCTATTTTCCGATCAATTTCTTCTGCATCTACCAAAGCAGTTTCAGTAGTCACAGTCGTAAAACAATTCAGAACACCATCTCGTGCTGCAATTCTTTCTAAAGCAGCTTTGACAACTTCCACCGCGCTGACTTTACCTTCTCGCACAGCAGTTGATATTGTGACAGCATCAGCTTGTTGTAAATTCATTGCTGTTTATTCAGTTTATGGTTCAAACACTGGCGCTGCCTCAATAATATCTGGTAGAGGAAACTTATTGACAACTAGGGCGATGTCCTTAATTCTCTCAAAATTGGCTACCACCCCATCTCGGTACTCGTCTCGCAATTGTAAATCCAACAATATAGTTATCAAATCTACATACTTCCCCACATCCAATTCTTTCTCTTCCATAATTATGAAACCTAAGAAACCCGGTATCTTAAAGATACCGGGTTTCTCTCCTTTCACGAAGAATACGCGGATTGCTATATACACCCCTACACCCCTACACCCCTACACCCTCAACACACCTCGCTCTGCATCCAAAGTAGCCAATACACCAACTGGTAAAGCAGCATTAGGGGCTGCATGACCAAAAGGTAAATCAGAGACAATGGGAATACCCAAATTACCCAAGCGATCGCGCAAAACTTCCTCTAGACTTAAGCTAGGAACATTTGCTGGTGGTTCACAACGACTAAAGCTACCCAATGCAATTCCACGGACTTTAGACAATTCCCCACTCATACGCCACTGAGTCAGCATCCTATCAATCCGATAGGGAGGTTCTGTCACATCTTCCAATGCTAAAATCACACCGTCCATATCTGGTTGTAACGGTGTAGCAAGGAGATGAGTTGCTACGGTAAGATTTCCTGGTAACAGGATACCAGTAACCACACCACCACCCCAACCACAACCTTCCAATGGAGCGAGAGGGCGACCTTCTACCAAATCAAACAATCTTTGAATTGACCAATCTGGTTCTGATGCTAAAGTTGTGAGCACGGGAGCATGGACACCAATAATTCCTTCTTTATGAAGACTCCACAGTAAAGCGGTGATATCAGAAAAGCCGATTAGCCATTTGGGAAAAGCAGAGGATGCATCGGATTTTGTAGCGTATCTAACAGAGGAGTTATCTGCTGGTTCCACAGACACGCTATCCGTTATCTCATTCGTTACCAATATTTCCCATGTCCAATTTTCTAAGACACGGGTACTACCAAAACCACCTCTAGAACAAAGAATACCCCGACATTCAGGGTCTTTCCATGCTGTTGCTAACTGATGGCGGCGGTTTTCATCGTTACCTGCGAGATACCCCCACTTATCATAAATCTCTGACATTACTTCTACTCGGTATCCACGGTTACGCCAGACTTCTACCCCTTTTTGAAATACCTCAAATTCTCGCAACGCACCGCTTGGAGCAATCACTCTGAGTAAATCTCCTGGTTTGAGAGGCGGTGGAACAATTTTAGAATTTAAATTTTGTATATTAATAACTTTTAACTCCTAACTCTCACTACTCATCCTCATCCTCATCCTCATCCTCATCTCTGTCCTGACTAGGTAAAGCACGGATGCGGTTCATCTGTGAAAGAGCATACTTTGCTGTTGCTTGTACTTCCGCATCGGAATCGTGCATGGCGTGTGATAACATTTGACTCATTTGAGCCATCATGTCATAAACGCGAGTTAAATCGCGGATAGCGTTTTTTCTCACTTGTGGGCTTTCATCCTGTAGTGAGATTGCTAAAGCACGATTCATGGGTTTGAGCGTACGAGTTCCAATTTCAGCCAATGCTGCCAAAATTAGGCTGCGTTGTTGAGAATCTGCGTCTATCATCAAATCAACCAGTGGCTGAATAGCCCGTGAATCACCCTTTTGTCCTAAATCCCAAATGGCTTTGCGCCGCTGACTTGGGTCTGGGTTATGGAGGTCATCAATTAATTGGTCAACGATGTTGACTTTTGTCAACCGGGAAGTTTTCTCGACTGGTATAAATTGTGTGCTAGGAGAGGGTGTCGTATCTGCTGTACCAACAACAGTTGTACTGTGAGTGTTTCTATCCTGAACAGTGCTTAACTCCCCTATTGGTGGCGGTGCTAAACTATAGTTCTCCTTAGGAGAATCTTTATATTTTGTTACTTCTGTGCCTTTCCCAAACTGTTTCACAGCATACAGGACAGCTCCAGTACTTCCCAAGACGCCAATTCCAAGTAGTGACCACCAAACAACATCCTTTCCTTGCTCTTCCTGTGTGCTTGTCTGAGGAATAGAACTGACAACAGTCGCTGGAGGTGATTTGGGCTGGACTGCTTGCTGCAAACTTTGCCTAGTTGTCTGACCAAAAACACCATCTACTATCAAGCCCTTTGCTTCCTGGAATTTAGAAACAGCACGGCTTGTACTCGTACCGTAACGACCATCTACCTCTCCATCGTAGTATCCCAAGTCTTTCAGTAAGGTTTGCAGTTTCTGAACCTCATTACCCGTGCTACCAGGTCGAAGAATAGACTGCGTTGCGGTTCCAAGGGAGTTGACTTGAGCAAGTACCAAGTGTTCTAAAGCTTGGCTAGGTCTTGCTGCGCTTGTTGAGTTTTGGACAAATCCGAAACAAGCACAACAGGTGATTAAAAGTGTTGAGGAATGACGTAACCTCATAAAAAAAGTTTCAGCCAGGATACGCATGGGACGCCATCGGTATCACGATCACTTTACGTTAATTTAAATGTTAATTTTTTTTCTTAGCCATAACATAACAACTACACCCCGAGCCTTAATAAAATTCAAGCATATTTTAGGCAGTTGTACCCTTTTACCTGTTGTCAATTATTTTGATAAATCTTTTGTTTTCATTGCCCTTCTTTAAGATTAAGGCAAAACTTCCGGTTCCGATTCTCTCAGTGGTACAGTTACTGAATTGACTGTATTCAATTTCGATGAAGATGACTCTAAAATAGGTAGCTTTTGGGTTGTGTTGTTTTCATTGGCAACTAATTTATTCCTTGTCCCCGCTAAAGTTTCTCGTTGGTTGATGAGATAAATACTGACTAGAGTCAAACAAACCCCTACCCACTGTAATGGACTCAGTACTTCTTGCAGTAGCCAATTGCCAAACAGTAAAGCAAAGACGGGGGTCAGGAAGGTGAGGGAGCTCAGACTGGTCAAGTTACCACTAGAAGCGAAGTAGAAGAACAATCCATAGGCGATCGCACTTCCAAAGACGGTAGCGTAACTCAAAGCCAACCAGTCAGAGGGTATAATATTCTGCACCTGATGGAATTCTGCAACCGATGAAATACCCCACAACGGTAATCCCCCTAAAATCATGTGCCATCCTGTAGCGGCTACGGGGTCTGCATGACGACTGACAAACCGAATCAACACAGTTCCCACAGCCATACTAAGTGCAGCTAACAACATCAACCATTCGCCGCTTTCGAGGAGAGATTGGGGAGTAGCGAGTAAGGAGTGAGGAATTGTACCACTAGAGAAAAAACCTAAAATAAACTCATCTGGGAAACCAATTAAACTGATACCTGTAACGCCCAATCCAAGTCCCAACCATCCCCACAGACCGATATGTTCTTGAAACAACCATAAAGACAGCAAAGCCACAGCCAAGGGTTGAGAGTCAATCATAACAGACCCCAATCCTGCATCTGTTCTGACCAAACCTTCTGCTAAAAATCCTTGAAACAGTGTCCCATCTACCACAGCAAATAAAACAATCCACAGCCATGCTGTCCAACCTTTTGGCTGGGGTCTATCCATTAATGCTGCGACTATCAAAATCAGAACCCCAGCTGGTATCAATCGCACTCCCGCCATAAATAATGGCGTGGTATGAGGTATGACTCCTTTCATCGCCACCATTGCAGTACCCCATAGGAAAAAGGGGGCTATCAAGAGAACTTGTTTCAACGGTAGTTCAGATGCACGGAGTTTCAGTTGCATGGGATTGCTTATGCCTTGACTATAACAATTGCAAAAATTGCTTTACTTAATCTTACCGAATTATGTTGTTTTGTAAATATTAGGGGTGTGGGGTGTAGGGTGTTGGGGTGTAGTGTATTTTTTTTTATAGCAATAGTACTTAATAATGCATTTTTTTACGCAAAGACTTATTTTAAGAGAGTTTACACCGGATGATTGGCAAGCGGTTTTAGCTTACCAAGTCGATCCTCTATACCTACGGTTTTGTGAGTGGGAGACACGTAGTGAAGATGAGGTACGGGAATTTGTAGAAATGTTTTTACACCAGCAGTGGCAAGTGCCACGGTTTAAATTTCAATTAGCAGTGGTACTAAAATCGGAAGGCAAATTGATTGGTAACTGCGGTATACGCAAAATCAAGCCAGATTCACATCAAGCTTCCCTTGGTTATGAAATTGCATCAAATTATTGGGGACGAGGATATGCAACGGAAGCCGCAAGGACTCTTCTTAAATTTGGATTTGAGGAGTTAAAGCTGCATCGTATTTACTCTTGGTGCTTTTCTGAAAATCTTGCATCAATAAGAGTTTTGGAAAAAATAGGTATGCGACTTGAGGAAAAATCTCCCAAAAGCGAATGGTTCAAAGGTCGCTGGTGGGATACTTTAACGTTTGCTATTTTAAAGGATGATTGGGAAAAACGACAACACCCAAATCTTGATTTTCTGTAAATGCAAAATACTTAACCAAGTCTATGGCACCGATAGGGTAATTCGTGAGGCTCAGCTTTTACATTGAAGTAGCGATCGCTTGTGGGAACATTGGAGAAGCAATCTTTTTAATTGAGTGTTAAGGAAATAAAATATCTCAATGACGGGCATACCACAGATTACTATTAATAAATTACCTCCTGAGGTTCAAATCACTATTAACTTGATTTCACAAGGCGGACCATTCCCTCATCCCAAAGATGGTAGTGTATTCAAAAACCTTGAATTATTGTTACCACCACAACCTATTGGATACTATCGAGAATATACTGTGAAAACACCAGGAGCAATTGACAGAGGTAGTCGCCGTCTTATTATTGGGCAAAATGGAGAAATGTACTACACTGCTAATCACTACAATAGCTTTCAAGAAGTCATTTACAAACCTTGAGCACAAGGAGCGTCTCAATGAGTGAAAATCTATCGTTTCTATCTTTTCAGAAACAACCTCCCCGCAAGTCAAATAATATAAATCGCCGGAAGCAGATATTAGATAAAATCATTGAAAAATTATCCCAGCAAAAGATTCAAGTTTTCTACTTGGATGGTAGAGAAATTTCGAGTAAAGAAACTTTTTTAAGAAAAGTTGCTGAAGCAATGAATTTCCCTACATACTTTGGTGTTAACTGGGACGCATTAGATGAGTGTATTACTGATTTGACATGGTGTCCAGCTCAGAGATATGTTTTATTCTACGAACGTCCTGATATCTTCGCTCAAGCTGACCCTGATAATTGGCAAACAGCAATTAACATTTTGCGTTCTGCAGAAGAATACTGGGAGACAACAAACACGCCTTTGGATCTTTTTCTTATAAATTAAATAAAGAAAAAATACATGGCTCCGTCTGGAGTCTATCTATTCGTGTTCGCGTTGGCGGAGCCTCAAGGAAAGAGAAGCGTTTCCGTTAGGAGAAGGATGGAAAACACGTGTGGAGCCAGTGAATGATTTAGGATTGCTATAGTGCTTTAATAACATTCTGTTCGTAGTTGCGCTAAGCACGCTAAGAGGATGTTTGAAAAGTGGTTGGCTGTAATTTTAAGCACTGGTTGATCCCCCCTAGCCCCCCTTAAAAAGGGGGGAAAATAATCTTAAAGTCCCCCTTTTTAAGGGGGATTTAGGGGGATCTTGAATATGATCTCCTGATGAAAGGACTTTTCAAACATCCTCTAAAGCGCAACTATGAACCAATAATGATTATTTGTGCTAACTTCTTAAACAAGAAAATTTCCCTACGGGTTGTTAGCAGTAGTTGATTCTAGAGTGGCGGTTAATTTAACACCAAACTCTTCTTCAAATACATCTTTTTTATAATCTAAACTCCAAAGTTCTAAGGCACAGTTATCATCTGTGCGAGATGGGTATAGTTTTAGGTATAATTCTTTTTTTTCGGCAATATATTCACACTGCACTCTCGCAATAGCTCCTATTTGCCGCCTATCTAAAGCAACTGCCAATCTTAAAATAGCACTCAATTGATTTACAATTTGTTTGTGAGTTTTGCTGATAAGATTGCGGTAATTTTCGTGCTTTTTTTTGGGAGGTGATTTGCGATGATAGCGGGCTATGTTAGCAATAATTTCTATTTCGGTTTCGTTATATCCTAATAATTCACCGTTACGAATAAGATAATAGGAGTGCTTGTGGTGAGAAGAATGGCTGACATAATGACCGCAATTATGTAACATTGCAGCCGCCCAAAGTAGTTGTCTTTCTTCCGAGCCCCAGTTGTGAAGTGTTCCTCTGACTTGGTCAAATATACTGAGAGCAAATAAGGCAATTCTATCGGTGTGTTCTAAATTAACGTTGTACTTCTTGGCAGTTTTCAGAACACTCCTCTCGCGTACCGTGCTTTGGTAGGATAAGCGGTTTTCAATGAAGCCATGAGCAAGCATCCAGTCTACAATGACACCTTCCCTTAGGGAACGTTCGCAGACAACTAATTCTTCTACTCCTAAAAGGGTCATTGCTTCTTGCAGAATGACCGCACCGGCTAGTATAACTTCTGACCGTTTTTCCGGCATACTGGCAATAGCAGCCCTTTCTACATTACTCATTTTCCGCAGGCGACTGACCCAGGTCTGTAAGTCTTTTAAACTAATTTCGTAGCCATTGAGTGTTGAGGGAAGATAACCCAGCTTTTCCCGTGCATGAATTGCAACTAGAGTTTCGACTGTCCCGGAGGTTCCCACTAATCGGGGATGTTCTTCAAGACTTAGGTTTGTCTGAATCTCTTCGGCTGCACGTTCTAACATACCACGTGCGTAGGCTTGCAGGTACTGAAACTCCTCGTTACTGATGGGGTCGGTTGAGATTAACTCGCCTGTCAGTCTGACCGCACCAATTTTTGTGCTCGTAAGAACTCTCTCTTCGCGAGAGTCTCCTAAGATTAATTCTGTAGACCCGCCTCCTATGTCAATGATGATGTGGGGATGGTTGTTGAATTCCATCCCCGATACGACTCCTAGATAAATTCGCCGTGCTTCCTCTTGACCGGAAATTAAATCAACGCTCAAACCAACTTCTTCTTCTACCCTTTGGAGAAAATCTCTTCCATTCGGGGCTTCTCGGACGGCGCTTGTTGCAACTGCAATGGTGGTTTCAGCGTCGAAGGTTTTTGCTATTTCTTGAAAGCGTTTCAATGCGGCGATCGCTCGCGAGATGACTTCTGGTTTCAAATCCCCAGTCTTAATATCGCGATCGCCTAATCTAACGGTTTCTTTTTCTCTGGCGATGATACTAAAAGCTGGTAGTGTAGGTTCAATCCGCACGACTACCATGTGCAGTGAATTTGTCCCCAAGTCAATAGCTGCTATAGTTCGGTGTTGTTCAACTGTTTGAGTAGAAATACTCTCCCAGCTAGTTGAAACTAAATTCACCATTTTTTTATGTTTCTCTCTGTTTTGGATGGGAAAAGTTTGTAAGCATTCAGCATTCAGCATTCAGCTATCAGCACCTTGCTGCTCATAGCTTAGTGACTCGTTTGTTATGTCCAAAGTTGCCACGTCTTATTGTGATTTTACAGATATTGAATGAAGATAATCTATAGATGTGAAGCTTCGTGAATTGATTTTTTTATCGTCATTTTTGTACTGTCTATGTTAACTACACCACAACAAACTCAGGAACCCTTATGGTATGTAATTATCCGGCTTGTGCGATGGCACAAACCAGCAGGACGGTTGATTTTGATGATTCCTGCTCTTTGGGCTGTGTTTTTAGCAGCTTCTGGGAAACCGCCCTTACTACTAGTCGGCGTTATTGTCTTGGGTACTCTCGCCACCAGTGCGGCTGGATGTATAATCAACGATTTGTGGGATCTAGATATCGATCCACAAGTAGAAAGAACACGCGATCGCCCACTTGCTTCTCGTGCTTTATCTATAAAAGTTGGTATTGTTGTTGCGATCATCGCGATGGGATGTGCAGCAATGCTTGCCTTTTATCTTAACCCCCTCTCTTTTTGGTTGTGTGTTGCATCTGTTCCAGTCATTTTGCTTTATGCTGGTGCAAAGCGAGTGTTTCCCGTCCCACAGTTGGTACTTTCCATAGCCTGGGGTTTTGGAGTTTTGATTAGCTGGAGTGCAGTCACCCAAAACTTGTCATTTCCTACCTGGCTACTCTGGGGCGCAACTATATTTTGGACATTGGGATTTGATACGCTTTACGCTATGAGCGATCGAGAAGACGACAAAAAAATTGGCGTCAATTCCAGCGCCTTATTTTTTGGTGACTACGCACCAGTGGCGATCGGAATTTTCTTTACTGGTACTGTATTTTTCCTTGGGTGGCTGGGACAGGTGATACACCTTCACCTCGCTTTTTGGATAACCCTTACCCTTGCAACTGTGGGCTGGGTTTGGCAGTCTATTCGTTTAGGACAGAAAGATTTGCCCAACTCTGCTTACGGGGAAATGTTTCGACAAAATGTGTGGATTGGATTTATCGTACTTGCTGGGATGATTATGGGAAGTTTTTGAATGTTAGTGGATAGTGGATAGTAGATAGTAGATAGTAGTTAGCGGTTAGTGGATAGTGGATAGTGGATAGTAGATAGTAGTTAGTAGTTAGTAGATAGTAGTTAGTGGATAGTGGATAGTAGATAGTAGATAGTAGTTAGTGGTTAGTCAGAAAACAACTAACAACTAACAACTAACAACTAACAACTAACAACTATCCACTAACAAATGAGAAAAATTATTATTGGGGTCATGGGACCTGGAGAAAAAGCTACAGCAATAGATGTGCAAAATGCTTATGAACTCGGTAAACTCATTGCCCAAGCAGGATGGGTTTTGCTTACTGGTGGTAGAAATGTTGGGGTAATGGATGCAGCAAGTCGGGGAGCAAAATCTGTTAATGGTTTAACTATCGGGATTCTTCCTCATGATAATGAGGAAGGGATTTCTGAAGCAGTGGATATTGCCATTTTTACTGATATGGGGAACGCTCGCAATAATATTAATGTTCTCTCCAGTCATGTTGTGATTGCTTGTGGTGTTGGTACGGGAACTGCATCAGAAATTGCCTTAGCTTTAAAGGGAAATAAAAAGGTGATTTTGTTGACTGATGATGAGGAAGGGAAAGCTTTTTTTAAGAAGCGATCGCCAGAGAATATTTATATTGTTGATACAGTAATGGATGCGATCGCAATTGCTAAAGTAATTTTAGATATATAGCAATCCGCGCATCATTTTTACAATGAGTATCAAGTACAATCATTGCAACACTTCCCAATCTTCCAAAGCAACGGGTTCTGTAGGGTCATCATAACGGTATGGTTGTGTGTTGTGCAAAGGATAAAGATGTGTATCTAATTTAGGTTTTGGCACTGCTTGGTGCTGTGGAGTTTTAGCTTCCAGAATTATCACTTCCACAGTCTCCCCAGCATGAAAGGGTAAACCCTGCAGCGTCAGCATTCCATCTTCAGTTAATACGACTTCCATCTTATGAGCGTTCATATTTTGACTCCTGTAGCAGAGTGTGCTTGAAAATTCAATCTTGAGCGCGACACATTAATTATCCTGTAAGGGCGAACAGCAATTATCCTGTAAGGGCGAACAGCCGTTCGCCCCTACTACATATTAACTATCTGCCTTCACCACCAAACGCACACCGCCATTAGGAGAAAATGTAATACCACGACGTGCGGGATACAAAGGACGTTGTTCGGTAAGTTCGAGCGAGTATTGAGATAGGATTGTCGCAAGTACCAATTTCATCTCAAACATGGCAAATGCTATGCCAATACAGCGGCGATTCCCGCCTCCAAAGGGTAAATATTCATAGGGGGAAAACTGGCGTTCTAAAAAACGTTCTGGTTTAAATTTCTTTGGTTCTGGGTAAATATCAGGGTTATGGTGAACTAAATAAATACACGGTGCTAGCAACATTCCTTTTGGTATTTCATAGCCCATTAATTGCATAGGGGCTTGTAGAATTCTTGCTTGAGTAAAGAAAACAACGGGATAAATTCTTAGAGTTTCCGAACAAACAGCATTCAAATAAGGTAAGCGAGCAATTTCTGTTGGTTCAGTATTAGCAATATCAATTGAGTTTAATTCTTGCAATAGTTTCTCGCCTACTTCTGGTATGTGGTGAATCCAGTACAAAGCCCAAGCTAAAGCTGTTGCGGTGGTTTCATGTCCGGCAAAAAGCATGGTCATTAGTTCATCCCGTAGTTCAACATCTGTCATCGGTTGACCTGCTTCATCCCGTGCTGATAATAATAAGCTGAGGATATCTTCACCTAAAGATTCTGGTTGGCTTCTACGCTCACGAATTTCTTGATAAAGTAATTTATCAAGGGCTTCTCTTTGCCGCAAAAAATATCCCCAAGAACTCCAAGAACCTAAATCTTGCTGTAGGAATTTGAAAAAAAGTACCATTGTTTTTGATGGAGTATTAAAGGACTCCAACATTTCTGTTAAGACTTTTTTAATTTGTTGATAACGTTCTCCTTCCTTTAAACCAAAAACAGCACGTAAAATGACTGTTAAAGAAATTTCTTGCATATATGAGCGGGCTACAAATGTTTGTCCCACCTCCAAGTGACTCATCACTTGTCTGGTAATATCACACATCAGTTGCCCATAAGCCCGCATTCTCTCACCATGAAAGGGTGGCATTAAAAGCTTGCGGTGATGCATATGACGCTCACCATCTAGCAAGGTCAAAGAGTTGGAACCTAACAGGGGTTGCATAATATTGTTGCCTGAACCTGTTTCAAACAACTTTGCATCAGCAGTAAAAATTTCTTCAATTCCTTGAGGGTTACTAACAACTACACTTGTAGGAAATCCCGCAAAATCAGAGAGAAAGATATCTCCATAACGTTTTCTCATTGTTTCCAAATAATCCATGGGTTGTACAAGTCCCCATAAAGTTTGGAGTAGCTTTGGTTCACGGATTTTAGGTAGCAGCTTAGTATTGATTTTATTTGAGGAATTTTCTTGCAGTACAGTCATTTGTTACTCTCCTGATTTCTGTTGTTAAAAGGCTTTAATTTTCTTATTTAAACCTTACACCACAACCAATACTGCTCGGTTAGTCGTGCTCATCCCGTTTTGATCCCCCCATCCCCCCTTGAAAAGGGGGGTTTAAAGCCCCCCTTCATAAGGGGGGTTGGGGGGATCGAGTCAAAACCTTCAAGTATTGACATCACAACTTCTGGTAATCCCAATTGATTTCTCAATTTTTTAATTGGTTCTTTCCAATGTTCTTCAAACCGATATCCTAGTAGAAATTGAACTCTTTTTCCTAGTTCAATTCCTTTTTGAACATTGATAAAAATAGCTTTGCGTTGTTGGGGAGCAATAATTGGATAGAGAAATTTTGCTAACCAAAGGCTATATTTTAATGATTTACTGTAATTTTGAGTAGCAGCAAAGGCAAGCACTCCTATTTCTCCCGCATAGCTGGTGTCAAAGCCAAGTAAGAGATGAAAAATATCGTGGGTGGCAATATAGCGTAGGGCAAATACATTGCGTTTAGCAACGTCCTCAAGTTCGGGGCTGATATTAAATGGTTTTAGATGATTTTCTCGCATATAATCTGCATATTCTCGCCCAAATGTATCTTGAGGATATTTGCTTAATTCCTCTAAATCAATGTAGGGATGATATCCCATAACGGGTTCTAGTTTAGAAGTAACCTCTGAATCAACTTTTGCACCCAGTAATTCAGATTTGAGAATGGCAAAATCACCGTAATTACCTGAGTTTTTGTAAGCTATCAGTTGTTTAATTTGTTTGATTGTGTTCAACATAGTTTGAAAATGTCACAACTTTTCCTATATCCCAAACCCAGTCTGAAGGTAAAAGCTTACAATTTAAGCTTTGTGTAAAGGACTTCCAAATATCTCTTGTGGTACGGGCGTCTCGCCCGTCAATATGAGAGAGCAGGCGATTAGTACCTAGAGCGCAGGCGAGGACGCCCGCCTCACAAGATGAAAGATTTCTTTCTTAGAAATCCCCAAGGTCAAGAATTTTGAGAATGAGCAATGGCTTGGAGTGGTAAAGGCAATTCTAATCCTGTTGCTGCAGCAATTTCCTGAGATGGAGCCTCCCGTGATGCACTCATAAGGTACTGACCATCATTGATAGGAGGAACTACCTTCATTTTGTGGGGAATACTGTAGTAGCGATGTGTTTGTTGAAGTTGTGACAGTTCTTGGATGCTTTGGTCAGCGATTTTTTTACGCAATTTGATAATAGCGTCAATTACCGCCTCTGGTCTGGGAGGACATCCAGGTATGTAAACATCAACTGGAATTAACTTATCCACACCCCGAACCGCACTCGGAGAATCAACGCTAAACATCCCACCTGTAATTGTGCAAGCTCCCATTGCAATCACATACTTTGGTTCTGGCATTTGTTCGTAAAGTCGCACCAAATTAGGAGCGTACTTCATAGTGATTGTACCTGCAGTAATCAACAAGTCTGCTTGTCGAGGAGTTGCACGAGGAATCATGCCAAATCGCTCCATATCGAACCGAGAAGCATAAGCAGCCATAAACTCCATGAAGCAGCAAGCCGTGCCAAACATCATGGGATACAGACTAGACATTTTCGCCCAGTTGTAAAGGTCATCTAGAGTTGTCAGGATAAAATTTTCAGACAGTTGTTGCGTGATTTGAGGACGCTCAACTGGATTGATGATTGAGTTAGTCATGGGCTAAATCCCCCATAAATTTAAATACATTTTTGACAAATTGCGCTTTTTGTGCTTATCAAATTAAAGCGCTAACAGGAAAAGCAAGTTTCCTCTTACAGAATTTCTGCAAATGCTTCTTTGTAAGAACTACAATGCCGATAACTACAGTTTCTGATAGGTCTTGAATCTGTACCAGTAAAGATAAAGGTTTTAAGGCGCTAACTTATAAAGGGTGTGGGGTGTGGGGTTTAGAGTGTAGGGGAAAATACTTCTCCTCTGGGTTCTTTGCGCCTTTGCGGTTTTTATTTAGGTATTTTTTAGGTGCGAAACAAGTACTTTAAGTCCATTAAAATGGATTAAAGACCTTTAGTAGTCTTATTGAAAGGACTTTCGGGATTAGCCCAGGGTACTGCCTATGTTTCAACCATTACCCACCAACCGGGTCACATTTAAAGAATTTGTGAAATGGATACCAGAGGTCGGACGCTATGAATTACACGATGGAGTAATTATTAATTAATTTTTAATGGTTCTTCAGTACTTGTTATGCTAAATTAACAGATACTGAATCGGGAACAGGG
>JAWQFQ010000115.1:0-22504 GCA_035967975.1 Scytonema sp. PMC 1070.18
GAAAACTTGACTTCAGTGATAACCGATTGTGACAGTTCAGGGTGCGGAATGTGGGTCAAAAAGCTCAGTTCATTTGTTCTGGCAGTGTTTTTGTTTGTCAAAACATCATGTTTTATCTCAAGTCACAACTGTAAACTCTACATGCTAAATATGGAGGAATCAAGCAGTGGTCAAATATGTACTGGTAAACAACAAAAGTGGTCGAGATATCTATGTAACTATCAGAACCGAGAAAAAGTACTTGGTTGAATCACAGGACAAAAATTCAATTCAAGTTGATGTATCTGCTTCGATAGGTATTAAAGCATTAGAAGCAAGTGCTTCAACGTCTGTAGCTTCCAGCAATGAAAATATGCGTAAGTACGAATGGAGTCCTTTCATACAAGCTGGAGAGTGTCCGATTCCGAATGGGGGGGACCATAGATTCACACTTGACACAGATAGATCCGTTTACTACGTCACAGTACGAATTGGTCAGGTATGTCCTTGTATGGATGTTGGTTACGATATAGATACAATCGACATTGACGAGAATGGAAGGCCTACCGTTCCAGGGAAGGTACCTATTTACTCCGAACAAATTATTTGGTTGAAGCATAAGTCGAGAAATTTATACATCGTACAACCAAGTAAAAGCAACGATTGGAGTAAGGCAGCTTCTACGCCTGGAAAACATATGCTTATGTTCGGTGATAGAAACAATACTATCGAAAGTGGCAAGGAAATATGGATATGTAATGAGAAATATCGTACAAATGTGTATAAAACGTGGAACGACTGGGTTGCTTACGCACCGGCTGATGGTAATGATACCACACAAACCTGGACAATTGAAAAAACTGCTCTATCTACAAACTCACCAGGTGATACAATATGCTTTGGAGACGAAGTAAAATTTCGGAATAAGAACCAGAGTAGCTATTTTCTCTACACCCACCAAAAAGACAATGAGTATTACTTGTCTTGTCATACACCTGAAGAAGAATTCGCTAAATGGATTGTCGAGAAACCTCGGTAATCCATTTCTAGAGACTAAGTCGTTTGAGTAGCATCTGATACTGTTGGCGAACTTCACAATTCATGGGAGAGAAGAGAACAAGCGCGGGGGGATGAAACCAACAAACACTTAACCAAGAAAAAAGATTCAAACTGTGATTGGTTGAGTTGATGGGAGCTATTATGCATGGAAATTTGAGTAGGTGCAGTTGTATTCCCCAACTGATACTTAAATCGAATGGCACTGATTTAAGCTCAATCAGGCATCTAGCTTGCGTTTGAAAATATGTTCATGGTTCATGCCAATGAACCATGAACTATGAACAAGAACCTTTGTAGTTGAATCATGAATAGTGTGACTGAACTTCAATCAGCGATCGCTAATGGCAATATCATAACAAGCGCCACAAGAGGATAGAGATTACGGATAAGATTGATATCTGGAGTTCTTCGGATACTTTAGGCGAAGCGCTCAAGAAAATTATCAAGATGCCTATCAGTACAACCACATTGGAGATTTTTGACTACCTGGCTAACCATCCAGAAGAGAATGTCCAGATTAAAGGTGATGGTAAGACTCGCACCTACGAGCGAGTAAACGACAGTGATGGAAGTATGAAGGCATTTTGTATTTTGGAGTCGGGGGAAGAGGTTGTGCTTCCCTAAAAACTCTCTCGATATCCCTTGCAAGCACCTCCCCACTAACGGGAGGTTTTTATTTTCAGGGCTTCGGCGGATGTAGCGAGTGTAATAAGTGTGTGAAAGTGATTGTAAAAGTCATGAGTGTAATGTACCTTTCGGAATTGTAAATCCTTTGTCAGTTTCCTGAAATTTTTAAAGGAGGTAGACAAGTTGACTCAACAAAAAAATGCTATATCTTTCAGCCGTTTGTTATTGTAATCTAGGTGTCAAAGAGTTGAAGTGGCAATTGGATGAATATCCTGAAAATCCAGTTGATTTAATAAAAGAGTTATTGAATTTATCAGATATCGATTTGTACTATTTGAAATGGGAAATTAAAGATTACCCGCAAACCGACGGAGGTTTTTATTTTGGCGGCGTGACCCAAGGAAAGAATGATGCTCACAAATGAATTAAAAGCTAGTCTGCTAGCTCCGTGAACTACTTACAACTGTCTGAGTACAGACAAGTTTCATTGTCATGAACGACTGTAGATGGATATAGTAAGTATTAATACAGAAAGTTCTATTGCTTCTGTCGCCAGTCAACTGCAAAGCAGTAACGATTTTTTGGCGGAGTTGCAGCAGAAGGCGCAGACCACCCAGCGGGGGTATGCTGGTAATATCCGAATATTTTTTGAGTATTTCTTACAAAGGAAACCAACACCAAGAGATATTGAGGAGTTTTGGGGGCTTAACGGGGAGACGGCTAACGGGTTAATCCTCAAATTCAAAAATCATCTGGTGTCAATGGGGAGAAAGGCTGCAACTATTAATCGTTACTTGGCTGCTATCAAATATCTAATTAAGGTGGGTCGCAATCTCAAGCGGTGTCAATATCATTTCGATAGCGATCGCATCGAATCTCTGAAAGTAACAAAATACAGGGATACGCGGGGTGTTCCTGTGGATGAGTACAACAAAGTCTTTGATGTAATTGATACGAATTCAAT
This sequence comes from Scytonema sp. PMC 1070.18, assembly GCA_035967975.1. Classification (GTDB taxonomy): domain Bacteria; phylum Cyanobacteriota; class Cyanobacteriia; order Cyanobacteriales; family Nostocaceae; genus Scytonema. The sequence goes on from JAWQFQ010000115.1 coordinate 2,630, forward strand.
TAAGGGGAAGCGCGATTATGCCTTATTTCTGCTGCTTTGGGCAAACGTTCTGCGTAGGGGAGAGGTGGCAAAATTAACAGTGGGGGATTTCGATTATCACGAAAACACGTTAACTGTCTATGGTAAGGGTAAGGGCAATGATTTTACTAGGATTGATTTAAATCCTTTTGTTGCAGAGGCGATTAGCGATTGGTTGGGTTGTCGCATAAATCTCAAACCCAGCGATCCGTTGTTTATTGCGTTGGATTTCCATAACTATGGTCATCAGCTGACAGGGGATGGAATCTATGCGATCGTGCGTAAGACTTGCGAACTAGCTGGCATCAAAAAGCGGATGACACCACATAAGATAAGACATTCTGGAATTACCGATGCCTTGGACTTGGCAGAAGGTGATTACCGGAAGGTTCAGCATCTTAGCCGTCACGCAGATCCTAGAACAATTCTGGTTTATGAGGACAACAAAAATCAGTATCAACTGGAGTTAACTAATAAATTAGCAGCTCGTGTTGGGAAAAAGCGAAAATCTTAATATCAAAGCTACTGATTTATAACTTAATCTTGCCATGTGTGAGCCACTTGAAAGCAATTCCACTGCCACAAGAAAATACTTTGATTATTCATCTAATGGACTAGCGAGGAAAATAACGTCAAGGTCTGAGATTTTTGTCCCTTGGGGTAGCACTTTGGCTGAAATAGAGGTAACAAGAGTAGCTGACTCACCAGGACGCAATGTGGAATTGCCCGTATTAGTAACAAATCCTGTTTCAATAACTTGATTGTATTCTTTCAAAATCAAATTGTATTGAATTGCGTGAACTTGTTTTAGTGTGCTTCCTTCATTGACAACTTCTACCCCTATGTATAAGTCGTTGATTCCGCTAAAACAAGCTCTTTGGCAAGGTTGTATTGCTTTTTGAACAATTTTTAAAGGAGATTTTGAAGTACCAATTTTCGTAATTCGTCCAGTGATACTCCGAACAGTTCTATCTGTAACAACCTGCAATACTAATCGCTTAAACCTGCAATCAAGGCGTTTCCCAACCAGGATTATTTGCAACTATAATTACGCTTCAGCCAGGATTATTTGCAACTGAACCAGGATTAAATGCAACCAACCTGCAATCATCGATTTCAGCCAGGATTATTTGCAACTGACCGAAAGTCCTGCCAAAGGTTAGTTTGGCAAGTTGCTAAAAAACGCTCCCACTTATAAACAAAACCATTTGAATTCCAACCAGGTAAGATAAGCAACGAGCATGGTAAAATAAAGGGAGGTTTTCTTAACTGCTTCACTGATAAGGCTTAGAGAACATTAACCCGTTGGTTTTCCAGTAAAGAAACTCGGTAAATAATTCAAAGTTAATTTATCAGATTCTGACCTGAGTTTTTTGACAAACCCCTGTCAAGGAGTGAAAACTCAGCCGTAGTAAAGTGTTGAGTCTATTTGCAAATAATCCTGGTCGAAACGGATGATTGCAGGCTGGTTGCAAATAATCCTGGCTCAGTTGCATTTAATCCTGGCTCAACTGAAATTATAGTTGCAAATAATCCTGGTTGAAAACAGCGATGATTGCAGGTTGGGGGATTTATGATTGCAGGTCACTACACATATGCATCCCCTGCATCATCTTTATCTTCTGTGTTGCGATATCGACGCAGTTTGTCGTGACCTACGAGCAGTACTTCTACCCCTGCAAGCTTGAGGTGGTGAATCCATAACTTTGAGTAGTTTACCCCTGTTGGTTCTAACACTGCCACAGTTGGCTTCAAAGCCAGCAAATCACTAATACCAAATACTTTCTCTTCGGCATTATCTTTAAGATTGCTCTTTTTTTTCTGGCTGGGATTGGCTTCGTATGTTTGAACTACGTAAGTTGGAGTTAATTGACGCTTTTTAGATGGCGCTTCAGTTAACAAGCACCCAACCACTGACATCTTTGCTATGTCTAACCCTAGTACCCTTGGCTGATTCTTTCTGCTCATTAGTTTAGTATGAGTATGATTCAACACTTAGTTCCCCCAGCTAGCCGTCGAATCTCCCATTCGGAGGCAGAAACCGCCTAATTCATTCTCACGAGCTAAAAAACTGAGGGAAAATTTGAAACTGCTAGAAGCTACTGCAATGCCGCCTATGAAGCGCCTAAGGTCGAGCCTTGTTCGCTATAAAGAGCAGCAAATGCAGTCACACCAAGCAGACGAACAGTTTGGACCTGTCCGCTACATTAAGATGCGTAAGTTACAGCACAATATTCATTTGTTCAGAACAACCAATACTTGTTGTCGTCGCCCACAACTGCACCTCAATGTTTCGCTGCTTAGTCACAGCAGCTCGTCAGGCGGTTGGTTACTAATACAAAACTTGAGTACACCAGTACCCGAATTCAGCATCACACATTGCTCTATCATTGTTTTTATTTCGATTTAATGAATCAATACCTAGTGGTGCAAACACTGGGTATGCATGCTTTTTCGGAACTAGGTTATCCTTGAGGCATTTCTGAGACAAACAGCAGACACCCTTTTTATCAAGCCATGGAGACTATGGCGAATAGACTTCGCTCTTATTGAACCGTCTCACCTCAAAGTCGAGTTCTTTTGTAATTTAGTTGTAATTTAGCATACCACAAAAGAGTGCAAATTAGCGCCACCCATATTGTGTAAACTTTAGTAAAGATAATTTGTTTGGTGAATCTGGTACAATCTAAGTTGCTTTGTATCTAAAATTTTAATTGAACTGCGTATCAACCTAGCTTTAGAAGCTTGACCGGATCTCGGTTACATACTTGTATTTAACCTAATTCAATAATATTCAGAATAGGGCAACTCATAAGTTACAGGCTTTGTATGTAACTTAATCGGCAGAATCAGCCAATTCTAGAACTTTGGTAATTAGTTGATCCAGGGCTTGCTGAATACGCTCCTTAGTTTCGGCACCACGTTGCACTCGCCAACGTTTGAGCACAGAGTCTCGTGCTTTCTCTAAATCGGGTTTAGTATTTAACTTGTTATGTAACCTAGCTCCCTCAGAAGAGAGTATTTGCATATCTTTCACTAATTGTTCTTTACTCATAGTTAAAGCAACAACTTCTTGCTTCAACACGAACACTGATGAGAGTAAATTCTTTTTCTCGATTTCACACGATTGCAGATCCTGCTCCAAGAGCGCTTTTTTATGTGTCAACTCCTGCACCTGCATCATTAGTCCATCCAAAGAATGCTGCAAATCCTCTGTCTGAACAGCTGGAGCAGTTTGATTGGGATCAAATACTGACTTTGGACGTGATGGTGCTGGTTTATCAAGCAGTCGCGCCACTTCTTCGAGCCGCTTCAGTGTCAAATCTTCTGATTTACCGATATACCGCTTTTCATGGTCAAAGATTGAGCATTCTTCATTTCCCTTGTTGGCTTAAATCCTGCTATCACGCAATCATATGAATTACCTTCTATTTGATCTACTGCTATCGAATTAAGAATTAAGACACAAATTAATACTGTATTTGTAGCAATTTCCTTTTCGCTAATTGACCAGGTAATATTATCAATCCTATCACTAGCGCTTAAGTGAAGTTGAAGTTCGGTATCATTTACATCATAATTATTCAATTTATACTTATCAATTTCCCTAAATGTGATTCTATTTAGAGTTTTAGTTTTTATTTGAATACCAATAGATTGATTATTAATTAGCAATAAATCAATTCCTTGATCTCCGCGCTCGTAAATCTTGTAATCCACCTTTGTAACTAAATCACCTAAACATACATTTATAGCTTCTTCTCCAATTTTTCCTATTTTGTTGTTCATGTAATCATCAGGGTGATATTCAAGGTTGAACTTATTGAATATCTCTAAGCAAAAATTATGTATTTCTTCTTCTTGTTCACAATCAAACAAAATTGAAATTAATTCACTATGATAGGATAATTTGCAATAATGGTTGGAGATTAAACGGTTTAGAAAAACCACATCTGCTTCTTGTGGGTATACACATAGGTAGTACTTCAACCTTTGTATAAAGTCTTGTTGCTGTCCTTGTAGAATTCCTTGCCATGACGGTTCTTTCATATCGGCACAATCTCCCCAGACTCTGATTCGTAAAGTAAATATTAAGCAGCTAATCGCCAAACCATATTGAAGGATTTGATAGTAAGAATCGCATTATATTGTATTTTAATTATTAGGCGTTACAAGGAAAATAGATAGGAAATTTGGAACTACTAAATGATTTTGAATTTTATAAAAATTTTAGTAGTAAAATTAGAGTGAATTTATTAATGTATACCAAGATTTGAAATAGATTCTTCTTGAGCAGAATCCATCCGGTTTATCAAATCACACACTGATATATTCAACAATTCGGCTGCTTTGGCTTCAGAGATAGCATTTTCTGATAAAGCCCTAAAACAAAGCCGTTCAAAGCGGTGTGGTTGTTCTTTAGGTACCGGAAATGGTTCATAGGGAGGAGTTCGCCATCCTCTTCGCCCGAATTCGGCAAACAAAGTTTGGAAAGTTGTATTATCAATAATTTTCAGTTCCTTACATCGATAAGTTAAAGCCTGCATACTAACGCCCAGCAACTGCTTTAGCCGAGAAAGCTCTGCAATTGTTAAGCGGCTACGGTGTTTTCCAATTTCCATCCATAAAATTGAGGCTGGCATCAAAAATGCACCAGCAACTCGATGAGCAACTTTTTCTACATCAAGATTGGGGGAAGTAATCAGCAGCATATGTCCAAGTTCATGCACTAATGTAAAGCGTTGTCGTTCACCGTTATCATTTGCATTAATTACAATCACTGGAACCTGCTCACGATTACGGCGTTTTACCCAGCAAGTTAATCCTGAAACATTATTGTTTAGAGACAGAGACAAAATTTTAATGCCCTGAGATTCAAGTAATTCAGCCAAATTTATAATTGGGTCTGTTCCTAATTGCCAATAGACACGCAAACGTTCAGCCACTAACTCGGCATCGTTTAGAGAATTGACAGGAAATGGAGCTTCTCGTGGTGCTTCCCACTCCATACTAGGAGCATAAATAATTTCTTCAATTTCTAGATATCGCTCAACATGACTCAGGACAGCCGCTACAACGTAAGTCTCCTCTCTTTTGCTAGTGATTTTTTTCTTTCTGAACTCTAAACCTTCAATTTCTAGTTCACTTTGTCTTAGTAAATAAGTTTCAGAAACTCGCAACGCTTTGGCTAAAGCTATTAATGTCGTCGAGTTGGGCATCATTTTGTCCTGCTCGTACTTTCCGAGCGCTTGAGCTGAAACTATGTTTCCAATTTTTGACTCTAGTTCTCGTAATGACAACCCACTCCCTTGTCTGGCAAGCTTCAATTTTTTACCTATCATACATTTATCCGTAATTCTACTAATTTACAGATCGAGGGTTTTTGAATTAGTTTGTAAACACGTTTCCTAAATTACCCCATAAGTTTTTTTGGGTACTCTTGTAAACAAGAGAGCGTACTGCGATCCAACTTAATTTACCTCAAGGAGGTTTTATGTTCACAGATCGTTATCAATGGAAACTGACTGCCCCATTGAATTAACTACTGTAAGAAGAAATAAATGAATAGTCAACAAGAGAACAAACACGAGGAAAAAGAGACTAATAAGGAGTCCACAATTATTGTGAATGCTCGGCAGAAGGTAGTGACAGCAAAACATTTGTCATTTACCGAAATTGTCGCATTGGCCTTTGACAATCCTCCAACAGGACAAAATATTGTTTTCACCGTTACGTATAGGAAGGGAGAAGGTAACAAGCCTGAAGGAACACTTGTTGAAGGGGAAACAGTCAAAATCAAGGACGGAATGATATTCAATGTCACAGCAACTGATAAATCATAGCTTCGATCTCTTGCGAATGCGAAACGAGGGTTATGACATCGAAGTTAGGTCTAACTATTTGATAGTCAAAAATGTTCCTTATGTAAACTCTAATAAAGAGATCAAGCTAGGAACTCTCGTCTCAGAATTGAGTTTAGCTGGTGATATAACAGTCACACCCGGTACTCATGTTGCTTATTTTTCGGGGGATCACCCTTGCAATAAGGATGGTTCAGAGATAAGTAAGATCAAGCACAACAGCAATCACCAGCAACTTGCTCAGAATCTTGTAGTTCATCATTCATTTTCGAGCAAGCCTCTTAATGGTAACTACAAAGACTACTACGAGAAGATGACAACTTACATTGCCATTATTTCCAGTCCAGCTCAATCACTTGATTCCGGTGTTACAGCAAAGACTTTTCCACTTATTGAATCCAGAGAAGAAGAATCGGTGTTCAATTATATTGATACCGCCTCAACTCGGGCTGGAATCAACGCACTCACCAAGAAGTTGGAGATGGAAAAGATTGCAATTGTGGGCTTGGGTGGTACAGGATCTTATGTGTTGGATCTGCTTGCCAAGACTCCAGTAAAAGAAATCCATCTTTTTGATGGGGATAAGTTTCTACAGCATAACGCATTTAGATCACCTGGCGCTCCGTCTGTTGATGAGTTGAGGACAGGGTTACATAAAGTGTTCTACTATACGAACCTGTATTCCAAAATGCGTAAAAGTATCTTCCCAAACCCTGTCTTTATTGATGCTTCAAATATTGCTCAGTTGGATAGAATGAACTTTGTATTCCTTTGTCTTGATAAAGGTGGAGCTAAAAGGCTGATTGTCGAAAAACTAGAGGAGTTTGGTATCCCCTTCATTGACGTGGGCATAGGCTTAAATCTAGTTGATGATGCGTTGCTTGGCGTGATGAGGGTAACGACCAGCACTGTTGAGCAGCGCGATCGTGTCAGTGATAAGAGCAGAATCCCTTTTTCGGATGGTGACGACAATAATGAGTATTCTCGAAACATCCAGATTGCCGATCTTAATGCTCTCAATGCTGCGCTGGCTGTTGTCAAGTGGAAAAAGCTATGTGGCTTTTACGTAGATTTGGAGAAGGAGCATCACAGTACATACACCATAGATGGCAATATGTTAACTAACGAGGATCAACTATGAAGCAAGAGATAGTCCTCACACACGAATTCGTTGAATACATTCCTAATGATTTAAACGATAGAACGATTTATGTGTCGATGGCTTTCGCGACAGTGGTTCATAAATGCTGCTGTGGATGTGGGAACGAAGTTGTTACTCCACTTTCTCCTACAGATTGGAAACTAATCTTTGATGGACAGTCGGTTTCGCTTGATCCATCGATCGGAAATTGGAATTTCGCTTGCCAGTCTCATTACTGGATAAGAGGTAATAGGGTCAAATGGGCATCACAATGGTCGCAAGAAGAGATTAACGCTGGAAGATTCCATGATTCTTTAACCAAGAAAAAATACTTTAGCAGCACCAAGACCATGGATGTTCATGATGCAATTGCAAGTAGTAGAGAAGTGGGAGCAGGAACAGGTAAACCAAAAAGGAGCCTTTGGCAGAAACTGAAGAGCTGGTTATTCAGAGCAAACGTATCTTAACTCTGTTTTATCAATCTGGAGAAGCTATTCTCTGAAAGCTTTTCGCAGCTTTACATTTTTAGCTTTTGGCTATAAATTTTAGTTTCTGTTAGAAAAGAAAGGCTTAAACCTTGATTAAATCAAAGTTTCAGAGGTGAGTGAAGCGATGATTTATGGTTTGTTGCTTCGTTTCATGGTCATCGGGTGTTTTTATTTGCGAACCAAATACCACAATTTTTATGGCTTCTATGTAGTTTCTAGCATAAAATTCAAATGGATATAAGTAAATTCCATAAATTTTTTCTAGAATTCTATTAAAGAGGGCGCACTTATACATTTATACATTGCTACATTTTACATCTGAAGGTCAAAGACTTATGCTTAAAGACTCCCCAATTATTAACGTATCCCCTGAAATCATGGGCGGCACCCCGGTTTTTGCTGGTACTAGGGTTCCGGTGCAAACACTTTTAGATTATCTCAAAGCAGGAGAATCGATAGACGATTTTTTAGATGGATTTCCAACTGTGACCAGAGAGCAGGTTATTGCCTTGCTGGAAGAGGCAGAAAAACAGCTTATTGGCGTGGTGGCATAGCATGAAGCTCCTTTTAGATGAGTGTATTGACCGCAAACTGGCAAGAGAGTTTATTGGTTACGAAGTGAAAACAGTTCCTCAGATGGGGTGGGCTGGAATTAAGAATGGTCAACTTCTTTCGCTTGCACAAACGAAGTTTGATGTTTTCATCACGGTCGATCGCAATTTGTCATTCCAGCAGAATTTACCACATTTCGATATCACTGTGATTGTTTTACAGGCACCATCCAACCGATTGGCAGATTTGAAGTCCCTAGCACCCAAGGTTTTAGCTATTTTACCCACATTAGTAAAAGGACAAGCCACAGTAGTTAGTACGTAGCCATATTGACCGAATTATTCGGTCACCTGTGTTGACTGTAGCTAAACCACGACCTTTTTCTGCGCTCGCAGTCTTTTATTGAAAACTTAGCTGTCAATTGCTAAATTTCCCATTATAAATGATAAAAAACTGATGTGGGCGAACGTCGGCTTCATGCCGTGTGTCTAAGTAGCTTGTTTGCTTAGACCTAGCCCACTATCCATTTGATTTTATCCAGAGATAGCGGATTGGAATCGTTGTACCACTCTCCATAGTTTTTATTGCGTCGATCGTCCAATTCCTGCGATCGCGACCTTGCTGTGAAACTACCATCTTTAGCACGAGTATAACCCAAACTCTCCAAAAGGGTTGCCATTAAACACTGTTTTCGTGGCAGTTGTTTTGGATACCATAATCGCAAGCTAGCTAAGCTACTGACTAGTGAATTTCCAAACTGACACTTCACTAGCCGCGCAGAAACTGTCATCGCTGCTGAAAACTAGTTTTCAATGAAAAATCTAGAAAACTTACCAAAAAAGTTTTTCACCCAGAATATACCTATGGAGACTTTGTCAATGATAATGAATCACTCTATAACTTCGAGAGAGAAGGAATCACTCAAATACAGAAGTATTTGAGCCTGTGGCTGGGAGTTCTAGCCACAGGACTATTTTGCTACAGCTTCAAAGCATTAAAGACTGTAGCACTCATTTAGAGATAGGTTTAAAATGAAGGTCAAAGAAAGAAAATTGGATAACCTGCAAGTTTGTTAATTTGCGGGTTATTTATTTTGGGAAAATATAGCCTACATAAGCGGCAAGGGTTAATTCAGCCACTTTCTGAAAAACTGGGCGTGCTTCTTCGTCTATGACCGCTAATCCTAATAGTCCAAGAAGAGAAATCACAACGACTGAAGCCAGTACAATTTCTTTCCAATTTGTTTGGGGCATAATTGTCTTTACACCATATACAATATGCCTAATGTAATAGTTACATAGAATTGTTGAAATCGGTAGAAGTGACAAGGCAAAGAGTATGTTATTTTATATACCTTAATAGGGATTGAAACTATCGAGGCGGTCGATAGTTTTTGTGCAAACTTTGTCCGAATAATTTTATATTGCCGTAGTTTTTAAATATGCCATTGTTAAGAATTATGACGCAAGTGCGGTATACCCAACAGTGCTATTACTAAAAATAGTTGTAATATTATTTACAAAAATCAATTTTCTAACCTTTCATTAGACTTTAATGAATTTTCTTATCTATCCATTGATTAAAATCTATAAGTATAGGAAAAATCATTGTTTTAACCCTGTGTGTGATTCCCTCCCCCTTCTCTTTCGATTATTCCGGTCACCGGAAAAACCAACAGAGACATAACAGCATTCTCAGTTCCCTCTACCGCTCTATTGGCAATTCCAATGATTGTGGCTTTAGTGCGATCGCTTGTTAGTTATTTGTGCTGCGTCAACAGGTATTATATCGGGGAATGCTGGGATAAGTTTGAAAGAGGTAATTGCCTTTTAGAAATACATATTACCCTCTACTTATAATTGACAGATGCTCAGAACAAGTAAACTTTAATGAACTGGACGTTAGACATTACTGCCCAAGAAATAACCAGGCTAAATTGCCAAATCTATTTTACAACAATCACTCTTGTCTTTGGTACTCTTTGTATATTAGCTAAAGTACCTTTTGAATTATTTTTGATGATTGCTAATCCATAATCAGCCAGAGAACACATTTTTTTATCTCTGTCTGTGTAGCTGCCAGAGACTCTGACAGTAGGATATCCCGCATTGTTCCGGGGACAAGAACCCACATAGTAAATGGTCACAGCATTGTACCCTTTTGATTTTAGGTATCGCCCAACGGCGGCATCAACACTCTTAGGCATCGCCAATAAGAATATTTGCTCCTAATTCCATAATTTTGTCAATGCGGGCGATCGCTTCAGTTGGCAACGACTTAATAGACCTAGAACCAGAGATGACAACAATCATACTTGTGTGCAATAAATTTCATCAGTTATGAAGCGTGAGCTATTGAAATTTTTTATGAAGCTGAATTTGGATTTATTGTTAGTATTCAGTTGAATTTATGGTTTAAAAATTATAAATAATGGTGGTTAAAACGGACACCAGAAAAAAGAATTGTCTAGCTCCTGTGTAAACAGGAACCAGACAACTGAATTAAAACTCGGCGGCGGTTGGAAGTTCTACAACATTGTTCTGCTGTAGGGAACGAGCCTTACGCCGCGCCCAAGAACGATCGTTGATTTCCTGTAAGTCTTGCAGGGACTTACCGAACTTGCGCTCTGCATATTCCAACAACTGCTCAAGAGAATAGCGCCGTTCTTCAACAGTACCAAAGACTTCAGTAAACCGTTCTTTGAGTTGATCCCAAGAGAAGGAATCTCCTAAAGAGCGCTTCACCGACAATCCCTGCAACTCGCGTAAAGCGTAGTACACCGTGGCATACCGCTTGTCGCAGTAATCGGAAGTGTTGTACTCACCGAGAGCAGAGGTATCGATGGGTTGGACAGAGGCAGTAGCGGATTTACGAGGTGCCATAGTAGTAGAACCAAACTAATTTCACTTTTTCATGAGCGTTAGCGATTCTTTTGAAGAACTAGGAGACACAACTGAGTGTTGTGGGTGGCTTTTTTTAGTTTTGCCATGCATGGGGGAATCAACTTCGGCTAGATAGTACAGCGTTCTGATACTAATCCTAGTGGGGTTGAAAGTTGACCACTTGTAAGCGCATTCTCCCGGTTTATACTTGCTCGACTGTCGGCTCCAGTCTTCCCACAAAGACAACAGTGCTGGTGAGTGGGAGTACAGCGCCATTCCGACTCTAATCCATTCTTGATAATCATCGGCGCGGTGAGGATGAAGTCGCGACAGCAGTACAGCAATGTGACGGTACGTAGTGTACCCTGCTGGCTGCGTCACACAAGCGGGATGCCTCGTGATTGGCACACGGCGTTTAGGTTGCTTTTTGACCATCAGTTGTATCAGCCAATCTGGAGCAATTGCGATCGCTCTTTCACTGGGACTGCAATTCTTTAGCCAACAGTAAGGTTTGTGGGTAATAGGGTGAATTGATGGGGGGAGGACAGACATCAATCCTTTAAACCGTAATTCCAATCCCCAGTCCAGCTTGCGAGAGTGGAGCGAGGCAGCTATATCAGCTGACACTTTGAACAACCTCTGACAGCGCCCCGGTCGCCCAGACGTAAAGGCGATTGTATCGGGCAGAGGGTTTTCTGGTGCCAGTAGGAACAACCTTTCGGCTGCGGCTGCTCCATCCTGGTCAAGTGCCAAAAGATAGTTACACCCTGACTCAATTGCCGTACCAGTCAGTAAGCCAAATCCCGTACAGTGATGACCATTAGCAAGCCACTTGATGAGCTGCGCTGGAGTATAAGGACGCTGATTCCAGCCCTTTCCTCCAAGGGGTTGTTTCCCTAAGACAGGAACTAACCCCCAGTCTGGGGGAAGTGAGCTTAATTGTTTATGAAGTTGTTGCATCAGTGCTCAAATTCTTCAACTTCTTTAAGTCGTTTGAGAAACCGTTTTACTTTGCGTTTCATTCAACACAAAAGCTAATATTCCGAGAGCAGCATCAACACCTTTTCAACTAGATAAAGTTTGATGCTAGGCAATGGAAAATCGGTGTACTCAATCTCCTGCCGTAAGATTTCCAAGTTTGTATCTTCTTCACAAATTAATGTGGCAGATTTGTTCTCATTTACGACTAACTGCCAAATTTGGAAATTCTGCAAGTTTGGTAACGCAAGTAACTTGTTAGTTTGATAAGAAGCAATAGCATCAATTAGCCAGTAGGCGTTCCCAGCAGTGGCTACATACCTAACTCCGCAAGTATAAAGCAGCCCAAATCGATGTTTATACAGTGATTCTGAACTTGTAAACTGGTCAAGGTCTGTTTGCTTGAGTGTCATTTTCAGTGTTAAATGAAGAGGGTATGAAATGTTCTGAGCTACAACAAAAACAACTCTCCCGTCAGAATGCGGAAAAGCTGTTTTTAGGAGTTGTGTAAAGTGAGAAGTTTATCTAGACTTGCTAACGATCGCGGTTTTTGCTTTGGTTCCGTTAGCCCCTCCAGAGCTTTCTATACTGGTATCTGCTGGTGATGTTGGTAATAAGTTAGTGTCTGAAGAGTTATTTTCTACAGCAGCCTCTAACGTGTTGGTAGATGTTTTTGAAGTTGCCATGATGCAATCAGCGCCTAACTCTTTAGCTTGATTTTCTACCAAGCTTTGTATCTGCTCTGAAGTCAGTCCGGGAATACGCCTTAACTGTTGGGTTTTGATGAATTTCCAAACTGCCAATGCCTCAACTGGTGTTGCTGATTGAACAGCTTTACGTGAAGCTGCAATCAACTTTTCTGTTACTATATTGACCCTATTTTCAGGAGACATATTTTTTGTCTTAGCCATTGAACCTCTGGGTTTTTTGGTACATTTCATTTGCCCCAAGGCGTGAGCCTAACTCCAAAAAAACAACATGAACCAAATTTTCGGATCATGTTGTTATGGGTAGAGAAACTGGCGATAAGACAGCACTTGGTTCTTAGTTTGGTCGATGAAGGCAGCCGCACTACTAAGGCACGCGCTACTCAAACGCGATCGCTTTTAGCAGCATTAGCCCGACGGTTTTGTTGAGCGCCGAGTTACCCTGCGGACAACCGTGCAAGTGCAAGCACTTGGGACAGCCTGTTTCACAACTACAAGCTTTTGAGAGCAATGCAGCGCTATGAGCAAACTTCTGAAACTGATGGAATATCGCTTCGCTACAGCCATTGCCTCCATCTACCGCATCGTAGAAATAGCCCACTGTTTCGCCTTCATCAACAACAATGTAGTTCAAATCCAGATTGGAACCCAGGATGACAAGAGGCACAGCAAAGATCATTTGATGACCCATACTGTGTAGGGCGATAGAGTCAGCAGTAGCTTCCCACAAAACATCGTAAGCAGGTGTAATACTCTCGTAGTTGGAACGAAGAACTTGTTCTTTAAACTGTCCAACCAGGGTTGAAATTGCCCGTTTAGCCTCATCGTTGATTTCCACCTTCACAATGGGTGTTTTGTACTGAGTGCAGTAGGGCTTGTCAAACACTACTTCGTCAATAACCGTTACGAGTTCGACGTTCTTGAGGCAAGTACCGCAATACATACAGGACTTGCCAGAAATAGGACGGTGATAATTGCGACATCCTGAAGAAGTGCAAGTGAGTTCGTACTGTTTGACGCACAGCTTGTAGCCAGTCACTGATGATGTAATTTCACCCCAGCCCAGAGTTAGTTTTAACTTACCTTTAGGGATAGAAAGCACGACTGTTTTGGAGTCCGCCAACGGTTCGAGCATAGAGATATCTAGGTCAGTCTCAGCTATAGTGAAAGTGTTGCTTTTGGAATCAATTGGGTTGAGGATGGCTATTCGTTGGGTGACATCCAACACGGTCGATTTGTATTTGGCAATCTCACCCTCCGAATTTTGAGCGCTGTAGATAGCACCAGGGAATACCTCTCGAAAAGCCATGTCAAGAGACATTTCCTCAAAGTCCTCACCAGTGCCATTGTCAATCAACTTGACACTTGCCATTGCGTTTCCTCGTAAATTGATTTCCTTGTGAGGATAGCCCCGTCCCCACAGTTGTCCGTTTCGGTTGAGGAACAGTTGATTCTGGTTCATGAGCGCATTAGCTACAGCTGCCGCTCGTTCTCCGAAGTAATGAGTTAGCATAGCAATGGGAATGCTGCTTTCCACAGCAGCTGCCATCAAGTGTTTGCCCAGCAGTATCGGATAATCGGGATTGAAACTAGCGCTCTCAGCTACTGAGTGTAAGAGTACGTCGGGGTTGGTGCCATAATAGTTATCTAGAGGGCTTTGAGCTACTGGTAGGAAGATGACTAGTCCCGGATTTCGCCGACCAGCGCGACCGATTCGCTGTCTGAACGACATTAAGCTTCCAGGCCAACCGCGCACCAAGCAGCAATCAAGTTCGGGGAGATCGATTCCCGCTTCAAGGGCTGATGTACTCAGAATCCACCGAATCTTACCTGACTGCAATTGCCCGATAATATCACTGCGGCGATCGCTTTTGAGCGATCCGTAGAAAATAGCCACTCCTTCAGCAAGGTGCGAACACCCCTGTTTGCGGGCTTCTTGCTTGATTATACTCAACAAACTCTTAACAGCAGAGCGATTGTTGCAGAAACAAATCCCCGTGAGTTCCTTTTGCAGCATTCCAAGAATTATTTTGGCAGTATCGGGATTGGCATTACTGCTTGGCTTCAAGCATAGAGTTGTCCGTCCTGCAATAGAAGCCCCACTGCGCTCAATCAACTGCAACCGCTCAGGTGTCGTCTCCCGTCCGGAGAAGTGCAGTGCCATTTCAGCAGGATTGCCAATAGTAGCACTGCTAAAGACCCATTGCAAACAATTTGAGTCCCCGCCAGCACTATCAACTGCAACCCGCAGCCGTCGCATGAGGTTAGTGAAGTTGGCACCAAACGTCGCTACATAAGTATGGCTTTCATCAATCACTATGTAGCGCAACCGCCGTAAGAACTCACGGAACGGCTCTCCTTCGTCTTTTTTTCGCACATTGTAAAGCTGGTAGTGCAGTAGGTCGGGGCTGACTCCCAAAATCTGGGGTGGATTCGGGCTAAACAACCTCTGCCGTTCTGCCATTGAGGTGTCACCCGTCATCAATCCTACCTTAATTTGTGCGGCTTGAGGCAGGGCAGTGACAAGCGATCGCAACTTACCTATTTGATCGACTGCCAGCGCCTTTAACGGATACAAATACAATGCAGTTGCATCGCTGGTGAGACACGACTCAACAACACCAATGTTAAAGCACCAGGTCTTGCCGCTAGCAGTTGGAGTCAAGATAGAGATATCCTTACCAGAACGCAGTGCTGTTAAGGATTCTAGTTGATGGGAGTAAATTTGGTTGATACCAATATGCAAGAGAGCGGTTCTGAGTGCAGCAGGCAGATCGTCAGGCAGTGGGTACAGTTCGCCCTCTGATGGCGGAGTCATTTCCACTGCTTTCAGGTTATTCGCTAACTCTAGTGCAACATCTTTGAAGACGGGATGACAAATCTGCTTTAGGTCTAAAGCTGGACTAGCCGCTTGCACAGGTGCGTCTTTCGCTTTGACGATGTTTTCAGATTCCACCTCGTTCTGCCAGTTGGAGAAAGATACATGAGAGTCTAACTTCTCGAAGTCAACGATTAGCCGGGAACC
The DNA here is from genome assembly GCA_035967975.1 of Scytonema sp. PMC 1070.18. Classification (GTDB taxonomy): domain Bacteria; phylum Cyanobacteriota; class Cyanobacteriia; order Cyanobacteriales; family Nostocaceae; genus Scytonema. Next base: position 18,282 of record JAWQFQ010000115.1, read on the forward strand.
AGTTATTCATAGGTGATTCCTAAAAAGTGTCAAGATTAGTGTCATATTCTGCTTGAGGTTTGTCTTGCCTAGACCCCAGCAGGTATAATTGATTGGCATTAACAACAGGTTTGGAACGCAAAGTGCCTGTGGTATTGTCATTCCAGATTTCAATTTTTAGGTAACCAGTTACACCAATTTGGTCGCCTTTGCGAATGTAGTTGACAGCAATTTCTGCCGTCTTTCCCCACAATTCAATGCTGAACCAGTCCGGAGGTGCATCTTTAACTCGCCGTCGTACCGCCAGAGATAAAGTTGTTTTGACACACCCTGACTCAAAAAAGCGAATTTCTGGATCTGCACCAACTCGACCAACTAAGTTGACACAGTTGAGGGTGAGAATTTGAGGTGTAGGGGCAATTGTATCGTCAACTCTTGGCTCTGTTTCTTCTACTGTTTTTGTATCTGATGTTAGCAGCGAGTCATCAGTGGGTGCAAGGTTAATAGTAGTGGATATTTTTCCCATGTCACTTAAATGAAATATCAATAATGCTTTGGCGTGAGCCAAAATAATTGACATGGAGTTTTCAATAATAAAATTAGATTTTTGAGACGGAATGAGTAGATTTATATTTCCCATGCTCAAAGCATTGATTACCGCTCAATCATTGCAGCAGAATTTAGCGTGCCAATTCGTAATCATGTCCAACCAGTTTGAAAAAATGGCAGTAGGGGCAATAAAAAATTACTCATCAAATTAATCTATTTCCACCGCTTCTAGTGTCAAAATCCCTCTTGGTTTATTCACAACCAGCTGCATGATGTCTAACCACAGCGAACCCATCAAAGTATCAGAAAGTTCCTCTCCTACATGAACGTTTATTATAAATTCTTTGTTATCGACAATGACTTTCCCTTCATATAAATCAAAATACTCTGACCCTCTCGCAGTCTGCATTTCTATTTTTGGTGTAATTATTGACCACTCAAGAGCTTCTAGGTCTTGAGAATTTATCCCCAGCCATCCTGTTGTAAATCCTGTATCAAACAGCGCTTCAATTTCAAATTGCTCGCCATTAGCTGCTACCAGTTGTATTTCAAAGAATAATTCTCCGTTGCCACCAAACCTGCCTGCAATCATATCCTACCGCAGGCTCCATTTTCATTTAGGCGAAAAATAGTGAGTTTGGCAGCCTTATTGGTATATCGATCGCGAACTTGTTGTAGCAAACCTTCCAATTTCAAGTCCAAAAGGTAGTTTTCGCTATCTGCATCAATAGCGATAAACCAGTTGTAATGGTTTTCAATGAGTCGGGGACGAATACGCTCAAAAATAGCACGACACTGCATACCAAGTTCACGACGTTGTGCTTTACGGTGATGTAATTCTTCGGGTGTTACCGTAGTTGGCAGTATCCGTGTTCGACGTGGCTGGGATAGCTGAGTCATACTGAATAAAAGCGATTGAGGGCATTATTTCAATTATATAGTAGTCATCGCCAATTGGGGCAGCAGTTGCCACCCCAGCAATATGCCTCCGTATTTGTACTAACTAGCTTGTTGCAGAATCGATGAAATTACCTCGGCTGTTTGGATTGGTTGCTCCTTGAGTCGTGCTTTGATTTGCGATCGCAGCCAGGATAAGGGTACATTTTTGCCCTGCACTTTCTGAGCTATGTTTAGTGCCTTGGCTATTTTACGCGCCGGACGGAGTTGTAACTTCTCAATGTTTATTCCCAGAACCAAGTTATCAACAAGTACGGTAGTTTCTGGGATAGGGGGGATAGCGCTTTTGTGATGAGCCATCTCTATGACGTTAGGCTGTTGCTTGTTTTCAGCTTCTATGGTCAATTGTTCTGCTTCAACGGTTGAAGAAGGTAGTTAATTTTGAAAACTGCCCCGAAAAGTACCAAAAGCGACTCGCTGAGATTGATGCCCTCAAAACCGCCGAGGCAATTCTTAAAAAGCACGGGTTAACTCAGGAGTTTTTGGATGCTATTGATTAAATACCCTAAAAATTTCTCCTAAAATTTAGCCCTATTTTTTAGGGTAAAGTATTGCCCTCTACAAATTAGGGCTTTATTCTTAAGGAGAAGATTAGTGGAATTGCTCAAATCTTGCCTGTAAAGTCCTGTCCACTTTGATATTCCCCAGTTAACTTTTACTGGGGGAGCATTGCCTACAGTCAATTAACAGAACATAAATTGAGATACAATATGCCAGCTGACACCTTTGTGCCGCCCATTTGGGTTGTATGTACTCAAGAAGGGCTAAGGGTGAGAATTGCCCTTGAACCTAAATTACTCGGAACTGTCAGTAATGGGGAGCAACTACAGAGCATTAAACGATTTCAACGCTTTGGAAGTAGCTCTACCAATGGTGATTACATTGAGGGTATTGCCGCAGTAACCAGCCAAGTTGGTTTAGTCATTGGTATTCATCGCAGGCTGTATGTTACTTGGAGGACTCCAGCACTCGATCCTATGCTGAACTTCAGTCGGTACTTTGCCACAGTCTTAGCACTGCCGATCGCCATGGCTGAGGCATATCCAAAGATACCTACTCGTTCCACTCGTGCTGTGACTCTCTTGGAAACGCAGCGCTTTGCAAATCCTTCAAATCTTCATGACAACACTGGCTCTAAACTGTAATTTTAGTAGTGTTTGAGAATCCTTAGATCCGATCGCAGTCTTTTATTGAAAACTTAGCTGTCAATTGCTAAATACCCCATTATAAATGATAAAATCCTGATGTGGGGGAACGTCGGCTTCATGCCGTGAGTCTAAGTGGCTTGTCTCCTTAGACCTAGCCCACTAGTTACAGCGCAGTTTCTCAGGATTAATTTGAAATTGTATACTGGTCGTCTTCCGCTTTCCAGGTAGCTCTTGAGCATCTAAGATATACCCCTCAGCTTGCAGCTCCTCTATTGTTCGCCACAGGATTTGGTGGTTCCTAGACAGGTTACTGCCCAATAGGTCTAGATATTTGAATAGATATTGCTTGGAAATCACCAGGTATTGTCCATCAATTGGCTTATCCCATTTCATTCGGCTAGCAAGATAGACCAGCAGTTTCATCTTGTAGTCATGTTTGGCATTACTCCCCTGCTTCTGCTTAGTGTCAATGCTGTTTGAAAACAACACATAATCTCCCGTCCGCTCTGGTCCATCAAAAAATTCCAGCGCTACTGTATAAGCATCTGCCAGTTCATAGGTGTAATCAGCAGCCTTCGCTAAATCAAAGTCTCGCGGCAGATTATCAATTTCGTAATCTCGAATACGGAGAATACTTTTGACGATGACCTTCGCTCCTATGCCAGTGCCTTTTTTCAGAGGCTGAGCTAGTATCAGCTCGGTTCTATGCAGGGCAACTAAGTCTTGGTTGAGCTGCGATCGCAACCTGGTTGTGAAGCTACCATCTTTACCACGGGTATAGCCTAAGCTTTCTAGTAAATCATTAGAACGAAAATAAACCAAACGACAGTTTCCCTGCTCTCGTGCTTGCTTGTACAGGAATAATACAATGGCAACCTGCCTCGTATTTAAAAAGGTCAGTAACGCCATAAATAAGCGCTTAATCCGGAGGTCTTGAATCTTCTCTAAACCTTTGCTGATTCCTCGATCTGTACAAGTTGCTAAGTCTAGGTTGGCATACTGGGAGCTGATTTCTTCCCACTCCTGTGCAGAGACATTCTTCAGTGAGACACGACGGGTGACAGCAACTTCGCACTTGTCATCGGGGTCGCCAACAACTCGCATCTCCAAGTAATAGCCATCTGCATCAGCACGGAAAATTGGTAGTTGCACATCAGGGTTTCTAATAGAAGCTCCCACTCTTGGTAGTATCATTAGCAACTGTCCATCTACTGGAAAGACAGTGTTTTCCTCGTTCACACTTACTTCCTACTATTTTGGACAAATTTTATCAAGCGCGTGCCATTTTGAATAGTTATCTCGTCATTTTAGAAATCGGTATTGGTTAAATTTTACAAATCTCAACAATCATCCGTGAGTCCGGCGTATGATTTTGAGGCTTTTATCCGTGAGTCCGGCGTACAATTTCATCCGTGAGTCCGGCGTATATCATCTGATTTTATCCGTGAGTCCGGCGTACAATTTCATCCGTGAGTCCGGCGTACAATTTTTTCTAGTTGATTTTTTGAAGCCTTAAATAGCAAGGCTTGTAAAACTTTATCCGTGAGTCCGGCGTACAATTTCATCCGTGAGTCCGGCGTATATCATCTG
>JAWQFQ010000115.1:22604-27222 GCA_035967975.1 Scytonema sp. PMC 1070.18
ATTTTATCCGTGAGTCCGGCGTACAATTTCATCCGTGAGTCCGGCGTATAGTTCATCCGTGAGTCCGGCGTAAAAGCAATTTTGACCTCTTGAAAGTGAAATCTTTTAATGCTAGGTTCTATGCTTAGCAACTTGCTTGTTTATAATAATCGGTCTCTTACTTTAGCCAAATACTGTATATGGAGGTCACATTTATAACCAGAAGTTAAAAATCTGCGGTATACGCTTATGCTCGTGACTATCTAGGGCTGTAAAAAACTAAAAAGGACAGGAAAACCTGTCCTTAGATTCAAAAACGCCTAAGTATTTTGGCGTTTTAATTAAAAAGCCGAGGGTAGCAGCAAAAAAAATCAATCGTTACGCTTACCATCAAAGACTTTGTTAAAGTCAACGCAGCGCCAACTGCGTGAACCCAAAAAGCTACATTGACTTTAGCAAAATTTCCGTTAGATGGTAAGCGTGGAGGGTTGTACTTTTGCTGCCACCTCCGGCTCCGTAAACCACAAAATTCACGGAGTTCGCGCTCAATGGAAATAATCTCGACAAAATTTGCTATTTTAAACTTTTTAGACTTGAAGGTTGGTATCAGACATTGTTTTTCTACCAATATCTTTAGATACCACAAGCAAAAGCTAGCTATTTTCTCCAAGCTCGCGCCTGCTTTTAACAAGGGAGGTGCTTGGTAATGACTGCACAATTTTCTTCGTTAAAAATTGATACCAATCAAGCAATTAAGCAGCTAGAGCTTTTGGGATACCAGCAAGGTGATGCTATTTATGTCCGAGCTTTCTTACCCAAAGAAGACTCCCGTTCGGCTCCCAACACGGGACGCAAAGCTGACCGGCTCAACTTCAAACAAATTTTGCGGTGGCAGCAGCAGGGTTACGGTATATACTTTGTAGTCAACGGTGGCGGTCATAAAGATGAAAACGTTCATGATTGCCGTGCGGTTTTTATCGAGCATGACGATCTTGAACTGGAGATACAACGTTCTTTGTGGCAAACCCTCTCGTTACCAGAGCCAACCTTTCAAATCCAAACGCGTAAATCCGTTCATTCTTACTGGGTGTTTGAAAAACCTATCTCAGTAGAAGAGTGGAAGCAGTTGCAAACTGACTTGCTGACCTATACTAACGCTGACCCAGCTATTAAAAATCCCAGTCGGGTGATGCGATTAGCTGGAGCATGGCACATGAAGCCAGGGGAAGAGCCGCTCATGTGCAATATTATCTCCGAGTCGGGTATTAGATATACCTATGAAAATTTGCGTGACTCTGTACCGTTATCGCAGAATCCTGAATTTATCCAACAAGAGTGTGAAGCCGTGAAATCTCCCAATCAAGCATCTGTACACAAGCAACAGTACACTCGCTATGAAGACTTCTCTATACCTGTGCCTGTTGCAGTACCACTCGAAGTCTGTCTCTCTAAAGATTCTCGTGCTTTGCTTAACTCTGGAGTGAATGAGGGGGGTCGCAATAGTAACGGGGCTAAACTAGCACGAGATTTAATTGGTACTGCTAATTACCTGACGAGCATCGGTCAGCAGTTTGACGGCGCTCCTCAACAACTTTTGCAGGACTACGCCAGTCGTTGCACCCCACCGCTCCCAGCTAAAGAAGTTGATGCGATTTGGTTTTCAGCCCAGAAAGACAATCCAGGTCCTTCCTGCACTCCAAACGGTGTGGAAACCTGTATTAGGGCTTGGTACTGGAACACTTATATTAAGCCTCTTCAAAGTTCTGTGGCTGGTTCGGGTCGTTCTGGCAGTCCTGAGAACGGTCATTTTTCCCGTGTTGGGAAAAGGTTACCTATTGAAGATATTACATTGTGCGGACACATTCTAGAAATTTTGAGCCGTCATGATTCTTCCTCAATGCGATCGCTCGCACTGATGAATTTAGCTGCTGAGGTAGGGTTTCCATATCGGCAAATTGAGCAGCTAGCTAAGCTACTGACTAGTGAAGTAGATTTGCAAACTGACACTTCAGTAGCCACACAGAAACTTTCATCGCTGCTGAAAACTTATCCCGAGCAGCTTGACCTGACTAGATTCCTCGAACCTGAGTTAGCTCAGGTGTTGATTGATACCGCTCAAGCTATGCCAACGACTCCAGAATTTTTATTCACAACACTCTTGGGCGTTGCAGCGTCTCGAATTGGTTCAGCAGCGCGGATTGTTATAAAACCGTCTGCTCAGTACACACAACCACTAGTCATGTGGACGGGTATTGTAGCTGACTCTGGTTCTGTAAAAACTCCAGCCCAGCGAGTCATTATTGACCCCTTAGTGCAACTAGAAGCAGAAGCTTTTGAGCGCTATCAGATAGAAGTGGCTGAATACAATAAGTTGCAGACAGCACGTAAAAACAACAAGCAGAATGGCGACACACCTGAGGAGTTGCCAAATTCCCCTGTCCGCCAGCGCTTCTTAACTAAGGACATTACGCTAGAAACGTTACAGCGGATTCATAGCGAAAACCCACGGGGGCTGTTGTACTACCGAGATGAACTAGCAGGGTTATTCAAAACTCGCAATCAGTATCGCGGTGGTTTGGGGGCTGATGAAGAGCAGGAACTCGACCAATTCAACGGGGCGGCGATTATTTACGATCGCTCAGATAAATCTGTGTGTCTACCCAAGAGTGCCATTTCACGTACGGGTAGCATCCAGTGGGAAGTCTTAGCTGCTATGATGGGGGACCACAACGACTACAACGGTAATTTTGCTCGGTGGCTTTTCTGTGCTGCTAAGTCTCCCAAACGTTACCTGGAGGTTGAAGAGAATGCGACTCCCGATACTGGTATCTCGGTTTCGCTGCGTCAGCTATACATAAAATTAGCTCAAGTACCCGAACAAGATTATTTCTTAAGTTCAGAAGCGGGTGTGTGTTTCCAAACATGGCAGCATTCTCTCGTAGATGCCCAACTTGCTGAAGAGACCTATGGTTTAAAGGTCGTTTACCCCAAGATTGAATCTTACACGGCACGATTGGCTCTATGGTTGCACATTGTTAATGCTGTCTTAAGGGGTGAAACTCCGAGCCAAATCATTTCTGATGAAACGATGTCGAAGGCAATTGAGCTTGGAGCTTATTTCCTTTGGCAGCATAAAATAATTCATGCTCAGAATTCCCCAGACTCGGAGTTAATGTCTTGGGGCTTGAAAATTCAGAAATTGGCTGAACGCTTGGGAAGAGCTACAGCTTCCGCGCTCAAAAGTGGTATTCGCGCTCTCCGTAAAAAATCAACTTTTGAAATCCGGCGACTGATGGAAATGATGGCTCTTGCAGGTTGGGGTCGCATTGAGGGTGAAGGTTCCAATTCTGTTTATGTGCCAGAAGGTATCGCAGCAAGCACGATTGACAAAATTGACAGAGAGTTGACAAAAGTGTCAATCGCTCAAACACCTACAAACACTGTGTTTGATAACAGAATTGACTCAATTGACACAAATTTGAGTGTGTCTGTTTCTTTAGAGCAGGTTGCGATCGCCCAAGCCGACTTAAATTCTTCACTGGATTTGACGGATCTAGAGACCCGTCAATTTGTCAATTCAAATGCTCAAAAGCCTACTGCTACTGGTACCGATTCGATTGACACACCCTGTCAATCGGGATGTCAATTGTCAACTGATGAATCGTCAAACATGGAATTAGGAGGCGAACTCGCTCAAGATCATGTGTCTCATTTTGTTGAGTCAGGTGTTGTACCAATGCTGTTGTCATCAGATGGTGAGTCAGCACCGTTCGCGGAGCCTAGAGTAGAGGAGCGTCTCCAACTGGAGTTTGATTCTCCATCACCAGGTAATGATGAGGAAGTGCAGAAGTGCCTTTCACAAGAATCTATTGAAAGAGTAGCCTCCAATGCGTTCGCCCAAAAGGCGGCTCCCTTTGAGAGCGTCGCCTCCGACGGGGCTTCGCCCATCTCTGTTGAGGTTTCAGAAGACGTGACTGCACAAACAGAGCAAAAAGGAAATACAACGGCTGCGGGTAGGAACTTAAATAACCGCAAGCTCCAACCGGTTGAGGTTTTGACAGCAACTGGTGAATGGATTCGTGGGTATTTCATTCATGCTTGTGTGATGGTTGCCAATTTCGTCGGTATGGATCGGCAATTCACCTTATTTGATGCAAATGGGGAAATGTACGTATTTTTTGGACAAATCCGGGTTCTGTCCGAATAGCTTGATGTCAGGGCACGAATCACAATGTCATCCTCGTTTAGCTTGAGTTGGTGGAGCCAAACCCATGCATTCGTCAGAAAATTCACCCCTTAATGAATTGGCTGCTGATACTGTAGTTGTTGCGGTTGAGGTGCTAGAGGAATTAACTGAGGAGGAAAAAGCCGAGCGCCATAGGTTGGAGTTAAAAATAGAACGAGCGTTCTACGAGGCGGGCTGTGCCTTAAAGGAACTGAGAGACCGACGGTTATACCGCAGTACTCACAAGACTTTTGAGGAGTATTGCCGCGATCGCTTTCACTACAGTCGTGACGCTGCTTACCTGAAGATTGCGGCGGCTGTTGTTTGTGACAACATCCAGAAATTTTTGCCGACCAATGGTTATACACACATTCATAAAGAAATAAAACAACAACAACAACGTTTTTGTAACAA
>JAWQFQ010000116.1:0-26967 GCA_035967975.1 Scytonema sp. PMC 1070.18
CCACACCCCATACCCCACACCCTATTTTTACTTCACTGCCATTGCGGCTCGCATTCTCAATACCAGCATAGTGCTTGCGGTAAAAAATATACCTATTAACAAGCTTTTTAGACTGAGATGCTTACCACTCTCGGTTACCAAAATACTTTCCAATATTAAAGGAGGTAATAATATCCCGGTGGGTAATAATAGCCTGTAGAAAAATAATTTTCTTTTTGCGAGTACTGTAAGCAGTGCTAAACAAAAACCAATGGGAATAAATGTCATAGCATAGTAGAAAAACTTTTGGTCGTTGGGAATGAGTTCTACTAAATTGAAAGAATGAGAATTTTGTAATGTATCAATATAAACTTTGAGATTGGCTTTAGAGTAAATAATGATGAGATGGTGGGGTTTCATTTCTGTAAAAACATCAGGAACTCTCAACTGTAACTCTGTGCCATTCTCTCCCGTAATTGATGTTCGGATTCTCACGTCTAAATCACTTCCCACCTGTCCTACCGTTAAATTACGACGCAAAGGATTGCCTGAAAGTGAGATAATGCGAGCGGGACCAGTTTGATCTGGGTTGGCGCTGGTAATAGTTGTGTCAATTGTTAGTTCCGAAGTTTCACTGATTCTCTGATTTAGCAAAATGGCTGGAGCTTCTGTTTCTAACCAGTGGTTTTCATTTAAGAAGACTCCTTTCTCTTCTTGAGTCTCTGAAGGTTTTCCTTGTCCTCTCCAAAGGAGTTTGGGAAGGTTTCCAGTTTTATCTGTGTAGCAGCATTGACCAGTGAATTGATAGGAAGCTATGAGAGAGCCTCCCAATGTATTAAGATAGTTTTCATCAGCTAATGCTCGCTTCACTTCACTTGCTGTGATAGCTTTATCAGCAATAGAAATTTCAGAGATATACCCTCGCCAAGGACGACCGCCCATTTTTTCATTACCTAGCAGCAACGGATAGTTTGGGTTCCAGGTACTTAGATTTGTTGTATTCATCCAAGAAATTGAAAGGAGAAACGACAAAAATATATACCCTAAGAAAAACAGTATTATTCTTGAAAAAGACCGACTGGCTTGGCTATTTTCTATCCGTTCAAAGGTATTGTTCAAGTTCTGTGATTTGTACAGATTAAAGCAAAGTAAACCTACAAAACCGCCAATAGTATTATTCACAATGTCTTCAGGCGTAGGTGCTCTAGAAGGTAGGAACACTTGTAAAAATTCCACGGTTGTTGATAAGCCTGCACTTATCAACAAAATGAGAAAAAATATGTAGATTTTTTTTATACTTGTTTTCTGAAGAAGTTGTGTACAACTGAACCCTAAAGGAATGAATAACAAAACGTTATTCACTTGGTCTAGAAAAGAAGTTGTATTTTCACTAAAACTTCCAAAAATAATATCTAACGAAAAATTATTAGAAAAGGAAAAATTGAAAGGATATAGTGTAGCTATTAGTACTACTAAGATACTTTGAAAAACTAGGGAAATGTCTTTCAAGAAGATTTTTTGCATTAAAGCAATATAGTTTTGTATAAAAAATCTGCGTTGCTTCATAAACTATTTCCGTTCTATCTTTTTGACTGATACCAGTAACTAATCGGGCTGTCATTGCAATTGAGAGTAGATGACGGAATTTGCGATCGTGTTAAGAGAATAGTTACCAATTACAATGATATTTAAACTTCTAAATGAAGAGATTAAGAAAAGGTAAATATTATATAAATCTCAGGTAAAGAAGAACAAATAATGCTTCTTTGCTACATTCCAATAGCAATACTACTCGCAATACAGTTCGGATAAGGGACTTCCAAATAAAAAAAATCTCCAAAAATTTCTTGTGGTACGGGCGTCTCGCCCGTCAGAACCCAGAATGGACGAGGACGCCCACTCCACAAGATGATTACTCCCTTTCCGCCCAAAGATTACCTATTGAAATGAACCGCAAAGACGCAAAGGGCGCAAAGATAAAGAGAAAAAACAGATTGGTAATCTCATAGCACCGAAGGGAGTAATTTATTTCTTGTAGTTTATTGATTTAATTTATCGGCTCAACGACGGCTTTTAAACCATTATTGTTAAATATTTTCACTACGTTATCGGCGTTATAACGACTGCTAAAGACTCCTGCTTGCATCACTTCTCGACCACGCCAAACAGTGCGAAAAGCTCTAGGGGTCAGGAACCTGACTAACTCTTGCTCCCTATCGTTTTTGACTTCTACAACAACGCGATAACGTAAATTGATTTGGGTGGCTGATATGGAGGAATCTTGAGGTGTTGGCATTTGTTCCAAACTGCGATTATTCTCAAAAGGCATATTGGGGTTAGGAACGGATGCGAGAGCAGCTTCACCTCTAGGAACGGGTTCTAGTATCGGTAATGTCTGTGCTTGATTCCTTGCTCGTTGTACTGGTGCTGATGTGACTTGGTTGTTTGCTTGGGGCGCTGCGAACTCAATAGTATCGGAGGACAACCGTACGTAGTTTGCTTGGGATGTATCGGATGTGTTTGATGGTGATTGTAGTGAAGGTTGTCGGCGATCGCCTATCGTTTGGTTAGAAGTGGTAACTCCTGTGTTCCGAAACAAAGATTGTTTTTGATTACTCGCAGTTATGGAAACTGGGGAATTTGCTGGTACAAGAGGTAGCAGTTGGTTGTTCAACTTTTCAGAATCGCTTCTGGAAGAAGACGCCGTAACTTGAACAGAGGGAGACACGGAGAGGGAATTAGTCCTTGTGTTTTCTTGATTAGGCGTGTCTTGTCGTGCTACATTTCCAGTGAAATCTATTTTACCCACAACGCGATTCCTGGCAATGGTGTTACCGAAAGCGGGAAATTCCTGCTTGGAAGCGCTGGCGTTAATGTCGTAACGAGCATTGTTACGAAATTCGTTACCGCCTGGTTCAGAAGTGCTTCCCAAGTTTGGAATAGATTGAGCAAGTGCGACTAACCCATCTTCTTTATTGCCTTGAATTAAATTATTCCGCACGATGGGTTGAGCTTTGGATTGTACGACAATACCACTTCTGTTGTACTGTATCTGATTACCAGCGATCAAAGGTTTGGCATGATCGGTCATGTTGATACCAAAACCTGTTTGTTGAAATACGTTTTCTTGTATGTCGGGTTGAGAAGTACCAGAAATTGTGATTCCATTTGCTCCATTCTGATAAAAGAAATTTTTGCGAATGGTGGGCGCACTATCGCCTGTTACTGCAATTCCATCTTGGGTGTTACCAGTAAAGGTATTTTCCACGACTGAAAGGCTACTATATTCAATCCACAAACCGTAACCACGGGGACTGGGATTTGTGATTGTTACGCCAGTCACCTCTGCTTGGTTTGCACCCACCACAGTGACGTTTTGACTGCCAAAAGCTCGGCTCAGGTAATTACCGCCTCCCTGAATCAGGATATCACGCCCTTTCGTGCGAGCGTTCCCTTGAATGGACACTTTGGGTTTGAGAATCAAAGGAAAATTTTCTCCGGTCTCGGCAGTGTAAGTTCCTCGTGAGAGCATAATGACTGTATTGGGATGGGCTGCTTGTAGCGCTTTAGTGATGGTTTTGAAAGGAGTGTTTTCAGCACCATTTCCAGCCCTGTCATCTCCGACACTTGGGTTGACAAAGAGTACATTAACCTGAGACATTGTTTGGACACCGGGTTGCCCTTCATTAGCTGTTTTGGTGGGCATCTGAGCAATGGTGGCATCTAGCTTTGTGCCTAACAACGCCACGTATGCTACTGCTATGCTAACGGTGAAAAACAAAGCTGAAGAACGAGGTACTGAAATCATTGCTACATCCAGCAACGTCTGTGTTTTCTGACTCGTAGAACTCGGTTTTTCAGGGACAATCTGGGTCTGATAAGACTTATTATGATTATGAGGGAAATTCACTTTTATTGCACTCCTTCAAACAAAGATAACTTTCTATACTCTTGTAGACGGGACTATGTCAATAATGTTACTCATAGATTGACCTAGCTGCTACTTTTTATACACAGTAAGTTAGTGAAGAATCGATTTGAAATACAAAGAATTTTAAGAATATGAAAGAGGCTGGCTGTTACGATGAAAGCAATAATGGGGTTGTTGTAATGGTCGAGCCATACAGCCAAAAAGAACATATACAGCAGGTTGTTTATCGCATTCTAGACGCTAACTTAGATCGCGCCCGTGAGGGATTGCGAATTATTGAGGAATGGTGTCGCTTTGGCTTGAATAACTCTCAGTTGACAGGGGAATGTAAACGAGAGCGACAGGAGCTAGCAAGTTGGCATACCGCTGAATTGCGGGCGGCTAGAGATACTCCGGGCGACCCTGGGACTGAGTTAACTCATCCTCAGGAAGAAGAACGTACTAGCATCAAGACTTTGTTACAAGCTAACTTCTGTCGAGTACAGGAAGCTTTGCGGGTGTTAGAAGAATATGGCAAGCTTTATAACCCTAATATGGGGAAAGCATTTAAGCAGATGCGTTACCGCATTTATACCCTAGAAAGCAATTTGATGGGTTATCACCGACAGCACCTGCTATTGCGATCGCATCTGTATCTGGTCACCTCTCCTCATGAAAAGTTATTGGAAACTGTTGAAGCCGCCCTCAAAGGGGGGTTAACTCTAGTCCAGTACCGCGATAAAACAGCCGATGACCATGTTCGTTTGGAACAAGCTAGAAAACTACGACAGTTATGCCACGCCTACGGTGCTATTTTTATCATCAATGATAGAGTAGACTTGGCTTTAGCGGTAGATGCAGATGGAGTGCATCTGGGTCAGCAAGATTTGCCTACTGCTATTGCCCGTCAGTTACTCGGACCTCACCGCTTGATAGGTCGTTCTACCACAAATCAGCAAGAAATGCAAGCGGCAATTGCGGATAATGTCGATTATATCGGTGTGGGACCAGTGTATGAAACTCCTACAAAAGAGGGGAAAGTCGCGGCTGGATTAGAATATGTCATCCATGCTGCTAAAAATTGTCCCCTACCTTGGTTCGCTATTGGCGGTATCGACACAAGTAACATTAATGATGTCATTAATGCTGGAGCTAATCGTGTGGCTGTAGTGCGTAGCCTCATGCAAGCTGAACAACCTACTTTAGTAACACAGTTTTTTATCTCGCAATTAACAAATCGCGTTAAACCAGAAATCAGTATTTCCTATGTCTGAAATTACACTTCAGGTAAATGGGGAAAGTCGTAGCTGTTCGCCCCAAACCCCTCTACCCGACTTACTCCAACAGTTAGGGTTTAATCCTCGTTTGGTTGCTATCGAGTACAATGGCGAAATTTTACATCGCCAATTTTGGACGGAAACTATCGCTAAACAGGGCGATCGCATCGAAATCGTCACTATAGTAGGTGGCGGGTAGGAATTATGAATTATGAATTATGAATTATGAAGTACGGTTATCTGCTAAGGAAATCCCTCCATAGCATACTGCTTGTTTAAGATTAAAAACGGTACATTTGAAATGTGGCTACTTTGTAAATCAACGATATCTTGGGGCTAGAGGCTAACGTCGCCTACATATCCGAATCTATTGAGATTTGGAGAAAAATAATCAATAGTGTTTTTCAAGTGACTGTGTTATGCAAAAAAGACTACAACAAGCTATCAAACCCCTTTTAAAATCTGTATTTGTCCTATTTCTTTTGTTCGCATTGGCATTTAGTCATGCCGATGGAGCGCTAGCGGCTCGCAGTGGGGGTAGAATTGGAGGAGGCTCATTTAGAGCACCCTCTAGCCGTACTTACTCATCTCCACGCTCTTATGCACCTCCCGGTGGTGGATACTATCCTTATCCAGGTGGCGGTTTTGGTTTTCCTTTCCTGCTTCCCTTCTGGGGTATTGGAGGAGGATTTGGGACTCTGTTGAGTATCTTTGTGTTTATTGCGATCGCGAATTTCTTGGTCAGAACCATCAGTGGTATTGCGAGTGGTGGTGGTAACGCAGAAGTCGGTAGCAACCCAAATGTCTCCGTCACCCGTTTGCAAGTGGGCTTATTAGCAAGCGCACGGAGCCTGCAAAACGAACTCAACCAAATAGCCGAAGCGGCTGATACTAACACTCCAGAAGGTAGAGCAGAAGTTCTGCAAGAAGCAAGCCTAGCATTATTACGTCATCCAGAATACTGGATGTATGCAGGTTCTGGTACACAACAAGCTCGTTTGAATGCAGCAGAAGCTCAATTCAACCGTTTATCACTGGCTGAACGTAGCAAATTCACTGAAGAAACTCTTTCTAACGTGAACAACCAGCTAAGAGGCGCAACACCCAATGATGCATTACCAGCTGCTGGTGGTGAACTTGACAACCCAACCCGACTCATCACTGAAGGTCCTGGCGAATACATCATTGTTACCTTATTAGCAGCGACATTAGGTAAATTCCAACTTCCAGACGTGAATAACGCCGACGACTTACGCCAAGCTCTACGTGCTGTTGGTAGCATTCCAGGAGAACAATTGTTAGCGATGGAAGTGCTTTGGACTCCACAAGCTTCTGGTGACACCCTCACCTCTGATGACATTTTGGCAGAGTATCCAGATTTAAAACTTGTGTAACTTGTGTAGTACTACATCGTCAAATTATAACTTTTATAGGGTGAGTAAGATGCTTACCCTATTGTGTTTATAGGATTTGAGACCGTAAATTTACGGTTTCTACTCCAATACGGTTCAGTTAAGAGTTGCGAGGGGCGCTCCAAACCCGGTTTCTCTGAGAAACCGGGTTTCTTAACGTTACTTAACACCAACTGTATTGGTCTGTACTCAATGAAAAATCAGTCTTTTCAATGTTAAAATTTGAGATAATTAATTTCAGGTTACAGGTCAACATCCCGCACAAACTAACCAAACTCCTATCAAGCAAAATACAGATGAGAGATGCTGATAAATACGTAGTAATGGGAGATGTACCCGAATTATTTTCCAATGCCTAGACAATCTATTCCCCGTATAGAATATCTAAGAGTCAAAAACTATCGAGCGCTGCATGACCTTGAACTTAAAGGAATTACTCCCCTCACTGTCTTCTTAGGACCTAATGGTAGTGGTAAATCAACCATTTTTGATGTTTTCGCCTTTTTATCAGAATGTTTTACAGTCGGCTTACGTAGAGCTTGGGACAAACGTGGACGGTTTAGAGAACTGCGAACGCGGGGCGCTGATGGATCTATTGTTATTGAATTAAAATATCGTGAAAAGCCAGATTTACCTATTAAGTAGGTGGGCGGGAAAATTTATAACTATGTAACGAAAATTTAATCAGAGCGATTAGAGTCAAATTTAATACGCTGTGTACTGTAGTTGCCTTTTTCTCCCCTAGCTTTAACGCCATCCATCACGGCGTAAGCAAGGTCTAACTCGTCATCAAATATTTGCCCACATAGTTCGTCTTTTTTAAGGTGCTGCCACTCCAATTCAATTGGGTTCATCTGGGAGCAGTATGCGGGCAAGAAAAAGATGTACAAACCCATGTTTTCCCACTTTGACCATAGCTTTTGCACTTCTTTACATCGATGTATCGATCCGTTATCCTGCACAATTACCCTAGTGCGCCCAGTTTTTTGAGCTTCAGTCGCTTCAATCTCCATCATTTCGATGTACGATTTACGACTAATCCCACCAATAACCAGACCGTAAACAAAGCTGATTAAAGGTTGAAGAAAGCCTATAATACTTAATCTCCGTCCACGATACTTAGTTTGCTCTAAGCGTTTTTGCTCACCTTTGAAGTAATAGGTGTAACCTGGTTCACTCCATACACAAAACCCTGATTCATCTAGATACTTTAAGTCTATTTCTCCTGTCGCAGCAGATAATTCCAACATATCTAAGTCTGCTTGTTTGTTTGCTCGTGCTATCGGGTTTTG
The DNA here is from genome assembly GCA_035967975.1 of Scytonema sp. PMC 1070.18. Classification (GTDB taxonomy): domain Bacteria; phylum Cyanobacteriota; class Cyanobacteriia; order Cyanobacteriales; family Nostocaceae; genus Scytonema. Next base: position 7,871 of record JAWQFQ010000116.1, read on the forward strand.
CTTCCCTTTGTGGCTCTTCCTTGCTCGCTTCCAATTGACCCCCTTTTTTTGAGTACCCGTCTTAATCTGTCGGGACTCAGTTTAATTGAGCGATCGCATTCTAATTTTTGTGCGAGTTGAAGACTATTGTATGTACGCGGTTCTTTTTTCAGGCATTCTTCCAAAAATATGATGTCCTCTTCTTGCCATTTTGACTTTCCTCCTCGACCCGGTAGTTCCCAAAGTCCTTCTAGACCTTTGCTTTTCCAGTTGTGTAAAACCTCTCTTACCGTTTGTCGAGTCAAATTAAAGTGAACAGCTATTTTTTCTACATACCAGCCATGTGCATTTAGCCTAATTATTTCTGCTCGATCTTTTACTTTCTGTGGTACTTCCGCAGTTCTTAGCTGTAGCAGGGTTCTATCTTGCTCACAAGTCAAGAATATCCTTAAACGAGCGCCCATATATTAAGTCACCTCGGTAGATGCATTCTCCGTATTTACTTATCTTTACATAGTTTGGTTTTTTCGTGCCTACCTACTTAAATGGAGCGAGATCAATCCGCACGTCGAGCCGCAAACCTTTTACTTGGAGGAGGTCGGGCACATTTTGATCGATGTGCATCAGGTCGTGCGTGACTTGGCTGGAGCCCTTAATACCTTACCCGATACCCAATCATCAAAAGTTGGTAAAACAGAAAAAAGTGAGCTTGCTGTCTCCAGGCGCAAGTCGCCAAATCAACGTCGAAAAGATTGACCTGCACTGCCTCCAGTTGTTTTTTAGTTCCGTCGAACTCACGTTGATTTATAAAATTGCGAAAATCCAGAAACCCGGTATCTCAAAGATACCGGGTTTCTCACCCTTCACGAAGGATGTGGGGATTGCTACATATTTACTTCTTATTATTATTAAGGATGTTGATAACTGCACCTGCGGCTGCACCGTCAATGGCATTACCAAGTGTATCTCTACCACGTCCAGTAACCGCACCAGCCGCTGCACCAGCAGCTGCACCAACCCCTATATCTTGACCTAAATTACGCTTGTTAGGATTTTTTCTTAAACGGTTAGCACCGTGGACAGCCGCACCAGCCGCCGCACCCCTGGCGGCGTTGTTCAAGAGGGAACCACGACCCCTGACAGCACCGGAAACAACGCCAACACCAGCACCAACAGCTGTGTCGCGTCCTAGGTTATCAGCAGATGCAGGTTGAGCAGGAATAAAGCTAGCACCTACTAAGCTTGCTGCTAAGAGGTTGGGTACAAATGCACGTTTGAGAACTTGGTTCATGAGTGTTACCTTTCCTGTCGTAGAGAAAAGATGAATTTGTCAGAATTTGTTAAGCTTTACTTCTAGTCTAGACAATCAAAAACGTGTTGTGCGTGAAAATATTTTCACAGAAACATAAAGGCGGGCGAGACGCCCGCACCACAAGAGGTTGAATTTATTTCTTGGAAGTCCCTAACACATTAGAATGCTTGAATCCATTCTTTGACTGTATACTCAGTCCAAATTCCGTTTTGCCAGTAAGGGTCAGCTTCAACTAATTGGCGTACCGTCGCTTCATCATCGGCTTCATAAATTCCAAATACTTTAGTCACATCTTTCGTAGGACCAATAGTAATCAAGACACCAGTTTCTTTCTGTTGTGCCAATCCGTCCAGATGCGCTTGACGATATGGAGCGCGTTTTTCTAGAACGTCTTCGCAGTAGCTTCCCCACATTACATATTTAGGCATATACCTTTCACTCTTCACCCAATTTAGAAAAAAAAACCGCTAATGTACGCGGATACACGCAAACAGTAGACAATTATATCAGCAACCATCTGCGTTCACCTACGTTCATCTGCGTTCATCTGCGGTTCAAACACCAAAATCAATTAACTTCTCAAAGTTACCCCAAATTTTTCCACCAAAGCTTCCCGGACTTTATTGTGTACTGATTCCACTTCTGTATCAGTGAGAGTGCGATCGCCTGCTCTATAAATCAAGCGGAATGCCAAACTCCTCTGTCCCTCTGGTACGTGTTCGCCACGATATTCATCGAACAATTCTACATCATTGAGCAATTCCTTACCAGCTTTGTTAATTGCTTTTTCAATCTCAGCAACTGTAACTTTTACGGGTGCGAAGAAGGCAATATCTCTGTCTGCAGGAGGATAGATAGAATAAGCCTTAAATGACGGTACGAGGAGATCGTCTCGTCCTAAAGCATCCAAAATCACCTCTACATCAAGTTGAAATACGTAGACAGAATCGGGTAAACCTCTGTCCCGCCGCAGTTGGGGATGTAGTTGTCCAAAAACACCCAAGCTGTTCCCCCCAATCCATAAGGAAGCAGTGCGTCCTGGGTGTAAACGAGAGTCTTTACGATCAGGTTGATATTCGACTTCCAGACCCAATTGCTGAAAGACGCTTTCTAAAATACCTTTAGCTTCAAACCAAGTCATGGGTTGTTCGCGACCGCTTCTTGTCCACCTGCTAGAGGTGATATCACCCCCCATAATTCCAGCAACGCTTTCTGCTTCTTGCAAACCTTCTTCTTTCCAGAAAATTCGTCCAATCTCAAAACCGTTAAGCGCACCATTTCCTTTGTCTATGTTGTACTGAAACGCGTCTATCAATCCAGCTATCAAGTCGGTTCGCAACGCTGAATATTCTGCCAATAAAGGATTTGTTAGCACAATCTGTCTGTCGTCCCCTGGTTCTACTAGGGAGTAGTGCATTAACTCTGTCAATCCTTCAGCACGAAACGATGCTCTTAACTTGCGTAGCAGCTCCTGTTCTATGGGTAAATAACCTGCTTCTGCCTTTTCTGGAAGAGTGTCAATAAAGTTATCATAACCGTATAAACGAGCAATTTCTTCGATTAAATCAATTTCCCGTTCCAAGTCACGGTAACGATAGGGGGGTACGGAAACCGTCCACCTATCATCCTCAATCCGGGTAACCTGACATCCAAGCGCTGTCAAGATACGTTCAACGTCTCCACCTTGGAGTTCTCCCGTTTCGTCTCCCATATCAATGGGTCCGAGCACTTGATTCACTCGCTCCAAACGGAGTTCAATTGAACGTGTCCAAGTAGATGGGTCGGGACGAGAGTCAGCAATTTCCTGGGTGACGATGGTTCCGTCCGCCAATTCGCATATCAGTGATAGGGCGCGATTTGTAGCGACTTCCAACTCCGCACGGTTTACTCCCCGTTCGTATCTGCTAGAGGACTCGCTTCTCAACCCCACGTTACGGGAAGAACGACGGATTGGGACTGAATCAAACAGCGCAGCTTCGAGTACCAGATTTTGAGTTCCATCATGGACTTCCGTTTCTTCTCCACCCATAACTCCCGCCAGGGCTACTGGTTTTTCATTGGCGGTAATTAATAAGTTTTGTGTAGATAGATTGCGTATTTGTCCGTCTAAGGTCTTAAGCTTTTCCCCCGGATTAGCAAAACGAACTCCGATTGCTAATTGCTGATTGCTAATGGCTAATTGCTGATTGCTAATGGCTAAGAGGCGATCGCAATCAAAGGCGTGGAGAGGTTGTCCCCATTCTAACATCACATAGTTAGTGATATCCACAACATTATTGATTGGTCTTACTCCAGCAGAACGCAAGCGCTGTTGTAGCCATTCAGGAGACGCAGCAATTTTAACTTCATTGATAGCTGTACCAATGTATGCAGGACAAGCTTGCTTATTAGCTATTTTCAAAGCTAATTTAAATTCACCCTGAGTTAGAGGAACTTGATGAGGTTGAGGAAGCGATAATTTGGCTCCAGTTAGGGCTGCGACTTCCCGCGCTATACCTACCATACTTAAAGCATCTGCACGGTTTGCTGTCGCCGTCACATCTAAGACGACATCATCGAGACCCAACAGAGGACGCACATCGCTACCAAGTTGTAGATTCTCTTGGGTAAAAATATGAATTCCGTCTACTTCGCTGGGTAAACCAAGTTCCTTAAGAGAACAGATCATCCCCGCAGAGGGAACACCTCGAAGTTTTGCTGGTTTGATTTTTAAATCAATATTTGGTAGATAACTACCTACAGTTGCTACGGGTACATAGATATCCGCCCGGACATTGGACGCACCACAAACAATACTTAAATTCTCGCCCTTACCGATATCGACTTGACAAACACTCAATTTATCTGCATTGGGATGGGGTTGACGTTCTACTACTTTCCCCACTACCACACCCGCAGCCCAAGTTCGACGGTCTTCAATATCTTCTACCTCAAACCCAGCCATTGTCAGTGTTTCCGCTAGTTCTTCGGGGCTAAGTTTCAGTTCGACTAGTTCCTGTAACCATTTCAGTGAGATACGCATGAAGGTGTTGGGTTATGCAATGAATCATGATGTACAGTCTATTCTAAAACTTCTCCAGAAATTTCCTCATAAAATTAGACGGGGAATACATGAATCAATTAGTGTCGGTAATTTTGGTCAAGTCAATGGTAATTATTAAGATGGACGTACATTTTTTATAATTTCATTGTTTCAATTCTATTATTGCTTCTTAGAGGATGTTTGAAAAGTGGTTGGCTGTAATTTCAAGCACTGGGTTATCCCCCCTAGCCCCCCTTAAAAAGGGGGGAAAATCTCTAATGGTCTCCCTTTTTAAGGGGGATAATGGTGGATGTGAAATGTGTATGCTACTGACGAGAAGACTTTTAGAACATCCTCTTAGAAAATAGGTGGTTTTTATAACTAAAATGTACGAGAAACTTTATTAGCGATCGCCTTTCAAAATTACTGGATTCATAATATGTAGCTCGTCAAGCTAAATGCATAAATACTATTTTTAGTAAATCAGCACGAGTGAACGGTTTAGTTAAATATCCAGAAGCACCTACTAATCTAGCTCTGACTTTATCTACAATGCCCTTATTTCCTGTCACCATAATAACAGGTGTTCTTTTAAACATGGAGTTATTGCGGACGAGTTTACATAACTCATATCCATCCATCCCGTCCATGTTTAAGTCTAGTAAAATTAAGTCGGGTTTATGGCGTATAATCGTCATAACTGCCTTTAAAGGATCGCTAACAGTCACAACAGAAAAACTTTCATCTTCTAAGAAGCGGCTAATTTCTTTTAAAATTGTAGGACTATCATCTACAGAAACAACTTTGTATACCTTTTTCGGAGATGTTGTTGTAGGAATTGGTTGTTCGGGTTCAAGATTAGATTGATCTGATGTTGACAATTCTTGAACTTTTCCATTGCTATTGAAAGTCGGTATGAAGGTCTGGGAAATTACATCCTTTTCTGTAGTAGGTTCTGTAGAAGGAATATTTTGTTGTTCCTTAGAGGTCTTGCTGTTTGGAGATACTCCTGCATTAGCTGTTTTAGTTTTTTCATTTATGTAAATAGGGGTTGCTGATAGGTCAGAAATGATTTTTGGCAATTGATCAAAGGGTGGGTCTGGTTCATGTAATAAAATTGTTCCATTATGAATATAAGGCAGTAAATTTTTTGCCAGTAGCAATTCATCTTGATTCATAATCACTGCTAGATGTCGCAAGCTGAAACCTTTCATCCAGTCAGTTAAATTTGGATCTAATCCCGGTATACTAGATTCGTTGCTTGTCGAAATCAGTAGATGGGGACGTTGGTAAGGAGAAGAAATATGTGGTGCAAATGATTCCCAGATTTCTATTCGTTGGTAACAGCGTTCCAATATTTTTTCTGTGTCAAGCTTACAAATAATTGGAACTCGGTACAAATAATTTTTGAACAGGTATGTCCCTTGCTTGATTTCTAAACACGATTCTAGAACTTCTTTGACTAATTCCTGGATGAGTATTGCTGCTTGTGTAGAATGCAAATATCGTTCGCTTACTAACCAGCATATAGCTTGATATTCGGGAGGTAATGAAGGAGTGGTTGATTGTTCTTCAGAATTATTTTGAAGTTCTACATAATTTTGTGAATCGGGTTCAAACATCAAACGTAATTGAACGCGAACTTCACCTGTGACGCTAGAAACATGATGGCTAAGGCGGCGCAGACAGCGTTCTAATCTGTCAAAAGGTTCAACTGTATGGGTTGCGTAAGTTATTCTCCCTTGGTCTAAGTATATTAACCAGGTAACGGAGTTGCTTTGTACTTGTAAACAAGTGCTCTCCGAAGAACTGGATAAGTGTCTGATTAAACTTAGAGGTCGTAGTTTTGTAAAAGTGGCAAAATTATTCATTTCTTTAAAGATTTTCCGGAAATAAGACTTATTGCCTGTAGTTATACCTTATTGCTATATATAGGGGTTCATAAATACGGGATTTTTATAGAAAAAGCAGGATTTTTGATTTGGATTATACGTAAATATATTACAATCTGTAAAATTTACATTATAGCTAGTTTTTTCATTTCTCAAAACGTAAGCGCTCAGTCCTCAGCACGTCAGCTTTTATCACAGTTATCAGTTTTATATACTTTGAGCAGTCAGCACCTCAGCTATCAGCTAAGAGCCAATAGCTTATGGCTAATAGATCCCAACCACATCAAATACTTAGTTTATTTCTGTGCAAAGTATAACTGGGTAACAGCCTTCGACCATATGCAAGGCTGAACTGGCGACTGATGCTGGTACTGATTTAATTAGCCTCCCCTATGTGTCTATAGAATGCTTGGAAAATATATCTAAGCTGACTGCTGATGGCTAAAGTACTCAACGCTTACCTCAAACACCTGGCGGAAAGATATACTTCTATTAATTTAAATCTTTGGCGAATTTGGCAGAGTTGAACAGATATAACTGACAAGGCAATTGTATGAATTCTACTTAATTAATTTTATCTAAAAAATGGCTTTCCTACATAGAATCTTTAAAATTCTATGTCAGCAAATGTACAGTTTCATAGTATTCTATACGTGTTATGTATAAATTTTGCTAACCAATTGGTAGTAAGTTGTGCTAACTCCTACAGCATCTACTTTCGAGCATTTATGTCTGAGGGGAGATTTCAAAAATTTTGTAAGATATCTGGCAGCAAAACTATGCTTCATGAAGCATAAACTATTTCCAATAAAATGCCGTATATCTATTGCTTTTAGCACTTTTAACTATATACTTTGAAAAAAAGGGAAACTGAGCTTTGGACTTTAACATAACACAAGAAGTTATGCATGATACATTAAATCTGGACGAAGTCGTAGAATTTGCGGAGAACCCAGAGCCACGTTGTCCTTGCGTGCTGTTGTTAGACACATCAGGCTCTATGCAAGGTTCTTCTATTGACGCATTAAATGAGGGTTTGCAAATTTTTAAGGAAGAATTGACTAAAAATTCTTTAGCGGCAAGAAGAGTAGAGGTTGCTATTGTTACTTTTGATAGTAACGTGAATGTAGTCCAAGATTTTGTGACTGCTGACCAATTTAGTCCACCAATACTAACAGCACAAGGGCTGACAAGTATGGGGGCGGGGATTCACAAGGCTTTGGATATGATCCAAGACCGCAAAACTCAATATCGTAACAATGGTGTTGCGTACTATCGTCCTTGGATCTTCATGATTACTGATGGCGAACCACAGGGCGAATTTGAAGACGTGGTGGAACAAGCTTCCCGGCGTTTACAAACAGATGAAGCAAACAAAAAGGTTGCTTTCTTCTCAGTGGGCGTAGAAAATGCTAATATGTCTCGCTTGGGTCAAATAGGTGTGCGGACCCCTTTAAAACTCCAAGGGTTAAATTTTGTGGAAATGTTCGTTTGGCTTTCAGCAAGTATGTCAGCCGTATCTCACTCTAAGGTAGACGAACAGGTAGCATTACCGCCCATAGGTTGGGGTTCTGTTTAATCAGAAGAACGCTTATTGCTTGGGGCGATTGTAAAAGATAGTCTATGAACACCTTCAAACAGAACCCTCACTGGCGGGTAGTGGCTGCATCAGTGTGTGGTACTAGCCATTTAAAAAATCAGCAGTTATGTCAGGATGCTCACCACTGGCAGCTATTATCGGATAGTGTTTTGATTACAGCTGTCGCAGATGGAGCTGGATCGGCAAGCATGGGGAAAGTGGGAGCTATGGTCGCTGTGGAAACAGCTATTGAAAATATATCAATGAAGGAGGTGACTCGACGTACTGTTAAGGCTGATGATGCCGTGCGATCGCTCCTACTGGATGCAATTGTGGGAGCTAGGAAAGCTGTAGAAGAAGAGGCTGTTGCTTGCGAAAAGCAGCCAGTGGATTTAGCCAGTACTTTAATTATTACTATCGCCACTCCAGAAATGGTAGCTGTAGCCCAAATAGGAGATGGTGTCGCTGTTGCAAAAGATACTCAAGGCAATTTAGTTGCCTTAACAATACCTGAGAGAGGAGAATACGTCAATGAAACCGTTTTTTTAACATCGCCAACAGCTTTAGACGCAGCGCAACTGCGAGTATGGCGTCAACCGATAGTCAATGTTGGTGTCCTTACCGATGGGCTTCAAATGTTAGCCATGAATATGGCTGTAGGTACGCCTCACCAACCATTTTTTTCTCCCCTGTTTGAATTCGCAGCAAACGCTGAGGATAAAACAGTTGCAAAAGAACAATTAGTGAGGTTTTTGCGTTCAGACAAAATCACGCAACGTACTGATGATGATTTGACCCTAGTCATTGCCGCGCTTAGTTACTGATTAAGCAATTATTACGACAATCTGAGATTGGGTAAATTAGACATAACATAAATTATATCATGCAGGTACTACGTTGTCTTCCCAACCAAAAGAATAGCAATATCAACCTCAGTGTCAGCTTGGGCCGAGGTGGAGAAGCTTGTATTTACACAGTGCAAACAGATACGAGCCTGGTGGCAAAGATTTATCACAAGCCGAACCAAACCCAAGCACGGAAGTTGGAGGTGATGCTAGCCTATCCACCAGAAAACCCAACCGCTAGTTTGGGACACATTTCGATCGCTTGGCCCGTGGAGGTGTTGCGATCTGTAGATGGAAATAGCTCGGTCATCGGTTTTTTGATGCCCCGAATTCGGGGGATGCGTCCTATTATTGACTTTTATAACCCAAGAACTCGTCGCCAACACTGCCCCCTATATAGCTACCAGTATCTACTCCGAACTGCCCGCAACCTAGCTGCGGCTTTCGGGGCTTTACATGCAAGTGGGTACTGCGTTGGTGATGTCAATGAGTCAAACATCCTTGTCGGGGATACAGCTCTTGTGACGATAGTAGACACTGATTCGTTCCAAGTCCGCGACCCAGAAAATGGAATTGTCTACCGTTGTCCAGTAGGAAAACCGGAATTTACCCCACCAGAACTACAGAATAAAACATTTGCGGAATGCGATCGCACTTTTGGCCACGATTTATTCGGGTTATCAGTGCTAATCTTCCAACTATTAATGGAAGGGACACACCCATTTTCTGGTATATACCAAGGTGTCGGTGACCCACCAACCTACGAAGTACGGATCGCACAGGGTCATTTTACATATAGTCAGAAAAAACGCGTACCCTACCTTCCTACCCCCATCGCACCGCCGTGGGAAATTCTCCATCCCAGCTTGCAGGATCTATTTATACGCTGTTTTGAAGATGGTCACACCAATCCCTCTCTGCGCCCCAGTGCTCAAACATGGCTGCTAGCACTGGCTGAAGCAGAAAATTCCTTAGTAACCTGTACAAGCAACCCCCAGCATCGCTACAGCAGTCACTTGGACAAATGTCCGTGGTGCGAAAGAACCTTGCGCTTGGGTGGACGCGATCCCTTTCCATCCCACCAGGCGATCGCCAGAAAAGAGCATCTAAAACCACAAGCCAAATCAAGAAAGCGTCAAACTCAACCATCACGCCTACCACAACCAGTCGTTCCATTAACCCGCGCTAACTATCGCAATACTGTACTCTCTCAAAATTTGCCATACTATAAACCACCAAAGAGAGGTAGATTTTTCCCTGTTATTTTCGGTTTACTTGGTTTTGGATTATTGGGGTATTTAGATTTAGCAATTAAATTTACAAATCGCCCTTATATTGCCCAAAACACTTACGCTCAGCAAAGCTTAGTGTCTTCTCAAAAGAAAGATAAAGGCGATTCCAAACAATTCGCAGACTACTACAAGCAGGGGCATGCCTCTTACAAGGTGCGAGACTACGAAAAAGCGATCGAAAATTTCAGTCACGCCATTGAGAAGCAGCCAAATCACGCCAAAGCTTATGTCAATCGGGGTAATGCTCACTACAACCTGAAAGAGTATGAAGCAGCCCTTTCAGACTTTAATCAAGCAATTCGCATCAACCCTAGCGAGATCAAAGCTTATGTGAACCGGGGTAATGCACGCCATGCCCTTGCCGAGTATAGCAGCGATCCAGATAAACTGTATAGCCAAGCAATTGGAGATTACAACATGGCGTTGAGTCGCGATCCCAATGAAGTCGAAGCTTATATCAGAAGGGGTATTGTCCGCGCTCAAGTTGCTAAATACAGTGGGGATTCTCAGCAAGACTATAGAAGGGCAATAGAAGACTTTAACCGAGCCTTAAATCTCCATGCAGATCGTGCTGAAGCTCTGTTCCAAAGGGGGTTAGTACGCTATCAAATCGCTCAGTACAGCAGCGATTTTGAGAAAGAGTATAAACAGGCGATTAATGACTTTAACCAAGCATTGTCTGTGAATTCTAACCTGGCAAAAGTTTATCTAAAACGGGGTATAGTACGCTATGAATTAGCCCAATACGGCGGTGGAGAATCCAACATACACCATAAGCAAGCCGTTGAAGATTTGCAAAAAGCTGCTAAAGTTGCCCTTCAACAGGAAGATATGGAGAATTACCAGCAAGCCTTAAGTAGCATTTGCGTTGTTTTAGAAAACAAATGTGACACTTTTTTGCAAGCCCCAAGGCTTTCAGGACAAATGAACTAAAACAATACAACAATTACACTGTTCCACATTTTCCTGATGCAGTCAGCAGTCAAGGTGCTTCTTATCAATATTTATAATTCTTAAAATTCTTGAAGCATCTCAGTCGCTGCTCGTACACTGTGGACACTATTCATGTGCAAAAAACTGCTTTTTCCCACTCTCTTCTACCAGTACGTAACAGCGTAAGTCCTAGACTATCCAAAATCGACATAAAACGTACTGTACAAACTCTTACAACAATTTGTACTGAATACGGTTTCTATATTGAAGATGCATACTATTCTACTCCCTCTGCCTATCGGTATCCCTTCACAAGTGAGAGGACTGCAGGGGGGTTCATAACGTGCCATTTTATAAAGAATTGGTATAAGTGCTCAACCGGACTTGGCGATAATTAGGGATTGTTATATTTATTTTTCTTAACTAAATACTTAATGAAAGAGTAGCTTACATAATGTTTAAATAGAAAAAAGCTTTTTCATTTTTTCACACATGAAATCATTTTATTTATATTGTCTTTATACTTTTGGTTAGAATTACGGCTAGATTATATACTGAGAAAATTGATAAGAATCCCTCTTCTATTGGACTCAAAAATAAGTAAATTCTCATCTTGTGTACATTAAGCTCGTGATGTGAAGCACAAGCAGAGTAGGTACATAGCTTCTACTATAACGCCTGGGGTTCACTTATTGCGATAGGCACAAGATTTGCGGAAAGTAATCATCTACCTGAAAATTAAGAGATAATTCCATGAAAGCAGTGATTTTGGCTGGTGGGCTTGGTACACGTATTAGTGAAGAAACAAGCGTGAGACCAAAGCCAATGGTGGAGATTGGAGGTAAGCCTATTTTATGGCATATTATGAAAATTTACTCCTCCCACGGAATAAATGATTTCATTATCTGCTGCGGCTACAAAGGTTATGTCATTAAGGAGTATTTTGCCAACTACTTCTTACATATGTCTGATGTTACCTTTGATATGCGATTCAATCAGATGAATGTACATTGTGGTAAGGCTGAACCTTGGCGAGTTACCTTAGTTGATACAGGCGACAACACAATGACAGGTGGGCGCTTAAAGCGAGTACGAGAACATATTGGAAATGAAACTTTTTGCTTCACCTACGGTGACGGCGTCAGCGATATTAATATTTCTGCTTTAATTCATTTCCATAAAGAGCAAAAGACTTTAGGGACACTCACAGCAGTTCAACCACCAGGACGTTTCGGTGCAATAGTTTTGGGACAAGAACAAACCAAAATCAGTAGCTTCAGAGAAAAGCCAGAAGGAGATGGAGCGTGGATTAATGGCGGTTACTTTGTGCTAGAACCTGAAGTGATTAATCTCATCGCTGATGATAGCACTGTTTGGGAAAAAACCCCATTAGAAAAGTTAGCAGAAATGGACGAGCTATCTGCTTATAAACATGATGGCTTTTGGCAACCAATGGACACTTTACGCGATAAAAACTACCTGGAAGATTTGTGGAAAAGTGGTAAAGCCCCTTGGAAAAAATGGTAAATAATTGTGAATTATGAATGATTAATTTCTCTCATTCATAATTCATAATTCATAATTCTTTGTTAGTTTTCTGGTGTAATTGTGTATGTATGATTTTGCAATTATAGGCGGGGGAATCGTTGGTCTGTCCACCGCAATGGCTTTAGGAAAACGCTATCCCAAAGCACGCATTCTTGTTGTAGAGAAAGAGAGCAGCTGGGCTTGTCACCAAACTGGTAACAACAGTGGTGTAATTCACTCTGGGATCTACTACAAACCAGGGAGTTTTAAAGCCAAATTTTGCCGTGACGGACGTGACTCAATGGTGAGATTTTGTCAGGAGCACGGGGTTGACCATGAAATTTGCGGGAAGGTCATAATCGCTACTGACAAAGCAGAATTACCTGCTTTGGACAATCTTTACAAGCGAGGCTTGGAAAATGGCATAGACGTGAAAAGAATTTCTCCTGAAGAAGTTAAGGAAATTGAACCGCATGTCAGCTGTATAGGGGGAATTTTCGTTTCTTCTACGGGGATCGTCAACTATAAACAAGTCTGTTTCAAATACGCAGAAATCATCCAAGAACAAGAGGGAGAACTACTGCTAAATACCAAAGTAGAAAAGATAGTTAAGAGTGGTAACTATCACGCTCTAGAAACCAACAAAGGTACTTTTAAAACTTGCTTTGTTATCAATTGTGCCGGACTGCATAGCGATCGCATTGCTAAAAAGAGCAAAGTAGACCCCCTAGCAAAAATTGTTCCTTTCCGGGGAGAATATTACGAACTGATTCCAGAAAAACGCTACTTGGTAAAAGGTTTGATTTACCCAGTTCCCAACCCAGATTTTCCTTTCTTGGGAGTTCACTTTACCCGGATGATCGATACTACCGTCCACGCCGGACCCAATGCGGTTTTAAGCCTGAAACGTGAAGGTTATCACAAAACTGACTTTGACTTACGCGATTTTACAGAAGTCATGACCTATCCCGGTTTCTGGAAACTAGCCGCTAAATACGCTGATGAAGGAATCAAAGAAATTATTCGTTCCTTTAGTAAAGCAGTCTTCACAAAAAGTTTACAAAGACTGATTCCCGAAGTTAAATCGGAAGACTTAGTTCCCACCCATGCAGGAGTTCGTGCTCAAGCTCTGATGAATGATGGAAAATTGGTGGATGACTTTTTGATTATTCAAGGTCAAAACTCTGTCCACGTTTGCAATGCTCCTTCCCCAGCAGCAACCTCCTCCATCGAAATCGGCAAAGCGATTGTCGCACAAATTCCTGAACAATCTCACTTGCAAGCTGCGGTTACTTCAACATAACAGAGCTTTTGACAGTTATCAATTATGCTTTTTAAGCTTTCAGCACTTTAGCACCTCAGCAGTCAGCAAGCAAAACAAATTTTTGAAAGGTTGTTACGGTGCTTACCCTAATCTAATTAAATACCGACCTATCTAAAAAAAGCTGAAAGCTGAAAGCTGATAGCTGATAACTGTCAAAAAATCATTCTTTCTGCAAAAACTCTCTTGAATGTTTCTTCATAGTTAAAATTATGTCCCCAAACACTCAAATCGAACCAATTGTTTTGGTTTGTGCTGCTGATAATAATTATGCAATGCCCCTAGCAGTTACAGTGCGTTCTGCAATAGCAAATCTCAGTAAGAACCGCAAAATAGCTTTATTCATTCTAGATGGAGGAATTAAAAAAAATAATAAACAAAAAATTATTAATTCTCTAAAATCAGAACAGATTGAGATTTCTTGGTTACAACCAAGTCAGGAGCTTTTCCAAAATTTAGTATTAACCAGACACGTTACTATCCCTACTTACTATAGACTGATTATCACAGATATTTTACCCAAACATTTTAAGAAAGCTATCTATTTAGATAGTGACATGGTAGTGACCGGAAATTTAGCAGAATTATGGGACATTGACATTCAAGACAATTATATATTAGCAGTTCAAGACGATATCCAGCTCTATGTCTCAATGTCGGATGGGTTGAAGAACTATAAAGAATTGGGAATTTCTCCAGACTATAAGTATTTTAACGCTGGTCTTTTAGTCATTAATTTGGAGAAGTGGAGAGCAGAAAACATAGGAAAAAAAGTCCTCGAACACGTTCAAAAATATAGAGGAATTGTGAGAGATGACCAAGATGGTCTAAATGCAATACTTGCAGGTAAATGGGGAGAACTTCATCCCAAATGGAATCAAATGCCTAAAATCTATGATTATGCTTCCTGGGAAGAAAGCCCTCATGCCAAAGATATATACGAAGAACTGATTCACCATCCCGGCATCATTCACTATACCAATACGCCCAAACCTTGGTATGCAGGATTAAAAGCAGAATGCACTCATCCTAAGAAATCTCTGTTTTTCCATTACCTTGATATGACGGCTTGGTCGGGATGGCGGGATACCTTTTTCAGAAGGCTTTGGAGAAAGTTCATGAAAGTTACATCACTCTCGACTGCAAAACTTTAAGAAAGATGTGCTACTTTACGTAGAGATGATGCAAAATTTTGCAACCATAAATACGTAACTTTTTGAGTTTCTAAAGCTCATTGTGTTACTAGAAAAAGGTAAAATTTCTAGATGGCTTCAACGTAAGCGTTCAGCTATCAGCTATCAGCCATCAGCTATCAGCAATAAAGGTTTTTGATTAACTTATGAAAACCCTCTGAAAATGACTGAAAAGATGTTTTAAAGCTGACTGCTGACGGCTAAAGTGCTGAACGCTTACCCTTCAACAAAGTTTATTGAACTTAACTCACTATTTAGGAATTGAAAACAATGAAAATTTTAGTCACGGGTACTGAAGGTTATCTTGGTTGCTTATTACCTCCCCTGTTGATTGAACGTGGTCACGAAGTTATTGGTGTAGATACTGGCTATTACAAAGTAGGTTGGCTGTATAACGGTACTGAAGTGACAGCCAAAACCCTAAACAAAGATATCCGCAATATCTCCTTAGAAGATTTGCAAGGTGTGGATGCGATCGTTCACATGGCGGAACTATCCAATGATCCCACCGGACAGCTAGCACCTCATATTACTTATGAGATTAACCATAAAGGTTCAGTTCGTCTTGCCACATTGGCAAAAGAAGCGGGCGTGCGTCGCTTTGTCTATATGTCCTCTTGCAGTGTTTACGGTGTAGCAACTGAGGGTGATGTCACAGAAGAATCTCCTGTCAATCCTCAAACCGCCTACGCAGAATGTAAAACGTTGGTAGAGCGAGATGTTAAACCACTCGCTAGCGATGACTTCTCTCCTACCTTCATGCGGAACGCTACAGCCTTTGGTGCTTCCCCAAGGATGCGCTTTGATATCGTGCTTAATAACTTAGCGGGTTTAGCATGGACGACTAAAGAAATCAAGATGATTAGCGATGGTACACCTTGGCGTCCCCTAGTTCATGCCCTAGATATTTGTAAAGCAATTGTTTGCACCCTTGAAGCTTCTCGTGACATTGTACACAACCAAATCTTCAATGTAGGAGATACAGCCAACAACTATCGTGTCAAAGAAATTGCTGAAATTATTGCTGAAGTTTTCTCTGGCTGTCAATTGAGTTTTGGAGAAAGCAGCGCAGACAATCGTAGCTATCGAGTTTCTTTTGAGAAAATTAACACCGTTTTACCAGGGTTTAAATGTGATTGGAATGCCCAGCTAGGGGCAAAGCAGTTGTACGATGTATTCACTCAAATTGATATGACTGCAGAGACTTTCACTTCTAGAGGATTTACTCGTTTGAAGCAGTTAGAATACCTGATTCGTACCCAACAAATTGATAAAAATTTCTTTTGGGCGAAGAAGCTAGGGTAGAATGCCTGAGACTCAGAATAAAATACACTGAAGTCTTCAACTGATGGTTGAAAGCTGAATGCTTCCAAGAACATTAAATCGCATTTACCTACAAATTAATTGTGAATTTGTAGGTTTTTCTAACTCTAAGAAATCTCCTTGAAGTACAAGGTCTTCCCCGATCGCACCCTAACAATGAATAAACTACTCACCATCGCTATCCCCACTTTCAATCGTGCCGAACTCCTCGATAAACAATTGGCTTGGATTGCTCAGGCTATCAAGGGTTTTGAATCAGAGTGTGAGATTTTTGTTTCTGATAATTGTTCGCCAGACAAAACTCAGGAAATTATTGAGAAGTGGCAGACAATTCTCAGTCAGATTACATTTAGATCCCACAGAAATTCGGAAAATATTGGTGTGATGCGGAATATTATTCATTGTGTGAAATCCGCAACTACAAAATATGTGTGGACTATTGGCGACGACGATCCTATAGAAGATAGAGCCGTTCCATTTGTCATCAACAAATTAAAACAACATGAAGATTTAGGTTTATTATTTCTCAACTTTTCTGGTCGCAATCAAATCACTGGCGAACCTGTCCACCCACCAACGATTGTCGGTAACCGTTGGTTTGATGTAGACAATGAAGACGGTCAAGGCGACGGAAAAGCTATATTTGAATACTGTTTTGACAAAAGTATTGGCGCAGTTATCTTTTTGACCGCTTCAATATACCGTACTGAATTGGCACAACGCTCACTTCAAATTTGGTCAGATGCTTCAAGTAACTGGATATCTCTAGCTTACATCGCTGGGTATTGTGCAGCTCATGGTAAAATGATTGTGACTAAAGATACTTATATAGAATGTATTGTAGGTGTGAGTTATTGGCAAAAAGAGCCAAAATCAGCTCTACTCATGCAATACAAACATACCTCTGAAGTGTTGCTAAAACTAGAGGCATGCGGGTACTCTAAGAAGTTTTGCAGGCAGATGATTCTGAAAAGTTTTAAAGCTGCCAACTTGAAGGTTTTCTTAGGTGCTTTGCGAAGATGGCCTACGTTCACTATCAAAACAGTTACTCCTTTTGTGGCTTTAGTCGTGATGTCTGTTTTTGAAGCTCTGCCTATACGAGAGTTTAAAATGGCAGAAACTAGAACGCCTTCTTCTGAAAGAGTCGAAAAATATAACAGGTAACATATAAACTCTTTACCCTAAATTTACCAAATCAACAAATCATAATGCCATGAGGAACATTATAAACAAGTTATTGGAATTGAAATCGGATTTATCTTACAAAGCAGCTCTTGTGCGCCATTCCAGAAACTTACCGACCTTAGAAGACCGCGATCGCGTGATTGTCGATGCTCTTCAAAAAGAGGGGGTTTATGTGACCTCCTTTCAAGAGTTGGGATTGGAGATGACTCCTTACCTTGTCCAGGCAACTCAAACACAATTATCAAGAATGAGTGCTGCAAATGACAGCAATCTCAAAGAACGACTACCACAAATTTACACGGTTACGGACTTAGTAGAGTTTTCCCAGTGGGGTAGCCAACAAAGATTACTAAATATCAGTGAAAATTACATTGGTCTTCCCGTTGCCTTTCAGGGCGTACATTTACGCAAAGACTTTCCCAACGAAAACCAATTTGGCACCCTCCTCTGGCACAAAGATTCAGAAGACCGCCGCATGGTCAAAATCATCATCTATTTGACCGATGTAGAAGAACAACACGGTCCTTTTGAATATATTCCAGTATCTTTAACTCCCACATTCAGTTTGAAGTATCTCCGGATTTACTCCAAACTTTGGAAAGCAAACCATGTGGGTATTACAGATGAACAGCTAAAGGAAATCATTCCTCAAAACCAATGGAAATCTTGTCCTGGACCTGCGGGTACTGTTATTTTTACTGACCCAAAAACAACATTACATCATGGAACTTTACGTAAAGAAGAAAGGTCCGCGCTGTTTTTTGTTTACACCGCCAATCCTCCGAAACGTCCAGAACTTTGCACCCAATACTGGGATAATACTTTTGCAAAACCAGAGTTACCCAATATCAAGGGTGTAGGCGTGTAGGTGAACAAAGAAGTACTATAGCAGTCTCAAGCGAATGTAAAATTACCGTGAAGACTGCTAACAGCTAATAGCTAATTGTAAAAAATCAATGAATAATTAGCTATTAGCAATTAACAATTAACAATTAACAATTAGAACCAAAAGTGAGGTAAGCCATGATTTTTCTTGAAACAGGACTCAAAGATGCATATGTCGTAGACTTGGATCAAAAGCAAGACCACCGTGGTTTCTTCGCCCGAAGTTTCTGTGCCAAAGAGTTTGAAGCACACGGATTAAAACCAACAGTTGCCCAATGCAACCTGTCTTTCAACTACAAAAAAGGGACACTGCGGGGAATGCACTATCAACTTCCTCCAGCAGCGGAAACAAAATTAATCCGCTGTACCAGTGGCGCTATCTATGATGTCATTATTGATATGCGTCCTGATTCTCCCACTTACCTTCAACATTTTGGTGTGGAACTTACCGCAGAAAATCGTCGTGCTTTATACGTTCCAGAAATGTTTGCCCACGGCTACCAAGCCCTAACAGACGGTGCTGAGGTTGTATACCAAGTTGGAGAGTTTTACACACCTGGGTATGAACGGGGTCTGCGTTACGACGATCCGTTTTTCAACATCCAATGGCCTCTAGAAGTCACCGAAATTTCTGAGAAGGATAAAAATTGGCCTTTGATGACCATGATGCCTGTTGGCGGAAATGTTTAGCAGCTAGTGGTTAGTTGTTAGTGGTTAGTGGTTAGTCGTAACAATCAACTAACAACTAACCACTATCAACTATCAACTATCAACTATCAACTATCAACTATCAACTATCAACTATCAAC
>JAWQFQ010000117.1:0-26505 GCA_035967975.1 Scytonema sp. PMC 1070.18
TTCAAGCACTGGTTGATCCCCCCTAGCCCCCCTTAAAAAGGGGGGAAAATCTCTATATGATTAACTCCAAATGAGTTGACGGAACCATACATGGGAGACAAGGAGAGGGGGAAACTCCAACTGCCTTACAGCCTTAACTTGGGACAAATAGGTACAGTCCCACCTTTTTTCCGCAAATACCGTAAGGTTTTAGGAATGGAAGTAGAGTTAAAGTCGAATAGATAATTTCACAAGAGCAAAAGCTAAGCATTAGAAATGCACAATCCAGTAGGTATTCGCTCACTTTCAGTAAGTTTCCCAAGCTTAATTCGTACAAACGATTACTACAGAGAAAATTACCCGGAGTTGATTGCTCAAGCTGAGCAAAAAAACTTGGCTAGGCTTTTTTCGCCTGTTAAATATACTCCTAGCAACGAGTTTGAACTGGAGATGATGCCATATTTATCAGATCCATTTCGTGGAACTATTGAGCGGAGAGTACTTGCTCCTGGTGAATCGTCGCTGACACTAGAGTATCGTGCGGCGAAAGATGCTCTAGAAGCAGCAAAGCTTTCCCCTGATGAAGTAGATCTCTTGATTGTCTCCTCCTTCTTACCTGAACAAATTGGGTTTGGAAATGCTGCTTTTCTCGCCCGTGAACTGGGACTGCAAAGTGGTGCATGGAATCTGGACGCTACGTGTGGTAGCACACCAGTTGCACTGCAAACAGCCTGTGCTTTGGTACAAGCTGGAGCCTATCGCAATGTGTTGGTAGTTATTTCATGCACCTATTCTCGCTTTTTTGATGAGGATGATACTCTGTCATGGTTTTTTAGTGATGGTGCAGGAGCTTTCGTGGTTAGTCCACTGGAAGTGAATCAGGGCGTCCTAGGTACAAAGACAGTTAATACCAGTGTGCTGTGCGACCAATTCGTGTTTAGAGTTAAAGAGGATGAACAGGGTAATCCTCGACTCCGTATGCAGGTAAGTAAGGGCACTAATAAGGTTCTTGGTGAAACCGCTACAGAACTTCTGCGTATATGTGCTGAAGGTGCGATCGCCGCTGCTGGTGTGACCTTAGATGAAATCGACTTTTTCATTTTCAATACACCTACTGCTTGGTTTGCGAACTTTTGTATACGTGTACTAGGCATCAACCCAGAGCGCACAATTAACCTCTATCCTCTCTATGCCAACATTGGACCAGCATTAACTGTAGCCAATTTATACCATGCTGCACAGATGGGTAAAATTCGCGAAAATGATTTGGTTTTGGTTTATGGCTTTGGTGCAGCAAGTAGCGCCTGTGCAAGTGTGATGCGCTGGGGTGATGTGGCGCTGGGTCCTGTTCCCCTTCATGAACCTAAATTGGCAAAGTAGTTAGATGAAATTATACTTTGAGCGGTCAGCACTTCAGCTATCAGCCAAGAAATAGTGGGGTCGAGGGGTTATTTGGCATGATATTACAAGTAACACTCGCCTCGAAGATTCCAAACACGGGGGTTAAGACCAATAACTTGCGTAGAATCTACTGGTACTTCAACTAAAATCGACTTAGGATTCGAGTGATAGCAAGCATCCATAATTTCGGATAAATTGCTCAAGTCTGGCTTTAATCTATAACCATCCCAACCATGCGCCAAAGCAGCCGCAACAAAATCAATATTGTTTAGCTCAGCATGATAACGGGAACTATTAACACCAGGAAGAATGAATGGTGCGCCTTGTTCAATGATTCCGTAACTGCTGTTGTTAATGATGAACAAACGTAACCCCAACTGATTAGCGTCAGCAAGCGCACCTCCATACAAGCGCCAGCAGCCATCACCAGAAAAGACAAAAGTATGCAGAGACGGGTTTCCAAGTTTTGCACCACAAGCAAGCCCAAAGGCACCACCCATCGCTGAGCCATGATACATTGAGTAAAACTTAATATTAGGGTGGCGACGTTGCATGAGGTAAGGGCGGTCTTTGTAACACATACAAACATCATCAAAACCAATACTATTAGGTTGCCAATACTGCTGCAATTTTTCGTAGAAAGAGACTAAATCTACAGTCTCTGGATGTACTACACGAGAAATTTCGCGGGTATTTAGGCTCTCTAGCTGCATATTGATACTAGACAAATGCTCGGTCTTTGGCAGTTGACTCAGCAATTCCTTGAGGATTTGGGCAATATCACCACGCACTTTCCGATACTCAAAAGCTGCTCGGTGCTTAAAAGTACCGTTTTTATGACCGTAAGGACGCTCAAAGTTACTCAAATGCCATACTTGTCCTGCGTGAATTAGCTCGCAGTTAAGAACATATTCATATGGGTCAAGTCCTATCATAATCAGAACATCGTCTTCATTGATGCTCCGCCAAAGCTCGACTGCTCGGTCGTTACCGCCAAACATGATATGTCCATATCCATAGAGATTGGTTTCACTAACCGCATTGGCTCCATTAACAGACCAGACAATAGGTGATTGTAAGCGATACGATAACTCATCGATAAGAGTGTTAATATGTTCATATCTTGCTGCCTCGTCACCAACATACAGGATAACTCGCTGATTTGGTTGGATTCGGGTGAGTTGACTGACCAGTGTATCGATATCTGAAAAATTAATTTCACTATGAGTGTTGTGAATGGAGAAAGATTGTAGATTGATATCGACATCTTGAGAAAGAATATCTGGGTGAAATGCGATCGCAACTGGTCGTGACTGGCTTAAAATCTTTTGCACCTTCCAGAGTTTGTCTTCAATAACACTCAAATCATCAATAACGACACAGCCATCATCCAACTCTGCTTGCAACTGTCCAAGCAAATTCATCCCATTGACGGTAACATCCTGTAAGGGAGCCTGATCATACACTTGGGTTGAGTTTAAGGCTATGAGATACACGGCTGGAATGTTATGCAATTTTGCTTCTGTCAAACCACATAGACCCAGCTTTGTTGCCGCTCCAGTTGTCAAAATTGTTACCGCAGGGGTTCCTGTTGCCAAATAGTAACCAATAGGAGCAAAACCAGCAATATATTCATTCATTGTCAACATTCGTGGTAACTCATCATCAAGTTGTTCGAGATGTATTAGAGGTAATAAATGTTGCGCCACTTTAATGACGCCACCACCATTGACACCAATGTAATGCTTAATTCCCCATTGTTTCAAAATTTCAATGAGAGCACAATTACCAGAGAAGAATTTGCTGGATCTGTTATTGAAAACGGGTTTTGGTGTAATTAACATAGCTGCTTAACTGAGAATTTTTAGAATGTTGTTAGATGAATGAGCGTTGATTTTAAGTAGTGATACTTTTCATCTACTTATTTCATCTAATATTGAAATTTGCAAAATTTGCAGTTTAATTATTAAAACATTAACCGTATAAAAGAAATTTTAATTCTCACATTAAAAGGATAAAGTTATTTTTAAATACCCTTATATTTTTAATTCATAAATAGCATCTTCTCTGCAAAAATACGGAGTAACGATAGCAATCCAGAAAATTTCAAGAGTAAATACTATGATTATTTATAAAAAGAAGTAATATATGTTACTTAGTGTTTTATATTTATTCAAGCATTATAGCCATAAAGATGATTTATACTGATGTTGTATTGATACTAGATGTGGAGATAATACTCCAAGGGATAGAGCCAAGAAATAAATTTCTTGCTGAAAGCTGAAGTCAGATAAATCTGACTCAATACTACTCGGTTAAGAATGGTTAAAGCTCCAAAAACCGGGTTTCTAATTTTCGCAAATCCCACGCAGTATTGACTGTGTATGGTTTTTCACCTAGAGGTTTACCAAAGCAACTTTGCATAGTACAGAAACCCGGTATCTCCCAGATACCGGGTTTCTTGAGCGATTGTTCATCAGGCAAAGTTAGCTCAGCGAAACGCGAGGTGCAAGATATAAGTTATTCGAGTAGGATTGGAATAGATATGACAAATGTTGCTCCTTGTCCTGGCGAAGAACTCACCTCAACTGTTCCGCCGTGCTTATCCACCACAATTTGACGGACAATTGCTAGTCCCAAACCTGTTCCCTTACCGACGAGTTTGGTAGTAAACAAATGGTCAAATATTCGTGCTTTGACTTCCTCTGTCATTCCTATCCCATTATCTTGAATGCTAATCATAATCTGATTTTTATTATCATTCATCTTGGTAGTTATTGTGATGCAATTAGGATTAGCCTTAATTTCGTTAAAACTGCGACCAGTATTTGATTCCTCCAAAGCATCAATAGCATTAGCAAGCAGATTCATAAATACTTGATTCAGTTGTCCAGGGAAACACTTGATTTGTGGTAAATCGCCATAGTTTTTCACCACGTCAATAGCGGGACGAGTGTTTAACGCTTTTAAACGGTGTTTGAGAATCATTAAAGTACTGTCAATGCCTTCATGAATATTAAAGAAAATTTTGTGATTAGTATCTGCTCTAGAGAAAGTCCGCAAACTAATGCTTATATCATGAATACGATTAACAGCTTTTTGCATTGAATCAATAACTTTGGGTAAGTCTACTTTTAGATAGTCCAAGTCTATATCTTCAATTTCTTGAGAAATTTCTGTAACTGGGTTAGGATAATATGTCTGATACAAATCAATCAGTGTCAATAAATCTTTTACATATTCGCGAGTAGGTTGTAAATTCCCACCAAGAAAACCGATTGGATTGTTAATTTCGTGTGCTATACCTGCTACTAGATTTCCCAACGTAGACATTTTTTCATTCTGTACGATTTGTAATTGTGCTTGTCTTAAATCTTCAAGGGAGTGTTGTAGTTGTTGGGCATTTTCTTGAGCTTGTTGGTAGAGACGGGCATTTTCTAGAGAAATTGCAGTTTGTGAGCAAAGTAAATTGAGGACTTGTAGCCTATCATTAGTGAATGCTCCAATAGTGAGATTATTTTCCAAATACAAAATAGCAATCAATTTTCCTTGATTAAGAATTGGGATACACAACAAACTTTTTGGTTTTTGTTGGATAATATACAAGTCTTTAAAATTATGAATTTTAGATTCTGGGTTTTGAATTTCAAGTGAAGCGTTATTTAAAATAACACATTCTTGTGTACGCAAAACATAATTAATTAAATTGATAGGAATATCTTGGCTTTCTTCAATGGGGATTGATTGTAATACTTGCGTGACTGTGTTTGCAGATAAACCAATAGCCTCAATTACCCATGTTTCAGATTTTGGTAAGATAAGAACGGCTTTAGATGCGCCAGCATTCTCAAGTAAGATACCCATTAAATTGGTAAGTAATTTATCCAGGTGAATTTCACTACTAATCGCTTGAGAAGCTCTGATAAAGCTTGCCAAATCTAATGTTTTTAAAATTTTAGTACTACTGAGAGTACCAGTTTGTCCAGCAGTACTTTTGATAGAGAGTGTCTCTATAGTATTGAAGTTAAAATTTTCCTCTTGTTTAATGGAAGCAAGTAATTCAGGATAACGATTTTCTAAATCTTCTACTTTTGCTAATGCTCCCCAACGAGCATAGCAGTAATAAGCATCAATTAAATATGTGTGAGCAATCGTTTGTTTATCCCATTCAAGATAAAATTTGGCAGCAAGTTCATTGGCGAGGGCTTCTTCTTGAATATATTTGTTTTGCGTAGCAAGAGAAATAGCTTTGTCGTAATAATTCATTGCAACCCTTTTTTCACCGATAACTCGATACCGTTCTGCTTCAACAAGATAGTATTTATGCAAAAAATTCATGGGTGCGTGATTTGCCCAATGCTGCATTTTCTCTTGATTTGAATTTATCTTATCTAAAAATTGATTCTGCTCTGATGTTACTACATCAAAATATATTGCTAACCTGACAAGCGAATCATAAAAATAAAAAGTAGGGTAAATAACCAGACCAGCTAAGCCACTCAAATATTTTTCGGCATTAACTGCTTCTTCTAAAGCTGATGTTAAATTACCAAACAAATAATTGAGAGTAAATTTATTGAAATATACCATACATATTGCTGTAACATCATTCATTTCTTGATGTAGTGACAACATGATTCTTTCGTCATATACTTCACCAATTAAATAACATACATCTTGGCTTTGATTCATCAAATTTAAAACAGTTTGTTGCCAGATTTGAACATAGCTAAGACAAGTTTTTTGTTTGAGAAGCTTAAGGGTCTCACAGTATGCTGTCATTTCGTGCTCAAGCTCTGTTAATTCTTGACCTGTTAAATAGGAACCAAAGGAGTAATTATGTAAAGCATAGGAAGCAAATTCTAAATCACCAGTTTCTAATCCAATTTGATAAACTTCCTGCAATGGTTTTAAAAAACTACTTGCATGATTTTTCCAGTGTCCAATCAAACTATTATAAAGAAGTAAAGTTTTAGCTTGTAGTGAGGTAGCATTTATTTTGGATAAGAGGTTTAAAGATAGCTGTGCAAATTCATATCCGGTCGAAATATCACCGACTACACTACACAAAAGAAAACCATAAGTACAATATCCAATTGCTGCCATTCCTGTATTACCATACTGAATTGATAGGTCAATCATTTTCAAGGTAATCAAAGGCACAAATTCGGGACGACCGAGATAAGCAGCAGAAAACATACTTGATAATATACGCATTGCTATCAAAATCTTCGGTTCAGTCATTTCTGGTAAGTTAATTAAATCTGCAATATTTCTATGAATTAATTTTTCTGCTACTGTTTGAAATGCTTGTTGAATTTCTTTTTCTGAAGGTTCTTCTGGAAAATCAATATCAATTGATTGGAGAATACTACAAGCAATTTTAAAAGCATCAAAAAGATGATTTTGTGCGATATAAGCTTGAATTTTAATTTCATAAACTCGGATTTTATTTAGAAGCTTAGTATCTAAATTAATCACTTTCTCTGCTAATTGCTCCATCTGGTCAAAGTCACCACAGAGATAAGCTGCATCACAAGCTTCTTCATGTAAAGCTAAAGTGAAAGAGTATTGACTTTGCCAGCTATCTGCTGTAATCATGGAGAGTGCTAAACTGAAGTGTTTCATTGCAGCTACATAAGCAGTAGAAGCTTTTGCTTTCCGTCCAGCTATTAAGTTTAACCGCGCCAATTCATTTAGTTCTTCCTGATTATTGATTAAATCTATACTGTAATTTAACTGATTGACAATATCAAAAATTCTTTCGTCCTGTTCAGCTACAGATGTGTTTTTCAACAAAAGTTGACCAATATTTAAGTGTATTGTTTTTTTCTGGTTTTCAGGAATGAGAAAATAAGCTGCTTGCTGTACTCGGTCATGGAGAAACGTGTAGCTAATTGTTAATTTTTCACTATCATTAGCTATAGACCATTGATTACTAGTAGTCTCATTTTGATAAAACTTATAAACTTCATCTAGGGGAATAACAAGTCCTTCTTGCAATGCTTTCCATAAATCAGCAGCAGTTTCGGCTTGAGATTTATTATTGACAATAGCAAGGGTAGCTAAATCAAATTTGTTACCAATACAAGCAGCAAGTTTCAAAACTTCCTGTGTCGCCAATGGCAGTTTTTGTAACTGATTGACAATGAAATCTATAACATTCTCTGAGAGGGGTAATTCTTTAATTTTAGAAAATTGGCACTCCCAGTATTGGTTGTCAAAATTAAAGATAATCAGGTTTTCTTCATGTAGATTTTTGAGAAATTGATGGCTAAAAAAAGGATTTCCTTTAGTCTTTTTATAAATAACTTCTGTAAGTGGCAAAGTGATTTCTGCAGAGCAATTTAGGGTATCAGCCACTAAATAAGTTAAATCTTTTTGAGATAGAGGCTTGAGTTGAATTGTATTGACTGTTGTCTTTTCTTTAGTAATTTCCTCTAGTGTAAGCATGAATGGATGAGTAGGTGATACTTCATTATCTCGATACGCACCAATCAGTAACAAATACTGTGTATGACTTTCACACATTATTAATTCTATTAACTTTAAAGAGGCTGAGTCAGCCCATTGTAAGTCATCAAGAAAAATGACTAAAGGATGTTCTTTACTTGTAAAAACTTGAACAAATTTTTGAAAAAGCAAATTAAATCGATTTGCAGTTCCACTACTAGAAAGTTGAGCAACAGGGGGTTGACCGCCAATAATTCTTTCAAGTTCGGGAAGAACTTCAATAATGACCTGACCTTGTTCGCCCAATGCTGTTAAGATTTTGGTTTTCCATTTCTCTAGTTGAGCATTGCTTTCACTAAGTAATTGTTTTATCAACTCGCGGAAAGCTTGTATAAATCCTGAAAAAGGAATATTGCGTTGAAATTGGTCATATTTACCTTTAATAAAATAACCTCTGTGTCGCGCAATGGATTTATGAACTTCGTTCACAACTGCTGTTTTACCAATACCAGAGAAACCTGCAACTAAAATCATTTCACGATTTCCTGCTGTAACCCGGTCAAAAGCAGCAAGTAGAGTTTCAACTTCCTTTTCACGACCATAAAGTTTTTCAGGAATGCTAAAACGATTAGAGATATCCCGCTTTCCTAAGTCAAAATCTTCAAATTTTCCGGTTTTTTGGTATATTTGCCTTACTTTTTCTAAGTCATACTTCAATCCCAACGCACTTTGATAGCGGTCTTCAGCATTTTTCGCCATCAGTTTTGCAATGATGTCAGAAAGGATCGGAGGGATAACAGGATTAATACTATGAACCGCAGGGGGTTGCTTTGCTAAATGACAATACACCAACTCCATTGCGTCATCACCTGTGAAGGGTAACTGTCCAGAAAGGAGTTCAAAAAAGGTGATACCCAAGGAGTAAAAGTCACTACGCCAGTCAATACCCCGGTTCATGCGTCCGGTTTGTTCAGGGGATATATACGCTAATGTTCCTTCTAGTACATTGGGACTGATCAGACTTTGTGTTTCTCTAGCTAGGAGAGAGGCGATACTGAAGTCAATCAGTTTAACTTGCTTGGTGTAGGGATTTATCAGGATATTGGCGGGTTTGATATCTTTGTGAATGACACGGTAGTTGGTTAATTGGTCGAGGATGGTGACAATAGAAACCGCAATTTGGAAAAATTCTGGTAAAGAAAGGGGACTATTGGCAATATAATCCTTGAGGGAAATCCCGCCAAAGTCTTCCATCACTAGGATGTAGCTGTTTTGATAATTCTCCAGACTGTAAGTTTTTACAACACCGTCAATATCTAGGATTTTAGAAATGGTGTACTGATTGCGGAACTGGACAAGTTCACTCCAGGTAGGATATTCTCGTTGTAGCAGCTTGATAACCACAGGTTGCCGATCGCTTTCTCTTGTACAACGATAGACTAAAGTACGAGCACCTGCATAGATTTGCTCAAGAATGTCATATCCAGAAAACAATCGTACCATCTTCGCTCCACTGTCTAACATTTAATCTAGAATTATTGTTCCCATATAGGATGCCTTAATTAACAACAACATCCTAACTACTTACCCCTTGTGTGAACTGCTATAATCTTTAGCGTTCAGCTATTAGCACCTCATTAGTCAGCAAGGGCAATATATTTTACGAACACTTTATAAACAGGTAATTAAACAACCGTATTGTTACCTATAGCTGATGGCTGACTGCTGAACGCTGACAATACAACTGCTATCTACAGCATGATGGAACAATGCCTTACAGTCAATTCGATATTGAGAAGGTTCGAGAAGATTTTGCCATCACTATCAGTGAATCTGTAAATATATTTCCCGATATTACAGAAATAAATTGTAGTGAATATTTAAAAGAAACATTAGATTTTAATGCTCCAATTGCATTAGCGATTAACTCAGAAAAATCCCGTTCTGAAATGATTATAACGCCAATTCTATTGGAACTAAAGCGGTTGTATCCTCAGAAAGTTAGCCTGTTCTCCGGTAAAGACTTTAACGTTGATTTTGAAAAAGGTCTTAATGGTTTTTGCGATTACCTGATTAGTCGTTCTCCAGAGCAGTTAGTTATAACCTCACCAGTTATTGCTGTTGTAGAAGCAAAAAATGAGAATATAGAAGCTGGTTTAGGACAGTGTATGGCAGAAATGATAGCTGCTCAAATTTTTAACCAAAGAAAGAAAAACTTAGTGTCTCAAATATTTGGTGCTGTCACTACCGGAAGTAACTGGAAATTCATGCGACTCGAAGAACAAACGATAGAAGTTGATTTAAATGAATACTTTTTGAACCAAATTGGCAAAATCCTTGGTATTTTGAGTTTAGGGTTAAAAGATAACTAAAGCTCTGATTTAAGGTAAGTGTTCAACCTTCAGCTATCAGCTATCAGCTTTTATAAGCTGAAGAGGTGTCAATACTGCTCGGATAAGCGAAGATTAGAAACCCGGTAACTCCTGCGAAACCGGGTTTCTGACACGTTGCTAGTACCTGAAATATTGTTAATCTATTGGAAAATATATTTCACTCGCGCTACGACTGATGGCTAATAGCTGAGGGCTTACTCAGTTTTTGAACTCTTTCTCTAACTTTTCAACCGTCAATTCTTCCTGACCTGGGAAGCCCAAGCGACGAAGATTAACAGTACCGTTAGCTTTTTCTCGTTCACCAACAACAGCAATTAAAGGTACTTTCCGTGCAGAAAGTTCTTGAATTTTTTTGGAAATTGTACGATCGCCTGCGTAAACTTCCGCTCTGATTCCTTGATTTTTCAACCTTTTATATACCATTTCTGCCCAATCTGCTGATTTAGAGGAAATTGGAGCTATAGCTATCTGGACTGGAGCCAACCATAAAGGTAATGCTCCTTCTAAATTCTCCAACAAAATCCCTATCCATCGCTCAATGGAACCTAAAACAGCCTGATGCAACATCACTGGTTGTTCGAGTTTACCATCTTGATTGACAAAAGAAAGTTCAAAAATTTGGGGCAGATTATAATCTACTTGAATCGTACCACATTGCCAAGACCGTCCGAGATGGTCTTCAAGACTGACCTCGATTTTTGGTCCATAAAAAGCACCCTCTCCAGGTAAAAGCTGATAGGCGTACCCCGAAACCTCACACGCTTTCATTAACACCGTTTCCGCTTTATCCCATAGTGCATCAGAACCGAGTCTTTGCTCAGGTCTAAGGGAAATACGAATAGAGAAGTTTTTGTAGCCAAATGCCCCATAAACTTCCTTAACCATATCAAGAAAATTGTTAATCTCTTTGATCAGGTCACCTTCCTGACAAAAGATATGGGCGTCATCTTGTACGAATTGACGCAAGCGCATACAACCGGAAAGACTACCTGAGGGTTCATTACGGTGAGCAATACCAAACTCCATAAATCGTAAAGGGAGTTCGCGATAACTCCGCTTATGGACTTTGTAGATCGCAATGTGCGCCGGACAAGACATTGGTTTCAAGGCGTAGTCTGTTTTTATCTCTTCCACATCAGCACAGCGATCGCGACCCATGCTATCTACAACAAACATACCGTTACGAAATTTCTCCCAGTGACCCGATTTCTCCCAAAGCCATCGACTGAGAAGTATGGGCGATCGCACTTCCTCAAACCCATAAGATTCATACACTCGCCGCATATAGTCTTCTATAGCACGGAATAATCTTAAACCCATTGGATGCCAAAAAACCATACCAGGGCTGTGTTCTTCAAAATGAAACAAATCCATATCTCTCGCAAGCACTCGATGGTCGTACATTTTTGCTATATCTCCTGTTGAATCAATGAAAAACCCCTCCAGATATTGCAGCTGGAGGGGTGAGTTTTGTTTGCACGCAACAAATACCGTCACGTCCCTCCCGGCGTGAAAGTAGTGGTGGTAGTGGTAGTCACAAAATCAGTTAAATAAGTCATTGCGATTGTTTTATTGGTAAATTTTTGTCCTAAAATGCTAAAAATCTCCGGAAGAGTTATCCGGAGGGTCAGAAAGCTTCTTGTTTCTGAATCAGCAAGCTCGCCTCACAACCCCCCTAGATTGATAGTCAGGGTAGTTCGGGTGATAGTCGTGAGGTACTGCTTTGATTCCATTACCAGCAACAAAAGCTCAGCTTATTGGTCTTGTAAAAGTATTCATATATATTATCTCAACAACTACCCATACTTTGTCAAGGGTAGTCGAGAACAGTTTGAAGAAGGCTGATTGTATCCCAACGCAGCAGTGTAGGTTTCGCTATCACTTGTCATTCTATATTTTGAGGAATTGTGACGGTGAAAATCGATCCCACTCCCACCTCACTCTCTACAGAAATTTCTCCCTGATGTAAATCCAAGCATTTTTTCACCACCGCCAAACCCAAACCCGTACCCATAATTCCTCTAACATTTCCACCCCGTTGGAAAGGTTCATAGAGTTGTGATATTGTTTCTTTAGGAATACCTATACCTTCATCTTTAATGTGGAATGTGACTGCTTCTGGTTCGCATCTCAATGTAAAGCAAATTTCTTTTCCTTGGGGTGAATATTTTATAGCATTGGAAAGTAGGTTACTAAGAATGGAGTAAAGCAGTTTTTCATCTACAGATGCATGAGTAGAACTACCATGCTTGTCAAATTTAATAGTACGGCGAGATTCGCTCAATGTTTGAATATCTTCAATTAAGTTGAGACAAAAAGATTGCATTTCCACTAACTCAGCTTTGTACTCCAACTTTCCCGCTTCTGCTCTTGCCAAGGTTAAAATATCAGAAAGGAGTTGAGTCATCAACCGAGCCGAAGATTGGATGCGGTAAAGATTTTTTAGTTTCTGTCTTTCAAGTTCGGTAGGGAGACTTTCTTCTAAGAGTTGAGCCGAGCCAAGAATGATACTTAAAGGGGTACGGAACTCATGGGAAGCCATTGAGAAAAACTGAAGCTTGAGTTCACCCAGTTCTTTTTCTTGAAGGAGCTTGTGTTGTAAAGCTTCTGCTTGCTGGCGCTTTGTCATTTGGCGGTAAAGTTGAGCATAAACCCCGAAGAGGATGGTAAAGGTACAAAAACTCCCCAGCATTTCAATCAACATTCTAGATTGGATGCTAGATTGGGATTGTTGGAACCGGACATCTAGCGCAGTTTGTTCTTCAAGTTGCATTTGGTCGATCGCCTGCTGGATGCTGTCCCAGTTGAGTTTGCTTTCTTTCGCTAAGAAATTGTCGATTGATTTAAAGGAAACACCTTTTTGGAAAAGAATAATTTGCTGCTGAGACAGAAGTAGTCGTTGAGCGATGAGGGACTGAAGTTCTTCTAATTGTTTCTGTTGTGAATCTTTTTTAACACTGTTTTGCAATTGGTTAAGTTTTAATTCAAGTTTTTGAATAGCAAGGTTATAACGCTTGAGTTCCGACTTATCTTTTAGGAGAATATAGCCACGTCGTCCGGATTCGGCGTCGTTCAAGGTAGCTAAAACATCTACAAGAGTTTCTAGGACTTCGTGAGTTTGTTTGACTTTCTCCGTACTTTCCGCTAAACGAGCCGCATTTTGGTATGATATGAAACTCAACATACCAGTCAACAAGATGGTGAGACCAAAACCACCTGCAATTAACTTTTGTTCTACGCGCCACTTCATCATCGTTAATAATTTAATTTAGTGAAGAACTAAAAATTTACAATCAAAATCTCAAATCCCAATGCGTATTTTAGTTGTCGAAGATGATGTCCAAATTGCAGATATGCTGACGGAAGCACTTACAAATCGCCAGTATGTGGTGGATGTCGTGCAGGATGGCAAAATGGCATTGGACTATGTGGAAACGCTAGAGTATGACTTAATTTTGCTAGATATTACCTTACCAAAACTAGATGGGATTAGGTTTTGTCAGCAACTACGCGATCGCAACTTTACTATCCCAGTCCTAATGCTAACTGCACGAGACACCATTGCTGATAAAATTGTAGGGCTAGATGCGGGGGCAGATGACTACATGGTCAAGCCATTCGATCTAGGAGAACTCATGGCTCGCGTGCGAGCGCTATTGCGTCGGGGTAGTACTAGAGTAGGAGCACAACTGTTTTGGGGTCATTTGTGTATCAATCCCAGCACTTACGAAGTGACTTACGAAGATCATCTGTTGAACTTAACCCCCAAAGAGTATGCAATCCTAGAACTCCTTGTTTCTAGTGGTCGTCGCGTCTTGAGTAGACCGGGGATCATTGAACGTGTTTGGTCGCTGGAGACCCCACCTAGTGAAGAAACCGTCAAGTCTCATGTCAAAAGCTTACGCCAGAAGCTTAGGGAAGTTGGTGCGCCTGATGACTTCATTCAAACAGTTCACGGACTGGGTTACCGTCTGAAGCAGTTTTAAGAGGGGTGTCTCCCCAATTTTTACCCGATTTCTCCCTACTTTTTCCACTTTAGCAAAATAAGCTGTATTCAGTTGAAAGCGTAGATAACACTCCTCTATCGCACCACGCCATTGATTCTTGCCTAGGAGCAAGAATCAATTTTTACTTTTAACTCCCGAAGAAAGCATGAAGTATAAAATCTATGCAAAAGTAACAGTTTTTACATAGAAATATTTCATCTTTAATTCTTAATTCTTCTTTGCATCTACCCGATTTTCCCCCGATTTTCCCCTGTTTTTTTGACTGCTTTTTTAGTACGCTCAAGACTAATTCAATTTTGTATGAAGGCTAATAGCTAATAGCTAATAGCTATTAGCTAATTGCTGATTGTGTGTTCTACCATTAGTTACGCTTTGCACGGGAATAAATTGAAATGAGTGATTTGGCTAAAATCCATGCTTTTATAAGTTCTTGGCTCTTAGCTGATAGCTGAAGTACTGACCGCTCATAGTATATTGGCTGTCAGTAATCGCACTCTTTTTATAAATCATTGAGCATTTCCATAACTGATAACTGTTAAAAACTAGAGAGTATTGATAAGGATGAAAAAGAGACTATGACTGCGTTTCAACAACAGGATTGTGCGATCGCCAACTATCATCTCCAGCCCAAATACGCACTTATTTCAGTGGACAGCGATCCGGAGGCGGAAATAGGAAAAGACGGGGCTGGGGGACAAAACATCTATGTACGCCAGCTGGGAATGGCACTTGCACAACGAGGGTGCCAAGTCGATATGTTTACTCGCCGTGAAAATCCCCATCAAAGTACTGTCATAGAACATACACCAATATGCCGGACCATTCGCCTAACAGCCGGACCAACTAAGTATATTCCACCGGAAGAATTGTTTAATCATTTACCAGAATTTGTACAAGCATGGCTGGAATTTCAGAGCCAGTCCGGTCATCAATATAGCCTACTGCATACAAACTCTTGGTTGTCGGGCTGGGTGGGGATGCAGTTAAAGTCCAATCTAGGATTACCTCAGGTACACACGTACCATGCAATTGGTGCAGTGAATGATCGACAACAGCTACATTTAGAAGCGACTCCTACCAGGCTAGCTGTAGAACGACAAATTTTAGAAGGTGTAGATTGTGTCATTGCTACCAGTCCTCAAGAGGAAGCCGACCTGCGACAATTTGTTTCTCAAGAAGGTAATATTCAAGTTATACCTTGCGGAATTGATACTCAACATTTCGGTTCTACGTTTCGCACAGCAGCACGTGTTAAATTAGCCATTCCTATAGAAGCAAGAGTGATTGTGTATGTAGGACGGTTCGAGCCCAGTAAGGGAATTGAAACACTTGTGCGAGCTTGTAGCAAACTTCCAAAACTTTTCCGATTGTATCTGATAGGTGGTAGTCGGGAACAGAGACACGATTCCCAAGAGCAGCAGCGAATCCGCGCTTTAGTTAAAGAACTCGGTTTGGATAAAGTCGTCTTTTTTACAGGTAGAATTCCTCGACAACAATTACCCACTTACTATGCAGCAGCAAATGTTTGTGTTGTACCAAGTGACTATGAACCATTTAGTTTAGCAGCTATTGAAGCAATGGCTGCGGGAACTCCGGTTATTGCTAGTAACGTAGGAGGACTGCGTCACACAGTCATGCACGATCAAACAGGTTTGCTCGTACCACCTCGCAACCCTGATGCTTTAGCAGAGGCGATAGGTCAAGTTTTGACAAACCCATTACGCTGGCAGTTTGCAGGCTATGATGCCAAGAAGTGGGTACAGAACCATTTTAGCCGCACTAGTATGGTATCCGAAATTCAAGAACTTTACGAATCTTTCTTTGAACCCAGGGGAGTAAGACAATAAATCAATTCGCGATCGCGAATTCGTAGTTGAACTGATAATTACGGATTACGAATTATTATTAGGTAACTCACTATGGCAATATCTCTTGGAAAGTCAGTCACAAATACTAATCTGTGTTCCCGTGCTCATTGGCATCAGGTTAATTATAGAGAAGTTGCTTTTTTCCTAGATACAGATATAGAAACAGGGTTGACATCTACTGAAGTTGAGCACCGACGAGCTAAGTTTGGTTGGAATGAGTTCACTACCACCCCAAGAGAAAGAGCGTGGTTGAGATTTCTTCTGCAATTTCACCAACCACTATTATATATTCTCCTAGCTGCCGGAGCTATCAAAGCTCTAGTAGGTTCTTGGACAAATGCAATCGTGATTTGGGGTATAGCAGCTCTCAATGCAGTGATTAGTTATGTGCAGGAATCAAAGGTAGAAGGTTCAATCAAAGCCCTCGCACAAGCAGTGACAGAGGAAGCAAGAGTTGTGCGTAGTGGGCAAAAGCTTCGTATTCCTGCACGAGAATTGATACCGGGAGATGTAGTACTCTTGTGTTTCGGGAATAAAGTTCCCGCTGATTTGCGACTTGTGAGTGTGCATAACCTACAAGTTGATGAATCCGCTTTAACTGGGCAAGGCGTTAATGTGCGTAAAAGCACTTCTTCCCTAAGTGCAAATACTCCTGTAGCAGCGCGTGATAATATGGCTTATGCAGGAAGCTTTGTGACTTCAGGACAGGGAAGGGGTATCGTTGTTGCAACAGGAAATAACACGGAATTGGGGAGAATCTCTCAGTCCCTTGAACAGAACTACAGCTTGAGTACACCCTTAATTCGTAAGTTTGATAAATTTAGTCGTACCCTGTTGTACATCATTTTGGTCTTAGCAAGCTTGACTTTGGTCTTAGGTTTAACACAGGGACGCACGTGGACAGAGATGTTTGAGGTCGCTGTAGCGCTAGCGGTAAGCGCTATTCCAGAAGGATTACCTGCGGTCATTACTATTACTTTAATAATTGGAATGGCGCGGATGGTGCGTAGTAACGCCATTATCCGCAAGCTTCCAGCTATAGAAATGCTGGGTAGTGCTACAGTTATCTGTTCGGACAATACAGGTGCCCTAACAGAAAACCAAATGACAGTACAATTTATCTGTGCTGGTGAGCAAAAGTATACAGTTAGCGGTATGGGTTACAGTTTAGAGGGGACAATCAGGGAGATTGATAGTCCCCAACCCATTCATTTTGGCGGAAGATTTCTAAATCCTGTTTCGACGGAAAAATATAGTCATCCTAAATCGCAGTATCCAACATCGAATCCTGCTTTAAAAGAGTGTTTGATTGCAGGTTTGCTGTGCAATGACGCTCATTTGGAACCTAGACAGAATCAATGGTTTGTGGTAGGCGATCCGACAGAAGGTGCTTTGGTCGTTGTCGCCCGCAAAGCTGGTTTAAGTCAGTCCAAGCTATCAGAGGCTATGCCAAGGTTAGATACTATACCTTTTGACTCTGCGTATCAGTATATGGCAACATTGCATGGCAAGGGTAAAGAGGATAAACGTAGAAAAGTTTCATATTTAGTTTCTGGTGCATCAGAAAGAACAGTTTATGTTAAGGGTTCGGTGGAAGCTATTCTGAGCCGATGTCAATACATATTAGATGCTCATGGCAATGTCCTTCCCTTTATGACTAATCATGAAAATTGTTACAGCCGTATCTCCGTGGAACGAGAGGCACAGATGCTGGCAAAACAAGGATTGCGAGTCTTGGCTTTTGCGAAGAAGTCAGTAGAAACGGACTGTCACTCTTTAACTCAGGACCACATGAAGTCAGGACTTATTTTCCTTGGGTTGCAAGGGATGATTGACCCACCACGCAAAGAAGTCTTCCCAGCTATTCAAGCTTGTCAATCTGCTGGAATTCAAGTGAAAATGATGACTGGTGACAATGTCACAACAGCAGTGGCCATTGCTCAAAACCTAGGCTTGCACAAAGATGGTGAATTGGTGGTTTTTGAGGGACAGCAACTCGCACAGATGAGCGATCGCGAACTGAAAGAAGCGGTAGAAACGGGAGTGGTGTTTGCTAGAGTTGCGCCCAACCAAAAGTTGCTTCTTGTCGAGGCGTTGCAGTCAAGAGGTGAAGTGGTAGCAATGACGGGGGATGGTGTGAAGGATGCTCCAGTTTTAAAACAAGCGGATATCGGTATTGCAATGGGTGGGGTAGGAACAGATGTTGCAAGGGAAGCAGCAGATATGCTGTTGGTAGATGACAACTTTGCCTCAATTAAAGCAGCCGTTGAAGAAGGACGCACGGTCTACCAGAACTTGCGAAAAGCGATCGCTTTCATATTACCCACGAACGGTGGCGAATTGATGGCAATTCTTGTCAGTGTTTTGTTTGCCTGGGAACTACCTATCTTATCTTTACAAATATTGTGGCTGAATATGGTTAACTCTATTATCATGACAGTCCCACTAGCATTTGAACCCAAGCTCGAAGTTGTGATGCACTCCTCCCCACGTTCTCATCGAGAACCAATGCTATCCAAACAACTACTTTGGCGAATTCTGCTGGTATCTGTCTTTAACTGTATTCTGATTCTTGGGGTGTTTGAATGGGTCCGTCACACTATGGGAGATATAAGTCTAGCAAGGACAATGGCAATTCAAGGGCTGATTGCTGCTAGGATTGTTTATTTACTCAGTATCAGCCAATGGGGTAAAGCAATATTTGCCAAGTTTTTTGGTAAAGTAGTACAAACAAATAATCTCTCACACTCCTTCCAGACAAACACCTCTGCCATTGCAATTGGTATTGTCTGCACGGTTATCCTGCAAATTCTCTTTAGCCAATGGAGTTTGATGAATACTTTATTTGAAACTGCTCCGTTGAGTTTGAGCCAGTGGGTTATTTGTCTTATCCCTATATTACCAGCGATCGCACTAGCTGTTTTCGTTAACCGCTTCGATCCGGTTGACTAAAAGGCAAACTGATTTGGAAGCTTGGTTAGCGCAAAATCAAGGTTAAACCTCATCCATTTTGAAATAGGATTGCTATAGTGGATACACGCAATAGTTAACTACCGTTGTTCTCTGCTCGTGCTTGAACAAGCATTTTGAGAGTATCACTAATAGTGCGTGGCTTTGGGACTTCACCGTTTCCGGCGGGCCATCCTTCACGCTGACGCGAGCGATCGCCATCGGTTTCTTCTGTTTGGTCGTGGAACAAAATCTGTGTAGTGGGGAAGGGTAAATCAATACCGTGGGCTGTGAGCTTATTCTTAATAGCAATCAAAACCTGGTCTCGTGACTCAAGAGTGTCAGCTCGTCGTGGCGGAGTAATCCACCACCGAACGCGGATGTTCACCGTGCTTTCAGCAAGTTCCATCACCAGCACGTCAGGAGATGGGTTTTTTAACACCGTATCTGTATTATGTACAGCCTCAAGAATTAACTCCTTCGCCAGTTCAATATCATCCCCGTAACCAATACCAACGTCATACTCCAAGCGGCGATTCTCAAAGGCAGTATTCACAGTAACTGAATTAGTAAAGAGTTCCGCATTGGGAATGACTATACGGCGACCATCATAGGTTCTAATTGTTGTAGCACGTGTCTGAATATTTTCTACAGTTCCTTCAAAAGTTTTGAAGACAATCTGGTCATTAATCTCGAAAGGTTCGGTCAGAAGAATGAGAATACCAGCCAGAAAATTTTGCAAAATGTCACGGAAAGCAAAACCAATCGCGACACCACTGATACCTAACAGTTGAACCAAATCCCCTGGTTGAAATGTTGGTAGAACAATTGATAAAGCAACAAATGAACCTAATAAAATGATAGTCCCTTGAGCCAAACGTCCGAGAACCAGTCCTAAATTCCGTGCGTGGCGATATCTGCGCGTAGAGCGTCTAACTATAAACCTAAAAAATCTACCTGCAATCCAAAATAAGATAAAGACAATAAGTGCCAAAATAATGTTAGGAAGCAAGATGATTAAACCATCTATCATCCCCTGAATCTTTGCCCATGCTGCTGATATAGATTCTTGTATGTTCATCTAACCTTTTTTTGACATATAATGATTTTGATTTTAAATCTAAATTACAATCAATCCTCTCTACCTAAGGTTAGTATATGCTATCTATCATCAGTGCAATTTTATTCTTTCCCACTGTAAGCGTTCAGCTATTAGCCGTCAGCAGTCAGCTTGTCAACACATTTCGGGCGTTCTCTTGGCGTTTTTGCTCAGCTTATTAAACACCCCACTAAGCTCATGAAACCTGACGGCTGATAGCTGATGGCTGAACGCTTACTTCCCACTTGAAGTTTATAAAGATTTTTGTTTATAGCATTGCCTCTACTCGCTGACAGGCCAGAAGTTTGTACTACAAAAAATGTATAAAGAATGTTGCCTGATTAGTTATTGTGAAGTTAAATAAACAATGATAAATTCACGGTTGCTTGTGACTAAAGGCAAGAACAGTAAAGGTTTCTGCTCTCTTGAACTATATTGCGATCGCGCATTCTAGAACGAATGTTATAAATTTAAATAATTGCCGGAGGTTTCTTACAATCTGGTTTTAATACTTTTGTTCGTGAGCAATTATTCCCAGGATTATGCATAACGGGAGACCAAATGTTCATTTAGGATAGGTCGGGTGGTTTAAGATTTATAAAGTTAGTAGCACCGTAATGATTGTCAATCATCTTGGACGACGTTCCAGTCCATTGCTCCGCGTGAACAAAAAAGACTATATTAACCTGGAGCAAAATTAAAATATATATTAGCGCTAGTTACATCAGCATCATGAATACCGTCACAATTAACTTACCTTCCATCCTAGAATTAGATATTAACAATATCAATTTAACTGACGAGCAATTTTTTATGCTTTGTCAAGACAATCCAGATTTGAGATTTGAGCGTTCTGCACAGGGAAAATTAATTATCATGCCACCAACCGGGGGAATAACTGGCGATAGAAATTCCGATTTAAATTATCAGCTAAGAGGCTGGAGTCGGAAAAATAAACTAGGAAAAACCTTTGACTCCTCTACTGGCTTCAAACTTCCCAACGGTGCAAACCGTTCCCCTGACGCATCCTGGGTGAAAATGGAACGTTGGAATACTTTAACCGAAGATGAAAAAGAAAAATATATTCCTTTATGTCCGGATTTTGTTGTTGAATTAATGTCCCCCAGCGACACCCTGGAAAAAACAAGAGCTAAAATGAAGGAATACATGGAAAATGGGGCTTCCTTGGGCTGGTTAATTAACCGTAAGCATAAGCAAATAGAAATTTATCGTCCCAACCAAGAAGCCGAAATTCTTGATTTTCCTCAAACTCTTAGCGGAGAAGATGTTTTACCAGGGTTTATTTTGGATTTAACTGAAATTTGGTAATTGCTATAGCAACTACTCTCATGCCCCCTTGAATGGCGATCGCCCTTTTACCCCCAATAATTTGTCTAAACCTGACTATACTTTGAGCGGTCAGCACATCGCGTATCAGCTAAGAGCCAAAACCTTATAGTTCATAGATTCTAGCTGAATCGCTCATCTGTTGTTTGTTCCCGTGCAAAGTATAACAAAAGTGTTAACCCTGGTTATGAGAACGGCAGGGGTAATTTACAGAAACCGCTGTACTTTAAATAAGGAGTTTTAACAGGTTTAATTAATTCAATAACTTTCGTACTGAAACTTTTATTTCTTCAAATGCGATTGGAGTTATTTCACCGTCTGTAAGCGTTATTTCTTCAATATAATCTCCATCAACCGGGTTGCGAAAAACTTTGATGAGGCGATTTTTTAAATCCACAACCCAGTATTCTTTAATCTCAGATAGAGCATAAGCTTTCCGTTTAGTATCTAAATCTTTACTCAAGCTAGTGTTTGCGTATTCAATCACCCAAAAAATATTTTCTGGGTATGGGTGACGAGTCCGGTAAAGTTGTCTAAGTGGTTGAACGATTGCTAAATCTGGTTCTGGCTCGGAATTTGTTTCTGGTATTGTTATGGGTTTAGCGTCACGTATAAGTGCTTTTTCCCCAAGTAAAGAACGTAAATAGTCAGCTGCATCTGTACTCAACTGGGCGTGTTCAGGTCCTTCTGGAGGCATTTGTACGATTTCTCCATTCAATAGTTCAACTTGACGACCAGAAATAAGACCGACTTCAATCATTCGGTGATAATCGTCAAGCGTCCATTTTGCAGTAGTGACGGTCATCTTTAAATATCAGCTTTTTGATCGGATGGGAGATTTATTTATATTTTATTTCTATATTTTGCTTTTGAAAACTTATGGCATAATGTCATCGAGTTTGAGTTGTAAATTTGGAAATAAAAAAGAATTAATCATATCGCCCAAACGGTATTGCTGTTGCTGATAAATACCGTTAACTAACTGACATACTGTAAAGGTCGGTTGCTTTGGACTTCCGATAAATTGTAAACCACCCAAACCGCGAAAGTTGATAATCCAATATTCTAGAATTTCCAAAAAAGCATATTCTTCAACCTTTCTGGCATAATCATCTTGCCAATTTGTACTGACAACTTCAGCAACAAGCTTAACAGTATTGCCATTACAGATAATTGGTTCCTTCTGCCAAAGTGGCTCTTGGTCTAGCTTTGCTTTATCTAAAACAATTACATCTGGACGTAATGCTGTCGCTTCTGCTGCGGGTGGTTTAATTAAGCAAGTCTTGGGAATCAACCAGTTGAAATTAGCACAAAGAATCTCAGCATAAATTCTTCCAGCAATGCTTCCTGAAACCTCTTCGTGAGGACCAGTTGGTTCCATATCACGTAATTCTCCGTCAATAAGTTCGTAACGAGGATTATCTCCATACTCAGCGATAAATTGCTCGAAAGTAAGAAGCTTCGGTG
Source organism: Scytonema sp. PMC 1070.18 (assembly GCA_035967975.1). Classification (GTDB taxonomy): domain Bacteria; phylum Cyanobacteriota; class Cyanobacteriia; order Cyanobacteriales; family Nostocaceae; genus Scytonema. The sequence goes on from JAWQFQ010000117.1 coordinate 22,964, forward strand.
AGGTGTAGGTCATACTCGTTGAACTCCAAGGCTGTAAGGTAAAACATTAACGCTTGCACCCGTATCCAAAAGTGCAGCAACCTCGATTGATGTATCTCGGTATTTGACGCACCCCATGCCTGTAGGCAGGGGATTCTCTAGGATTTTCTGCCATATCTCCGTCAATGATAATGGTAATTGAGGTAGCGCGTCAGGTATCGCTAAAGGTATCAAATCCCTCGGTAAAATTAAAAGGATGGCTTTGACAGAATCTTTATAAGCCCTGCCAGTTGGCGTTTTGGTTTTCATAACTTAAAATGGTGTAATCTACTATCCAGTCTACATAAGGATTACACCATCTTTACACCATTTTTTTCTCTAAATTGACCTTAAGGTACCCAAAAATTTCATTACACCTTTCTGACTTCAACCTCGAAAACCCTTGTTCTGTATGCAAAACGTAGATTTTTGAGAAATGCCAGGAACCAGACTTGAACTGGTGACACAAGGATTTTCAGTCCTTTGCTCTACCGACTGAGCTATCCCGGCGGGTTGTGGGTAAGTTTTTCTTTTAATTCCCACGATTATTAATGTTAGCAAACCTAGAATGATTTGGCAAGTCTTTTAAAAAAAAATCTTATGGGACAAAAGTGAACTTTAATTTAGCCAAACAGAAAACAGCCAAGAATACCAGGAATTGAACCAAAACGACACTAGGACCAGAAGCGAGGTTGAAAAGACCCGATAAAATTATGCCTGCAAAGCTGGTGATAGAACCTACAATGACGGACAATAACAAAAACCAATTGAAGTGGTGAGTCATCAGCTTGGCTGTTGCAGCCGGAATGACTAAAAAAGCGTTAACTAATAAAACGCCAACAGCCTTAATCGCCACAGCGACAGCTAATGATAATAAAACAACAAAACCATAACGGTACATTTGTACTGGAATACCTTGAACTTTAGCCACTGCAGGGTTAAGTGTTAACAAAATTTGCTGTCTTAGGGTTGCTAATAGAAAAATGCTACCTCCGACAAGTACCAACAGGGTCAAAACTAAATCTGTAGGGTTAATAGCCAGAATATCACCAAATAATACTCTCATTAAGTTGCCGCGATATCCTTGAATTAGTCTACTTAAAAGCACACCAATTGCCAATGCACCAGACAAGACAATACTGAGAACGCTATCACTAGCTAAATCGGTCTTGTCCATAAAGTAGAGAACGACCAACCCAAAAACTAACGTAAAGGGTAGCAGCATCCAGGTAGGATTTAACTCTAGTAGTACACCGATAGCTACGCCCACCAACGCAGCGTGACCAACCGCATGACTGAAAAAAGACAATTGGCGCAAGGTAACAAAACTACCAAGTAAACCACCAAGTATTCCCATTAAAATTGCACCTGCGATCGCACGTTGCATAAAGGGAAACTGTAGCAAACTCAGCAAGTCTTTAACGCTGCTAGCTGCTAGCCAAGTTATCTGGTATCCATACACACTAGACATAAGTGACTTTTTATACTTAATTTTGAGAAGCTAAGTCGCAACAAAAAGTTACTAATGAATTCCGAAAGTTTTTACCCCCCACACGTTAATCATGAACTAGCACTCTAGTTTCATAATTCATAATTCATAATTCATAATTTCTTAATGATTGTGCTGATAGCGACTGAAGCCAGGACCATAGGTGGCTAAAAGATTTTGAGGTGAAAGTGCAACTTCTGGAATTCCAGTGCAAACGATAGTTTGGTTGAGACAAATAATGCGATCGCAGTAATGACTCACCATATCAATATCATGAGAAACCTGCAACACAGTCCACCCCTCTTCCTGCTTGAGTTCATTAAGCAGAGTATAAAAATCAGCTGTGCCCTGCACATCAACCCCAGCAAAAGCTTCATCCAGCACCAAAAGTTTTCGAGGCATCACCAAACAGTATGATAACAGTACCCGCTTGAGTTGACCACCACTCAGAGTTCCAATAGCTTGATGTCGCAGATGGTAAGTATCAGTTCGGCGTAACGCCTCAGCTACAGAGGCTTGCTTTTCTCTATTGTGTCGCAAAAATCCTCTGAAGAAAGACTTGGTGTAGGGTGGACAAGGACTTCTATGATGCATAATGGTTTGCGATCGCCGAGAAACCCATCCTAACCCCACCAACTCATTAACAGAAATGGGAAAACCGCGGTCAAAAATAAAATTTTGCGGCATATAACCCAACTGATGGCGCAAAGTTCCCAGATGTGTAATTAAGCGACCGAATATTTCAACATGACCAGTGCTATGGGGAATCAAACCCAAAACAGCTTGTACCAGTGTACTTTTACCCGCACCATTAGGACCCACTATTGCTGTGTTAGTTCCTAGAGGCAATTCAAAAGAAACATCTCGAACAGCTAGATAATTGCCTTGGTAAACCGTCAATCCCTCTACTTTTAAAACAGGAAAATCATTAGTCATTGGACATTAATTATTATCGTTTGCACTTATATAAAGGACAGAGGAAAAATTTACTGACAGGCTGATTTCAGCATCTGCAAATTTGCTTTCATCGCCTTGAAATAGTACGGCGGATCTATTTCACCAGTTTCTAAAGAATCCAAGGGACGTAAAGACAAGTTTAAATCTTTAGAAAGACTTGTTAATAATTTGTTATCAATACCCGGTTCACCAAACAAAGCTTTCGCTTGATATTTTTTAACTGCATTCACTACATTTTGTACATCCGCTGGTACTATTTGGTCTTCGGGAATTTCTACTACAGCAACTTGCTTAATGTTATAGCGTTTAGCTAAATACGGATAGGCATCATGGAAAGTTACAAAGGTACAATCAGGTGTCTTTTGTAAAGTTTTCTGAAATTCATTATCCAAAGTATCTAATTGTTTGATATATGCTTCTGCATTGGCTTCATAAATAGCTTTATTTGCAGGAGCAGCAGCAATTAAACCCTCTCGAATATTAATAACTTGCTGTTTTACCAAAACCGGATCTAACCAAACGTGAGGATTTCCTTCAGCGTGTTCGTGGTTGTGGTTGTGTTCTTCCTCTACTGCACTTGTTTTCTCAACAGGTGAAATTTCATCTAAAGGTTCAATTCCCCGACTGGCATCAATTACAGTCAACTTAGGATTTTGTGCATTTTTGATAATATCTTCCAGAAATTCCTCCAAACCCAAGCCATTTTTGACCAAAACACGAGCTGTAGCAATTTCACTAATATTTTTTGGTGTTGCTTGATACTCGTGTACTTCCGTTCCCGGTGGCACTAAAATTTCTACATCTACCGCATCCCCAGCCACCGCCTTAGTAAACCAGTACATCGGCAAAAACGTCGTCACGACTTTGATTTTCTCTGGCTCTGAAGATAAGGTAGACGCCACTTCCCCTACCTGAGGTAAGGGCTTAGCTGTTGTTGCCCTTTCGGTATTAGATTGAGTACATCCAACACCCAATAGTAACATTATCAAAGTCATTATGCTAAAAACTCGCCTTTTTCCGCTCTTACTAGTGCAGGCTGGCAAAAATAACTGACCAGCTGACAAGCTAGAGTAGCGCT
>JAWQFQ010000118.1:0-26443 GCA_035967975.1 Scytonema sp. PMC 1070.18
CCCTCCCTCACACCCCACACCCTTAATTAGTTAAATAAAAGTTAAATGTAACGCTGTTTTGGAATATTTTGTTACAAAATACACAAAATTCATCAAGCTCCTATTCTTAGGATATTTCAGGGGTCAGATGGATTTGGATTTGGATTTACCGACGCAAGTCAGCGAACATTGAGCAATCTGGTTTTACTATTGATAAATCGGTGGAATAAGGAGTAATCATGACAACCCCACAAGAAGTCCTGAAGATGGTTCAGGACAACAATATTCAGATGATCGATCTGAAATTTATCGATTTACCAGGGATTTGGCAGCACTTGACAGTGTTCCACAACCAAATCGATGAAAGTTCATTCACTGACGGCGTACCTTTCGACGGTTCTAGTATCCGGGGTTGGAAAGCTATCAACGAATCTGACATGGCGATGGTACTCGATCCAAACACAGCTTGGATCGATCCCTTCATGGAAGAACCTACGCTGAGTATTATTTGTAGCATTAAAGAACCTCGTACTGATGAATGGTATAGCCGTTGTCCCCGTGTTATTGCTCAGAAAGCAATTGACTATTTAGTTAGCACTGGTCTTGGTGATACAGCATTCTTTGGTCCAGAAGCAGAATTTTTCATTTTTGATGATGTTCGCTTTGACCAAAACCAGCACTCAGGCTACTACTATGTAGACTCAGTAGAAGGTCGTTGGAATTCTGGTAGAGAAGAAGGTCCAAACTTGGGTTACAAACCTCGCTACAAAGAGGGCTACTTCCCTGTCGCGCCAACAGACACGCTGCAAGATATGCGGACAGAAATGCTGCTAACAATGGCGAAATGTGGTGTTCCCATTGAAAAACATCACCACGAAGTCGCCACTGGAGGTCAGTGCGAACTTGGTTTCCGCTTTGGAAAGATGATTGAAGCAGCCGACTGGTTGATGACTTACAAGTATGTCATTAAAAATGTAGCGTATAAGTACGGCAAAACAGTCACTTTTATGCCTAAGCCTGTCTTCCAAGACAACGGTTCTGGAATGCACACCCACCAATCGATTTGGAAAGATGGTCAACCGCTGTTTGCTGGAGATAAATATGCTGGCTTGAGCGAAATGGCACTACACTACATTGGTGGTATCCTCAAACACGCACCCGCATTACTAGCACTCACCAATCCCACCACCAACTCCTACAAGAGATTGGTTCCTGGTTATGAAGCACCAGTCAACTTGGCTTACTCCCAAGGTAACCGTTCTGCTTCTATCCGCATTCCTCTATCTGGAACTAACCCCAAAGCCAAGCGCTTAGAGTTCCGTTGTCCTGATGCGACTTCCAACCCCTACCTAGCATTTGCTGCTATGTTGTGTGCTGGAATCGATGGTATCAAGAACAAGATTGACCCAGGCGAACCTCTGGATAAAAACATTTATGAACTTTCTCCTGAAGAATTGGCGAAAGTTCCTTCAACTCCAGGTTCTCTGGAACTGGCTTTGGAAGCGCTGGAGAAAGACCACAAATTCTTAACAGAATCAGGCGTATTTACTGAAGACTTAATTGATACTTGGATTTCCTACAAGCTAGATAACGAAGTCAACCCAATGCGCTTGCGTCCCCACCCCTACGAGTTTTCTCTGTACTATGATGTTTAAGCACTCAGCTATCAGCAATTAGCCATTAGCAATTAGCCATTAGCTGATAGCTCTCTAAAATCATAAATTTTGCCACCCGCCCTGGGTGGCTTTTCTTTTTCCAGGGCTTGAGTTAAGAAACTCAAACCTAGCTCATTGCTGCGTTGCTGCGATCGTAAGTCATGCGAGCAGAAGGGTCTATTTTACCTTGAACGGGATTCCAGTAGTGAGATACTTCTCCAGGAAGACCTAATTCTTCACCTGTCCGCCCTAGCATGGATTGTTGGCGATTCTTGATGAGCTGATAGTGGCGCATCATTAGGGCTCTTGCTCTTTCTTGAGTAGACATAACTCAGTTCTCCTTTACATCTTAATTCTTGATGTCATCATTAGCTGACTTTTATATAATAACACTATAACACTATTTCTGTAACAATCGCTACGAAATTTTACATCTTAATATTTATTAATATTTTAATCATCAATAGTTTGGATAAGCCGGAACAGAAACCGGGTTTCTTTGAGAAACCCGGTTTTTTGCGGTGCGGACAACTCTTAACCCAATACTGCTCGGTTAATGATAGTCGAAGTCCCAGAAACCCGGTTTCTCTGAGAAACCGGGTTTCTAATTTCCGCTTATCCGAGCAGTATTGACTCTTAACCAAGTCGTGTTATGCTCATGTCCCCGGCTTTCTTCCTGACATCTTTCCTAGGATTTGCTTTCTATAAAGTCCCAGACCTTTCTAAAGATTCTCGATCTACTAGTTAAGATTGATTAAAATATATAGACATATTTTACAAAAATAAACTTAATTGAACTCTCATGACTGACACCTTAACAAAGTTCACCTATCAGACTTTTCAGCAAGGTAAGAATTACTTTGCTCTGGCGCACAAAATGCTGAGTACGCGCTTAATGAATCTCATATCCCCTGTAGACAGACAGACCAAACCCATTTCAAACGAGGTCATACTCAAAATCCAACAAAGATTGAATAATCTGCAGGAAGTAGAGTGGGAAGATGCTGAACAGGGTGTTTATCCCAAAAACTTATTGTTCGATAACCCTTGGGAAGAATTTTTCCTGTACTATCCTCTTGTTTGGCTGGATTTGCCAGAAATCTGGGCGCGAACTAAACAGAAAAAATATCAAGATTTTGCTCCAGAAGTGGACGTAAGTGGTTATCCCAGCTATTACATCCAAAACTTTCACCATCAGACCAATGGCTACTTGAGCGATTTATCAGCCAACTTGTATGACCTGCAGGTGGAAATTCTTTTTGGCGGTACAGCTGATGCTATGCGGCGGCGTATTCTCGCCCCTTTGAAGACAGCGTTAGACGTTTTTAATGATGTTCCACCACGCCAAAGACGTGTTTTAGATATTGCTTGCGGTACTGGTCGTACTTTAAGAATGATTCGGGCGGCTTTACCTCAAGTCTCCCTGTTTGGAACAGATTTGTCACCAGCATATCTGCGTAAGGCAAATGAATTGCTCTCTCAAACTCCGGGGGAATTACCCCAACTGTTACAGGCGAATGCTGAAGAGTTACCTTATGTGGATAATTACTTCCATGCAGTGACCTCTGTGTTCCTCTTCCATGAGTTACCTGCAACAGCCCGTCAAAGGGTTATTGAGGAATGTTACCGGGTGACAAAACCAGGTGGAGTTTTCATCATTTGTGACTCAATTCAAATGAGTGATTCACCAGAAATGGAACTTGTTATGGAGAGCTTCCATGAAACCTTTCACGAACCCTACTACAAGCATTACATGACTGATGACTTGGTAGGACGTTTGGAAAAAGCAGGTTTTGAGAATATTGAGACACAAGTTCACTTTATGAGCAAGTATCTCATTGCTCGTAAAGGTGGTTAAAGTTATCAGGGCGAACAACCGTTCGCCCCTACTGCCTATGTATTTTTTATGAAAAGATGATGATGCGATCGCGAAACCTGTTTTACCACATGACTCATTCCAATACGGTTCGTTTAAGCACGCGTGTCAGAAACCCGGTATCTCAAAGATACCGGGTTTCTAAGGTTTCGCAATTTTCAAAACAAAGCTAGAAATCATGGAATTCTAAAAAAAAATTCATCAAAAATTCATGTTAGATTTATTGTTATCCCCACTCCAAAAATTGTAGCGATCGCCACCTGTTTGTCATTTTTGTGTCATTTTCCTGGCTCATACTGAGTTATTAACAGAGATTTAATATTGCAGTCTGATGTACGCAAATGTACCACATAGAGGAATCAGCGCGATGTCTCAAAGCATCTTATCGGATGTCACAAATACTCCCCGCGATCGCTATGAAGCTTGGGCAGAATCCTACGACGAACGTACTGCTCGTTTTCAGTGGTCAGCACCAGAGTTTTTGATAGAAGCAGTTGTGCGTTATGCGCCGCCGAAAGGGTTTCTGCGGGTACTTGATATTGGCGTTGGTACGGGACAAGCGAGTGTTCCCTATCTGGAAGTTGGGGCTTGTGTAACGGGGTTGGATGTCTCTCCATCCATGCTTCACCAAGCTAAAGCCAAGCATCCTCAGTTTCACGCTTTGATAGAACACGATTTCAATCGTCCCCTGACTGAGGCTGGTTTGTCGGCGCAAAGTTTTGATATTGTGTTAAGTTGTGGTGCTTTGCACTTTGCAAGAGATTTGGCGCAAACGCTGTCAGAGTTGAGGTGGGTTCTCGCCCCTGGTGGACTAGTAGGATTTACTTACATTCCTCCCCAACAACGTTCTTTTAGTAGTGCAACAACAGCCCATGCACCCACGGAGGTTGAGAAGTTATTGCAGCAACTTGATTTTAAGGTGTTGGAACATGAGTCATTTGTAGCTTACTACGATAGTGGCGATGTCAATGACCCGGTGTGCTACCAAAGGATTGTTGCGCGTTGCAACCAGTCTTCTCCTACTTTACCAGCTGTGTTAGAAGACATTGACCGCACTGCTTGCGTTGACCGTTCTCGACTCATCTGTGTTGCAAGTCAACCACTTATGCGTGGAAGCTTAACAACGCAGTGGACTGATGATTTGGGCAATGTTCGCAAACAAAATCAGCTTTTGGTTGATGCTTTACGTTGGCAAATGGATGCGGGTGAAGTAGAACCAAGATATTTGCCACTTCCTAAAATAACAGCAACAAAGGCACGTCAGGGAAAGCCTCTTTGTGATACCTTGGTGTTAATGCCCCATCCCGATGATGAGTCTATCTATGCAGGTGGAACAATTGGGGCGTTGACAGAAGCAGGTTACAAGGTGTGTTTGGTTGTAGCAACTGATGGTGGGGGAGGACGTGGTGGTTCTTCATCTCAACTTGTAACTCAACGAGCGTCTGAATTGAATTGTGCTGCTAAGATTTTAGGTATTGAGCAAGTAGAGACATTAGGATTTGTTGATTTTGGTAAATATTGCGATCGCTCCCGTACTAAACCAACAACAGCAGTGGATACCCTCACGATTTGGGGAGTGGATAAAACTCTAGGAAGCATTGTCAGTAAAATTCGCTATCATCGCCCTCGGATATTACTGACACTTCATCCCGAAGTTGACCCTAACTACTCTCTCCACGGTCATCATCTCGGACTTGGTGCTGCGGCTTTGGTAGCATTTCATCTCGCAGCAGACCCAGGGTTTATCCTTCCAGATGCACCAGACTTAGCTCCTTGGGCGCTGGAGGAGCATCACACCATGATTCCTTCTCATCATAGTGGTTGTGAGGTGAGGCGGATTGAAATCAATCGCGATCGCAAACTTCAAGCGGTACAAGCTCATCGAACGCAGCAATATTCGACACAACGGTTAATTGCATTTTTGAAATCGGGTAAACCTGAAGCAAATTTTGAAACGCTCCAAATATTGCAGGCAAGATGTTGTCAAACTCAGCTAACAGCGGTTTCTCTGTCAACCAATTCAAGGAATTTTAAAAACCTTCGAGATTGGGTTTTTACTTACAATTCTCTAAGACGACGATGTTATCCACGAGACGCATTAGCTAACTTATTAGAACAACAAGCACAAATGTGGGGAGCATCTGAAGAAGTTTTTGCAAACATTCAAAAACTCCGTAACTCGCAAACGGTTGCAGTGGTTACCGGACAACAAGTTGGTCTTTTCGGTGGACCTGTTTATACTCTTTATAAAGCGTTAGGTGCTATAAAGTTAGCACGGGATTTAGAAGCCCAAGGGATACCAGCTGTTCCGGTTTTCTGGATGGCAAGTTATGACCACGATTTGGATGAGGTGCAACAGGTTAAAATGTTTTCCGGGCGATCGCAACCCGAACTTCTGCACCTTGGTTTATCGAAAACTCACCGTCCCGTTGGCTCGACGAAGTTGGGATTGCAAATTTATTCGTTATTGGATGAATTAGAAACTTCTCTGGAAAACCTTCCCTACACTCAAGAAGTTCTTGCAGCATTACGAGCTATTTATAAACCTGATACTACCTTTGCTGAAGCCTTCGCTGGTTGGTTAAGCTATCTGACAAAACAGTTAGGACTCATTATCCTTGACCCAGCACAACGTGAGTTTGCAACGCTTGCGCGTGATATCATAGCTCGCGAACTTTTTGAAGGAACAAAGGCGGCTTTACAACAAGCTCGACAAGTCTTAGCTGCTACAGGACGTTCTGAAATTATCCCGACAGACCGCGATGTCTTGCAAATGTTTTACACAGATGCAGATGGTATTCGGCGGCGTATGCGTCGGGTTGAAGGTGGCTTTGCATTGCAACCAACAAACGTTTGTTTCACTCATAATGCAATGAGAAATATCCTAGAGCAGGAACCGGAAAGATTTACACCAAGTGCTTTATTACGTCCTCTGTGTCAGGATGCGGTTTTACCCACTATTGCTTATGTTGCTGGACCTACAGAGCAGCAATATTTTACTCAATTAACTGAGGTGTATGCTTGGGCGTCGATTCCTATGCCGCAAATTGTTGCCCGACCGTCGTTTACTGTTATGGATAATAACACTGCCTATCGATTGAGCGAAGCAGGTGGAGCAGTAAGTTTGTTAAATAGTTCAGATGCTCATTCCCGAATTGGACGTGCGGGTTTACCTGTAGCAGTTCGTTGTGCTTGTGATGAGTTGAGTGTGCTGCAACAAAGATGTTTTAAGCTGCAAACACTGGCTAGAGCAAATCAACCCATAGGAGATGGGGCGATCGCTCTCAAACAAGATATTGAACTGTGGTTAGCTGCAACAGCACCAATCATACAATCTTGGGGCGCAATCCGTCCTTGGAAAGCGTTGACTTACTCTCAGACAGAGTTACTTTCACTTGCTGCGAGTGTCTCTTTAGATTTACAGCGTTCGGGAAGACGGGGTTATCCACCTTCTACGCGCAATACAGCCAATTTATCTCGAAAATTAGCCAGTCTTAAACGTACTATCCTTCGGGAAGGACGACGACACAATCCCCTTGGAGTCGCTGCTTTGAGTGCGATCGCTTTTAATGGGATTCTCCAAGAACGCCATCTCTGCATTGCCGAACTGATTGCAACACACGGTGTATCAATTGTTTCCCATCTTTTGCCGATTTCTGAACCAGATTTTAATCACACAAGAGTCATTACAGTTCACCAAGGTTAATTAACAAGCTTATGCTATCTTCATTTGTTAGCCATTCAGTGGCAAATCAATCTTTTCCCAAAGTTGCATCGCTACGAATCGGAATCCTTTGTCTTGGAGGTCTTGGAGGTAGCGGTAAAATAGCAACCGAACTTGCAAGAGGGCTTGGGAATTTTGATGCTTCAGTGTTTTTGTTAACGAGTCCAAAGGCTCGGTGGGTTTCTAACGATGAATCATCATTTCGCTACATTGGAGTTCATGCACCAAAGACTCCAACCGTTGCAGACTCCCAATGGGTTGAACGGTTAGCAGGCGATATTATCCAGCAAGTAGAAATTCATAATATCAGTGTATTGAGTGTACATTACGCTGTTGGACTTGTTGAAGCTGCGTTGTTGGCTCGTCAAAAGTTGGCGGAGCGCGATCGCTGTCTATCAGTATGTCTTACCTTACATGGCAGTGATGTCACCAAATTTGGACGCGACCCCAATTACGCACCTATACTGCGAAATGCTATTCTGGCTTGCGATGGTGTAACCGCAGTTTCTCATTGGTTAGCTGATGAAGCGGTGAGGATTTTGGGACTAAAGACCCGTCCAACCGTGATTCATAATGCCATTGACTTGGATTTGTTTCAAGCCTTTCCAAGATGGACGATGGCTGATAATGACACGTTCAACTTATGTCACGTCTCTAATTTCCGTGATGTCAAACGTCCTTTGGATGCAGTTGAAGTTTTGGCGCGGGTGCGGGGTGCGGGTGTACCAGGTAGATTGTTAATGATTGGCTCCGGACCAAATTCAGACCGGGCTTGTGAGTATGCAGGGTCTTTGGGAGTCGCTGACAAGGTTGTTTTCTTGGGTGCGGTTTCTCCAACGGAGGTTGTTCGGTGGTTGAGTGTTAGTGATTTGCAATTGGTAACGAGTGAATCTGAATCTTTTTGTTTGGCTGCACTAGAAGCGATGGCGTGTGGTGTTCCTGTGGTGGGTACGTTTTGTGGTGGGCTGGAGGAAGTTATGGGGTTATTGGATCAGGAGATGCCTGCTCAATTGTTATCGCAGATCGGAGATACGGCGGCTATGGCGGCGAAAATTGTGCAGTTGTATAATAACCCTTCGGCTTATCGCAGGCTACGGGATTCTTTGCGCGGTAAGATTGAACGTCGTTTCTCTCGTTCTGTTCAGTTGCAAGCTTACGGTGATTTGTTTGCTGTGTTGGAGTTATTGAATGATAAAAGAACCGAGAGGCGCTCCAGAACACAGAGGGGAAGAGGGGAGATGTAAAGAAAAGTTAAAATCCCCTTTTCTACTAACAACTAACAACTAACAAAAAATGAGATTTAGAAAGTGTCATCCTCCCCCAATACTAGTTATTTTGGCTCTGTGGTTGATGGTGTTGGCTTCTAGTAGTCAAGCGACTATTGTGGCTCCTATTCTTCCGCGTATTGGTGAGGCTTTGGAAATTCCGGAGGCTTTACAAGGAACTTTGGTGACTGGTTATGCTGTTGCATTGAGTGTTTTTGCTATTGTTATTGGTCCAATATCTGACCGTTTTGGTAGGCGACCTGTGCTTTTGGCGGGGACAAGTTTGATGGCGGTTATGCTGGCGCTGCACGGATTGGCTAATGATTTTATTTCTTTGCTGGTTTTTCGTGTGGGTGCTGGTGTTTCTGGTGGTATTTTGACAGGTGTTGCTGTTGCTTATGTGGGTGATTATTTTCCTTACGAACGGCGTGGATGGGCGAGTGGATGGGTGATGAGTGGTTTTGCTTTTGGACAGGTGGTGGCTGTACCTATTGGCACAATTTTTGCGGAAAGGTTTGGGTTTCGTTCGCCTTTTCTTTTGTTTGCAATGATTGCGGTTGTATCGTTTGTGCTGATTTTTATGATTGTTCCACAGCCACCTCTGAAATTTGCTTCGGAACGTTTATCGGTGAAGTCTGCTCTTAAGAGTTATTGGGTATTGTTGAAACAGCGAACGATTCTAAATGCTGCGGTTGTCTATGCGACGATGTTATTTGCTGTTTCTACTTTTGTGGTGTTTTTTCCGACTTGGTTGGAACAAGAGTTAGGGATGTCTCCAACTGCGACGGCTGCTTTGTTTATGGTGGGGGGATTGGCTAACATTCTGATTGGACCGCAAGCAGGTCGTTGGTCTGACCAAGTGGGTCGCAAGCCGATGATTGTTGCTTCTTGTTTGATTTCGGCTGTTTTATTTACGGCGACTCCTTTTTTAGTTTCTGGGACTTTATCAGCGTATGTGGTGTTTTTTTTCATCATGATGCTACTTGCTTTACGGTTAAGTCCTTTACAAGCGCTCTTGACGGCTCTTGTTCCCGATCGCAGTCGGGGTTCATTGATGAGTTTGGTTGTCTCAATTGGGCAGCTTGGTGGGGGACTCGGTGGTATGATGGCGGGGATTGTCTACGCGCAGTTTGGCTATTTGGGGAATGCTCTTGTTTCTGCATTGGCGATCGCAACCACTGGATTGGTTGTTTGGTGGGGTTTATCTGAACCATCTCGCTTTGTGCATTCTCAAAAGCCTTGAGGATAACCAAATCAATAAGGTACACTATAAATGTGTATTTAAAGTGTGGATGTAAGTATGTATCAACGTATCAATATCACACTACCAGAAAAAACCCTGCAACTACTCGAGCAGTTTGCTTCAAAAGGAGACCGTAGTAGTTTCATTGATGAAGCTATTCAGTATTATGTCGGTCAAAAACAAAAAGAAAAACTACGAGAGCAATTGAAAGAGGGTGCCATTCGTCGTGCAGAACGCGATCGCAATTTGACAGAAGATTGGTTTGCGCTTGAGGAAGAAGCATGGCAGCAAAACGTACAATGATGCAACCCAAGCGAGGTGAAGTCTATCTCGTTAGTTTCGATCCTACAGTTGGTGCTGAAATCCAAAAAACTCGTCCAGCATTAGTGTTGCAAAATGATGTTTCTAATGAATACAGTCCAATTACAATTGTCGCTGCAATTACCTCTCAATTTGATGAAACACTTTACCCTACAGAAGTTTTAATTCAACCCCCTGAAGGTGGCATAACAGTGAACTCTGTTGTGTTGTTGAATCAAATTCGCTCGATTGATAAACAAAGATTGATAAGAAAACTAGGTCAACTGACAGAGGCGACAATAGAACAGGTTAATCAAGCAATAAAAATTAGTTTGGGTTTAGTTGACCTTGGATGAAGATTGTACTTCTTTGAAAACTAGAGGAAAAATTTATCTGCGTTTATCTGTGTGTATCTGCGGTTTTTCAATTCTTGCCATGAGCTTTTTGCGGTGGTTTCAGTTAAAGATAAAATAGTCTAATTAGGGAGAGCGCTATGAAAAATCCATTCCCCGGAATGAACCCATATTTGGAACAGCCCGAACTTTGGCATCAAGTTCACAATCGACTCATTGTGGCGATCGCCGATGATTTAACTCCCCAAATCGCCCCAAAATACCGAGTTTCCATTGAAGAGCGAGTTTATACCAGTGTGGATGATATCTTACTGGTAGGAATCGCCGATGTCGCAGTTGCCAAACGCAGCACCACGGAAACTAAGACAGCTTTAACAACTGCAAAACTTGCCGAACCTCACAAAGTGAAAGTACCCATACCTGAACAGGTGATTGAGCGATTTCTGGAGGTGAGGTCAACTCAAAGCAGGGAAGTGGTTAGTGTAATTGAAATACTTTCTCCTAAAAATAAACGTTCTAAGGAAGGTCGAGCAGCTTACGAGAGCAAAAGACAGAAAATTTTGGCTTCTGCAACCCATTTAGTAGAAATTGACCTGTTAAGACAGGGGAAGGCAATGCCTATTCTAGGCGTAGCTATCTTAGATTATAGTATTTTGGTTAGCCGTAGCTACAACAGACCCAATGCAGATCTATATACTTTTGACTTGAAAAGCTCAATTCCTCCTTTTCCCATACCTTTGCGTGAGGGAGAAAACGAACCTATAGTTGATTTGCAAAAATTGCTGAACGAAGTTTACGAACGGGCAAGATTTGACCTAGCTATTGATTATTCCTTAAAACCACCAGTGCAATCTCCTGAAGAGGAAGCCTGGGTGAGAGAAATTTTGGAAAGCGCTCTAACAAGCGAAAATTAGAAACCCGGTTTCTTGAAGAAACGGGTTTCTGGTACCGCAACGATTATTAACCGAGCCGTATTGGCTCCTGTTCTTTGTTTCCTGTTTTCAAAACTTCAGTTTCGGGCTTAGAGGCTTCAATAATTAAAGTATTCTCAAAAATCCATTCTCGTGGGTTAGCGCCGTAACGAACTTCAAGATTATTCAACTGAGGAAATCTAGATTTAGTCACTTGAGGTTCCACTCTAGTTATATTGGAAAAGCCAATGGACTGCATTTCCTGACGAATCATTTCAAAAGAGTATAAAAATTGATGTCCCCAACTTCGGAAGATAGAGTTAATCCAAATCTCATCTGAAAATTCACCGTCTAGCCAAACAGTACCAAAGTTCTCTGGATTCGCTTTCGTATGCTGGTGAAGGTAGATGCGACAAGTATTTATCAAATCAGGAGTAGTGAGGCGAATTACACCCCCAGGGCAAAGAACTCGTAAAGCCTCACTTAGGAAATATCGACTTTCGCTCAACGTAATATGCTCAATAACTTCTGCACCGTAAATAACATGGAAGTAATTGCTAGGTAATGGTAAAGGGTGGGTAATATCGAGTGAAAAATCCATGCAAGAGTTTGGTGGTAAATCGGTGTTGATCCAGCCTTTTAAGTAGAAAGGTCCACAGCCAATCTGCAATCCCACAAAATCAGCATTAGCAAAACGTTGAAGTAATCTATTCCGACGAGGAATGTACGAAATATCGCGAATTAATGACTGAGATGCTTTAATGGGTTGATATACCCATTTTAAAGATGAATATAACTGTGTTTTTTTATCTAACTTCATTAGTTTACCTCATGTTTTTTGCTTTATTGAATAGACAATCAGTGTTAAGTGTTTTTTCCTTTACTGTTTCTCTATTTTTTTGAGAATGATTCTATTTTCTGAGGAGAAAATAGGAATTATTTTAATATCTTTTCGATTACTTAAATTTTGTTCTAATGTCAAAGATGAATCGTATAAAAAGACATTGTTAGAATAAGCTAAAGCTTGTTTTAAAGCATCAATAGGAGATGTTTCAGATGATAACAATATTTTTACATCAGGTTTAACCTGACGACTAATAGACAAAAGACTTTCAGAAGATGGATTGCCAAACAATACAGGGAATTTTGATTGATTAATAATTTGACTTCTTTCTTGCAAGTCATTAGGTGTTAACCGTCCAAGGCTTAGTGACCCTTGCCAAGGTCCTTTTAATACTAAAATTGAACAAGCTAAAATACTACTTAACACAACACCTATGAGAATACTGTAACCATATTTTTTATTTTTCTTACTGAAACTGCTAATTTGGTAGGATATTAAATGAGCAACAGACAATTGAATTCCTAAAAAAGATGGTAACAAATAACGCTTATCAAATGAAGCTATTGTCCCTGAACGTAAATCCATTAAAATAATTAGAAAAGCTGTACTTCCTGCTAAAGTAAAAACAAAAAAGTAGCTCTGCTGACTAGCTTTTTTAAAAAGGAAGTAAAAGGAATATAAAACTAGTAAAAAACTTATCAAATCAGGCAGTTTTATGAGAAGTATTTTTTCAAATAAAAGTTTGTTATTCAAAGTATTTGAAATATCAAATAATGCAATTGAAAAATTATGAATCCAAGTTAAAATTCTGTCTTTTATAGATGCATCTTGCACTAACCAACCAGTATTGCTTTTCACAGTTGATAAAGATTTAATAATAACAATTAACCAAGGAAAAAAGCATATAGTAGCTACTAAAGACGAACCCATATATGCAATAACTTTTTTAGTTATTTTTATCTTCTCTCTTAATAAAATATAAATCCCATGACCAATAGCCACCAAGCCGCTAAATAAATAAGTGTAAAAACTTATTGTTAAGAAGACTGCATATAAAATCCAGCTCATTTTATTGTTGATACGCATTGCTCGTAATAGAGTAATGCAAGATATGAGTATGGTTAGAGTTGATAAACTATAAAACCTTACATAGGTACTAAAAAATAAATGAACAGGTGAAATAGCGATTAGTGCCATTGCTATCCATCCTGTTAGCTGGGATGGAAATAACTCCAAGCATAGCCAATATACACAAGGAAGAATAAATAAACTAAATATAAATGGTAAAGTTCTAGTCGTTATGATAGAATCTCCAAACCAATTCATCCACCATCTGGTTAATACAAAATAAACAGGGGTAAGGTGTGCATCTTCAGTAGTTAGACTATGAAAAGTATCAGTTAAATTTTTATTATTATTAGTGGTTTGATATTGTTTTAGCGTTGAAACCTCAATAAAATTTTTATCTTTGCGCTCGTTAATTACTTGTGTTAACTCTGTTTGTGTATAGCCAGATACTCGTAATAATGTCCAAATTTCATCAGACCAAAAAAAATAATTAAAAGTAAGAAACCGGAAAATAATTCCTAGAATTATTGTCATTAGAAAGATTTTTTCTAAAAACGAGAAGGAAGCCAAACTTTTGCTCTTATTCATGGTTTTAATATTTCAGAAAAACTTATATTACTTCTCAAAGTGCCTAGAACGCCGATTCAGTATTCACTCGTGAGGCTAAAAAACCCGGTTTCTTTTAGTTAGCTTAACGAGATATCGGTATTTTCACGCATAGAAACCGGGTTTTTGGGATTACTGAATTGATGTTCTAGCAGCATAAATAACTCCTGCTACCAGGTAAATTGTGTAAGCGTTCAGCTATTAGCCGTCAGCAGTCATCTTTGAAGCAGCTTTTCCGGCATTTAATGATGTTTTTAATCAGCTAAATCAAACACTTCTATAGTGGATAAAAGCTGATAGCTGATAGCTGACGGCTGAACGCTTACAAGAAGCGAAGACTTCAAATTCTTTCAAAGTCACTTAATTGTGATTATTTCACGTCGGTGACTCGCCAGCTTAGTTTTAAATTAATCCAGAAATTCCAGATAGTAGCAACTGCGATCGCAATTATATTAGCAACATAACGGTTAGGAATTAAATAATTAAACACCAAATTCAACACCAGTACATTCAACATTAACCCAGCTAGACAAATGATATTGAATTTTGCAAATCGCTTGAGGCGTTGATGCCATTCTCGCTGTTGTATAGCCACATCAGCAAATGTCCAAGCATCATTCCACAGGAAATTATTAACAATAGCGATTTCACCGGCAATGATTTTACTGCGAGTTAAAGGCAAAGCCAAAGTAGTCGGATCGCTGAGTAAGTAAAGCACCGCCATATCTACAAATACCCCACTGAGTCCCACCAAGCCAAAGCGAAGAAATCGACTAACAGGAAACCCAATTTTTTGCTTGACTCTATTGAACCTACCAGTGGTTAAACGTAAAAGCACTAAGTGCTGGATGTATTCTACATATTGCTTCCATGTGACTTTACTTTCTCCCTGTTGGCGTTCACAGAATACATAACCCACCTCCGCAATATTCTTGACATTGCCCCTACCAATGACCTCTAAGAGAATTTTATATCCGACAGGATTCATGATTGCACCTGCTATGCTGCTGCGACGCACCATAAAATAACCACTCATCGGGTCAGATACTCTTCCTAATACTCTTGGTAGGAGAATTAACCCTAACACTTGAGCGCCACGAGATAAGAAACGCCTCGTCACACTCCAACTACTGACACCACCACCGTCTATATGACGGCTAGCTAATGCTAAATCTGCTCCTTGAGCAATGACTGTCAACAATTGTTTCAGCACTTCTGGTGGATGCTGCAAATCTCCATCAATGACCCCTAAAATACTTCCCCTAGCTACTTGCCACCCACGAATGACTGCTGAAGACAGTCCTCGCTCTTGTTGTCGTCGCATCACTCGTAGCTGTGGGTATTCTTCGATTAAGGATTGCGCTACTTCCCAAGTTAAATCTGGGCTATCGTCGTCCACAACAATCAGTTCATAGTCTCCAGGTATATACTCATCAAGCGTCTGGCTTAATACTCTGACCACACGTTCGATATTGTCACGCTCTTTATAAGTGGGAATAATCAACGAAAAATAGATATCTTGAGTAGTTGTACCTTGACTGATAGGCGGCAATTCAGATATCTGTAATGGACCAGTTGGAACTATTAACAGTGCTTTAGCTGAGTCAATATTCATAAGGTAGATGATAAGTCACCAAAATATATCAGATGAATCTCAGAAACTACTTAACACCACAAAAGTTTACGCAACTATTTCCTAAAATTTTGTTAGGTATTAGTTCATAAATTCTAATAGTAATAAGTGGCAAAACTTTGCTCAAAATCCATTCTTTTTTTCTTTACTCAAGCTTTCATTTGCCTTAAAAATAATAACCATTTATTGTTTATCACTAATGCAAAGTCACATAAACTGCTTTACTAAATCTTCATAATTTAAGAAAATCCTTAGAACTTATCAGATAAAGTAAAATTTGATACATTTATTTATAATGATAAAAACTAATTAAGAATTTCAATAATGTTATTTGATTTATTTATAAATTGAGCAATATTTTCTGACTCTTCACGGGAAGCTCTCCAACCACAAAACCGTGTTACTGTTCCATCACCTGGGAGCACCATCTGTGGGTTCACTCGCCCACACCATATGTCATCCGGTGTTCTCTGTTCCCCGTTCCCTTTTACTAAGTTTGGATTACAGCAGTTTTCACCTAAATGAACCACAACCTTTGTAAGGGCGAACGGCAGGAGCGCCCCTACAACTGTGGTCTATTTACCTGAAAATGACTGTAATGAAAATGATCCCTAGAAAAATTAGAACTTGGAAAACCCTCAAAATGACATGAATCCATATGCTATGAAAAGTCAGGACGGTATGTCAGCAGAATAAACAAATATATGATTAAACGTGGTTTTGTTTTTGTAAAAAAAGTCTTTTTTAAGATATAATATGAGCTCCTATATAAGGAATAAGCTAAGATTATAATTAAATTGATAAAAATTATTGTTTAAGCAAGCATCAAGTTTATACAAACTTAATATCGTGCTATTTATTCCCTGTAGATTAACCAAATGTGTGTTTCGTCAATCTACCTAGTATTACAACGAGAAATCGAATTTCGTGCGATAGTGAAGCGTTGCTGCTACGCGAAAAATCGTGAACCTTTGTTCCGTAAGTTTTTGAGCGTTCGCCCCTTCAAGATAATTAGCGCCTGCAATCAAGATTCCTTCGTCAAAGTTTCGTTGTAGTACTAGAAGCTCAATTCAGTAATCCCAAAAACCCGGTTTCTTGAGGTTGACTCAATGGAAAATTAGTCTTTAAGGGCGAAAGAAACTGGGTTTCTCATTCTCGCGATCGCTTGTAGTATTTGGACGGCGAGTACCTCTAGCAGCTGAGCGATCGCCAAAGAGTTATGAATGAAAGAAACACAAATTTTTCTACACCCCCATACTGCTTAGGTTTTGAAAATTGTCGCGTGAGGAGAAGCAGAGGATGCCGTGGCACTTCATAAATATTAACCAATTCTTCACTAATTTCCCACACTTTCCGTGTAAAATTATATATTTTGTAGCAATAAACACAAAAAAATTAAGTTTCACAGATGATAGCTTATATATAAAAAAGTCAAGAGATGAGGAGCGGTTTCACCAAGATGGGCACTACTGTCGATTTCAAAATTTCTATTGTTCAATATTAGTTAGAGGGTATTGCGTTGAGGGAAAGGGGAAGATGACGCCCATCACCGGATTAATTTTGATTGTTGATGATACGCCTATCAACTTAGATGTCATTTCTGAGACTCTAAGCGATGCGGGGTTTGATGTGGTAATTGCGACTAGTGGAGAGCGTGCTCTCCAGCGAGTAGAGCGGCGGTTACCCGATTTAATTTTACTGGATATCATGATGCCCGGAATCGATGGGTTTGAAACCTACCAACGGCTGAAGGCAAACCCCCGTAGCCGCAATATACCAGTCATGTTTATAACAGCTTTGTCTGACACTGAGAGTAAAGTTCGTGCTTTTGAGCTAGGCGCAGTGGATTACATTACCAAACCCTTCCAACAAAAAGAAGTATTAGCAAGAGTTCGCACCCATGTCGCCCTACATACACTTAAACAAGAGCTTGAGAAACGTGTTCTAGAACGCACTGTTGAACTGATCGAAGCTAAAGAGAAGGCAGAGATTGCGAATCAGGCTAAAAGTAACTTCCTCTCCATTATGAGTCATGAACTCCGTACTCCCCTCAACGCTATCTTGGGAATGACTGAAAGCTTAAAAGAAGAAATTTTTGGTTCTCTGAACAACCAACAACAAAAAGCACTGTCAACAATTGAACGAAGTGGGGAACATTTGTTGGAATTAATTGACAATATTCTGGATGTGTCAAGAATCGAAGCAGGCACAATAGATTTGAATAAAACATCCGTTTCCGTTGGAGAACTTTGTGAAAGTATTCTCCCTAAAATTCGACAACAAGCGGCTAACAAAGCTATTGAACTGACAATAGATATTCAGGAAAATTTAGGTGAAATTCTCATTGATAAGCGGCGTATGCGCCAAGTTTTATTACACCTACTCAGTAATAGTGTGAAATTCACTCCAGATGGCGGCAGAATAACGCTAATAGCCAAAAACGAAATATCAGATTTTCAACCAGTGGGAACTTTAACCGATATTGATAATACTGATGGTAGGCAAAATCAGAAGAAATGCCCAACTGTTATCCCTTGGCTTGTAATTTCCGTAACCGATACAGGTATTGGCATAGCCCCAGATGATCTCAATCGACTTTTTCAACCTTTCGTTCAATTAGATACCCGCTTGAACCGCCAAAACGAAGGAGCTGGAATAGGACTTGTCTTGATCAAGCGAATTGTAGAACTGCACGGAGGTCATATTAGGGTCAACAGCGAGGTTGGTCAAGGAAGTTGCTTTAGCGTGAGAGTTCCCTATACAATCGTGTCTCAGTAGCTATACTTTAAGCGGTCAGCACTTCAGCTATCAGCTTTCAGTTAAGAGCCAAAAACTTATAACTTATAAATCCAGCGCTCTTATCACTTATCTGTTGTTTATTCCCGTGCAAGGTATATGTTCTGCTCTAATACATCTATATCAAATAGACATCTCCGACAAAGATGTAAGGGCGAACGGCAGGAGCGCCCCTACCAAGGGTTTCGGCGAACGCATAATTAATTTCTGGAGATGTGTAATAAATAGAGCAGGGTAAAAACTTAATCCCTGCAAATACTTGGAATTAATGACCTGCTATGATGACTAGGCGAGATTTTATACGATTATCCTTGTTCACCTTAGGGTTGGGATTCACAAACTGCACGCAACATTCTAATCTACTATACTCAAACACAGATGTCCCTTCTGACGATGCCGACCTAATTATTTGGTGGGAACAAGGATTTTTACCAGAAGAAAATGAGCAGGTCATTCAAATTGTTCAGAAATGGGAGAAACAGTCTAGCTCAAAGGTGAATTTGAAGTTATTACCATTAGAACTTATAGAACAACAACTTACGAAGCTGGTGCAAGAACCAGACAATGGACAAATTCCTGACATAGTATATTCTGTCGGTGTAGATTCTAGTCTTGCTCCCAAACTTGCTTGGCGGAATCAATTAATGGATTTGTCTGAGATCATTGTTCCGGTTAAACATCGCTATACTTCCGTTGCTCTCTCCCACGTCTCGTACCGCAATCAAGTTCGCAGGGAACGGAGTTACTATGCTTTACCGCTTTGGCAAGCGGATGACTACATTCATTACTGGGGTAACCTGATTGAGAAAATTGGTTTTAGCCAACAAGATATTCCCAAGAGGTGGAATGGTTTCTGGAAATTCTGGCAAACTGCTCAAAAAAAATTGCGATCGCAAGGATATCCAAAGATTTATGGTTTGGGACTGTGTATGTCTGCTATAGGTTTTGATACCTATACATCCTTAATGATGTTCATAGATGCATATAATGTCAATATTGTCAATAAAGAAGGACAGTTTTTATTAGCAGAACCTGACAATCGGCAGCGATTTATTGATGCTTTAGAGGAATACACTCGGTTTTACCTTGAAGGATATGTTCCACCAATGGCTGTGGAATGGAAGGGTTCTGGCAACAATACCAGTTTTCTCGACGGTAATATCCTGATGACCCAAAATTTAACATTATCAATTCCACTTACGCAAAAACTACCCGCTAATCAATATAATCAAGATGCAGCCATTCGTTATCGGCAAATTGTTACCATTGACCGTCCCCAAAAACCTGATGGAACAGAACTGTTAACGCGAAAAGGAATCAAACAAGCCATTGTACCCAAAGCCAGTCAGCATCCAGAAGCAGCCAGAGAATTTCTTGCTTACCTAATTGAGCCGGAAAACCTTAATCAACTTATTGAAGGATTTAAAGGGCGAGTCCTTCCCGTCATGCCTCAACTTTTCAAAAACTCACTATGGAACGATAAGAGCGATCCTCACTTGTCAACTGCCTTAAAAATCTACCATCGCCCCAGTCTGACACCCCACGAAGTCATTCATTCCGCATTCAGTGAAGTCCAAAACCAACAGCTTTGGGCGAAGAGTGTACTCAAAATTCTGCAAAATCAAGCATCTCCAACCGAAGCAGCTGATTGGGCGATCGCACAAATCAAAAACATTTGGACAGAATGGGAGCAACCAGAATGAAACGTTGGCGTAACAAGAGTTTATTAACCCAACTAGTCAGTTATTTTTCAGTGTTATCAGTTATCACTGTAACCACTGTGGCAATCAGCTCCTACTTCCAAGCTCGCAGCTCCTTAGAAACAGAGGTTATTAATCGTCTTACTGTTGCTACTCAACTGAAAGCTTATCAACTTGATAAATGGGTAGAAGACCAATTACGCGATACCCTATTAGTCAGCCAGGAAACAAAAATTCAGGAGATGGTGGGTATACTTCTGACGACCGAGCCTCTCCAACCAAGCCACCGCCAAGCTTACTTGACTCTCAAAGAACATATTGCCCGTGTCATTGAAATTAAACCCAATTTACGTAGCATTCGGATTACCCGCAACAGTGGTTTTGTTGTGTTTGCCTCAGACGATCCCCGTCTGGAAGGAACTTATCGCCCATTAGGAGATCCAGCCACCTATTTTACCAGCGAGCGGATTAATGTTGTTGTTCCTAACTTCTACATTACACCCACGACCAAAAAAGCCGCAATTACCGTTGCCACTCCTATTAAAGATACCAAAGGTGTACAAATGGCAGCTTTGATTACTGATTTTAACCTTGAGGAAGTGGATACCCTCATTCGAGATAACACGGGTTTGGGAAAAACAGCTGAGACTTACTTAGTTGGTCGAGCCAAAGCGAAAACAATATTTATTTCTAAACAGGAAACCAACAGTGCTAGTACAGAAGACATTGCCGAAGGTATTAGCAGCGATGGTATAAATCGAGCAATTAACCAAGAGAATGGGTTTGGACGCTACAAAAATTATGCTGGGGTGCCAGTCGTGGGGGTTTATCGTTGGCTTCCCGAACAAAATTTAGCATTAATTGCAGAAATAAGTCAAATCCAAGCCTTCATGCCGGCTAATAATTTGGCAAAGAGTATCCTCATCATTGGGTTTTTGTCCTTCAGCATACTCTTAATCGCCGTCTATCTCCTTTCTCATCGAATCGTACGACCAATTTTAGCGATTAAAGAAGCTGCAGCACGCCTTGCAGAGGGAGATTTAACCCAGACCGCACCTGTTATGACCACCGATGAGGTAGGTACTCTAGCTCAAACCTTCAATCAAATGGCAGAGCAGTTAAAATCATCTTTTGAAACCTTAGAACAACGGGTTGCAGAACGTACTATCGAATTAGCACAAGCCAAAGAACAAGCAGATTCTGCCAACCAAGCAAAAAGCGAGTTTCTGGCAAACATGAGTCACGAACTTCGCACACCACTCAATGGTATCCTCGGCTATGCTCAAATCTTGCAACGCTCTCAAGCCTTACCAGAAAAAGAACGTCACGGGGTCGATATTATTCACCAGTGCGGTTCTCACTTACTCACCCTGATTAACGACATTTTGGATCTCTCCAAAATTGAAGCCCGCAAGTTAGAACTCACTCCCAAAGCAATACATTTTCCTACATTTATACATGGCGTGGTCGAAATTTGCCGTATCCGTGCCGAGCAAAAAGGTCTTGAGTTTCACTACCAACCTAATGCAGACTTACCTATCGGGATTAAAGCCGATGAAAAACGGTTGCGTCAGGTGTTAATTAATCTTTTGAGCAATGCAATTAAGTTTACCGACAAAGGAAGTGTGAGTTTGAAAGTGGAGCAGCTGCCCTCTATGATAGATATATCTACATCCACACGCTTGAAATTTGTGGTTACAGACACTGGTATTGGTATTGCCCAGGAAGATATGAGCAAAATATTTCAGGCGTTTGAGCAAGTTGGAGACCAAAGCCGCAAATCTGAGGGTACAGGCTTGGGATTAGCAATTAGTCAGCAAATTGTACAACTTATGGGGGGACAGATTCAACTCAACAGTCAGTTGGGGGTGGGAAGTGATTTCTTCTTTGAGGTTGAGTTACCACTTGCTTACGAATGGAAAAAACCAACTCTTGCTGTTGGTCATATCATGGCTTATCAAGGAAGACAACGTCACATTCTAGTGGTAGACGATCGCTGGGAAAATCGATCTGTCATCCTCAATTTGCTGTCACCCCTAGGTTTTGCGATCGCAGAAGCTGAAAACGGACGACAAGGGTTAGAAAAAATACGACAACAGCTACCAGATTTAGTAATTGTAGACTTGTCAATGCCTGTGATGGATGGATTTGAAATGCTTAAACATTTACGTAGTGATGATAATTTCAAACAGTTGAAAGTGATTGTCTCTTCAGCATCAGTGACGCAGTTGGATCGGCAAATGAGTTTAGATGCAGGTGGAGATGATTTTCTTGCTAAACCTGTGGTAGCTTCGGAGTTATTTGATTTACTAGCGAAACATCTGCAACTGACATGGGAATATGAAAAGTCAACATCTGTCACCTCATCTACTAGAATACCAGAAACAACATTTACCGCACAACTGGTTTTACCCCCAGAAGAAGACTTACAAATGTTGCTCGAATTCGCGCAAGAGGGACGGTTGAAAAAATTGACAGAATTGGTTCAGCAAATTGGACAAAAAAACAATGACTACCAACCATTTGTTCAACAAATCTTGCGACTAGCAAAAAAATTTGAAATCGACAAGATTGAAGAATTTCTGGAACAGAAACTTGCAGATATAAAAGGATATAGGGAGCAGGTTTGATTCTTGCTAAGTCATGAAATTCAAAGCTGAACGTATAGCCACAAATAATCGGGAGACACTCTAGCGTTGACTTCAACTAACTCTAGCAATTCATCTACCTTTTCCTGAGTTAAACCTAACTCTTGGGAGTATTGTCGTAATTTTTCATCTCCTTTTATCTCAAAGAAAAGTTGCTGAATCTTAGCACCATTAATTTGAGATAAAGCCTCGTTGATTTGAGCAACAAGTTTGTTTTTAAACAGGTACTCAAAAGCATATTTGACTAATTTTTTATACCATTTACCTGATTCACCAGAAACTTTTAATTTAGTCAGACTGACACTAATTGTTTCATCAGCAACACTAGCATCCAGTTCTGCTAGCCCCACGGCTGTCATTGAAATCCAAGGAGTGTAGTGTTTTTTACCATTGATGGGATTCACAATGAAAATTTCTCTAAACTGACCATTGGCTTTACCGTCAATCCGGAAACCTCCTTCCCTCATAAAGGCTTCAAGATTAACTCTAATGCGCTGCAAATCAGTGTTCTTTTCGTTTTCAGCTTCAAACTTATCAAGTTCAGCATTCAGAGGTTTTAGTATGTATGGCGCAGGAATACCAACTTCAAACACTTTTCGTGGTAAATCGACATTAATGGGAAATTGCTCGATTTCATCCAAATATTCATCAGGTAACTGGATTCCTACAGCTTTATTTATGACTTGGGAAATACTATCCTCTGATTGCTTTGCGCTAGGAGAAACTGCTTCGCCAACATTTTGTTGTTCTATTGTTTTTGCTGAGGGTTCGGGGGATTTAGGGGAAGATGGTACAGGCTCTTCTACAGTATCAGCTTGCTGAATGAAGGTTACTAGTTTTCCCTGGAGGGCTTTGTTATCAATCTCTCCGGGATTATACTGAACTACTATTGAAGCATTAGCAGAATTCATACGCACATCTGTAACCGTGCTGATGGACTTCATCAGTCGCTGTAACCTATCAGCATAATCGGGATCTCTTTTTAAATAAGGGACTTTCATGCGAATCCGTCCTGCGATCGCATGAACAACTTGATAGTCTATTTTCTCCGATTGATTTAGCATAGTCATGAACTCTCTTCCACGTTCCCATCAATCTGCTACGTGTAACTTCTTTCTGTGCAAGATTTTAACTTTAACTTAACCAAAAATTTTTACTATCTAGCTATTGGTAGAAAAATCTTGAGCAGAATTAACGCAATATAGACTAACGGAATAAACATATCCGAAGATATTAGGACTTACGTATTGACAGAAATCATCAAGTATGTAAAAGCCATTTCTAGCATCTCAAGCTTTGATTTTTCTACTTCAAAAGCTCGATCACCGTACCTGTTTCAAGTTGTCAGGGCGAACGACCGTACCTCCGCCAACGCCCCTACTCATCTGAAATAACCATTATCCGTTATACACATAAGCTTATGTCACACATTAGAAAACGAAAGTGGTTTTCTGTCGGGATAGCAGCTCATGGTATCGTCTCTGTTGGCTTACTATGCTATAATTACAGACTTATAAAGGAGACTCAAAATGAAAGCATACGAATTTCCGGCAAAAATCACACCTGAAGGAACGCTAGAAGTTCCTGAAGAACTTTTAGACAGTTTTCCCAACAATCAAGTTGTACGGGTGATTTTGTTAGTCAATGAAACAGTTGAGGAGGAACAAGCCGATGATAATGCTTTGGAATTTTCAGCAGAGAGCTTTCGTCAATCGTGGCACGAAGCAATAACCGGACAAACACTTCCTCTTTCCCAGTTGTGGGAGGGTATTGAAGTTGACTGAATCATCTTCTATTGAAATTTGCCTACAGATTCTATAGCCCCTTCCAGCGATTGACGGACTTCTTCATCGCCATAAGCAATCCCGTTACTGATAAGATATTTTGCAGAGACATCTTAGCGCAGTGACACGAAATGATTAATACTATACCCGCAGAAAATATAACACTAGAGCAACTCCGAGAATTCTTTGGATTAGAATTAGTTGAAGATAACTTGTTCCCAGAATGGCAATCAAATTTACCTGAATTAAGCAACCAAGAAAAAGAGTTACTTAACCAAATCAAAGCTGGATATATAAATCTACGTAATTATCCGCCATTTTTAGAAAATACTGTAAATACAGTAGTTCTTTCTCCATTATTATTTGTAGGTAAATTTTATTTGCCACCATTTCATATAAAGTTAGAAAAATCTATTGATGTAGAAACCGAGGATAAAGAGACTAAAGTCAAAGGAAGAATAGATATCCTACTTCTAAATGATAAGCTTTGGGTGACGGTGATTGAATCTAAACAAGTTGCTTATTCAGTTGAAGCTGGACTCGACCAGTTATTAGCATATATGCTGGCTGCACCTCATAATGAAGTTTATGGTATGGTGACATCTGGTGGAAGTTTTATGTTTGTGAAGCTAATTAAAGATAACATACCTAGATATGCCACTTCAGATATTTTTGATGTTCGCAATCGCGGTAATGAACTGTATTATGTATTGCAAATTCTTAGAAAGCTCAGTCAAATCACTCAAGAAAGAAACTGATAAAGTGGCTTTTTTCCATGCTATTGGCATTTTTGAGTTTATCTGTTATGTTAATTTTTGAATTTCTAATTCCGCATTTGGTTGAGATGCGCTTGCTAGTTCAAATCTACCTCCAAATAGTATGACAAGAGCGGCTGCGATCGCAATTAAGGATACAGGATACAACAGAACCGGAACGAACCTCAAAAATCCCCGTCTGTTTTCTTTTCTTTTGACCATAAAATGAGTCCTGATATTTTGGTTAACTCTCATAACTCAATCCGCATTGTCAACAAAACTAAAAATACCAGATGAGAAGGCAGTTATACTGGAGGCAGATAACATTTCATTTTAGTATTAAGTATTGTTAATTTTTAATACAATTTCATGCATAAAAAATTGAGATTTTACTGAGAAACGCCTAAGAACTGTCTGGGTAAAATCTTAGCTTTCTCAATGTTAATCCTCATACACTCATAATTTTTAAATCAATCATTTCAGCAAAAATCAGTTTAAAGCTCAAGCCAGAAATGAAATGACTGATTGATGCATTCAGGAGAAAAGTTATGAAGCTGAAAGGACAGGTTGCTTTAGTGACTGGTAGCAGTCAGGGAATTGGACAGGGAATAGTGCTACGTCTTGCTCAAGAAGGAGCAGATGTTGTCATTAACTACCGCTCTCATCCAGAAGGAGCAGAAGAAACCTTAGCCAAGGTAGAAGCTGTTGGTGGGAGGTGCTACATGGCTCAGTGTCCCAAATCTCATGGCTACACGTTGAAAGCAGACTTAGGGAGTGTCGATGAAGTGCGCCAACTGATTGTAGAGAGTATCGAGCATTTTGGCAAGCTTAATATTCTGGTCAACAATGCTGGGATTGAAAAACACGCACCATTCTGGGAAGTCACGGAAGCGGATTACGATGCAGTTATGAATGTCAACTTGAAAGGTGTGTTCTTTGCTACGCAAACTTTTGTTAAATACTTGATTGAAACGAAGCAAACTGGAAAAATTATCAACATTAGTTCAGTGCATGAGGAACTACCATTTCCTAATTTTACAGCTTATTGTGTCAGCAAAGGTGGGATGAAAATGCTAACCCGCAACTTAGCAGTTGAGCTAGGTTCTTTAGGAATTACAATTAATAATGTTGCACCAGGGGCAATAGAAACTCCTATTAACACTAAACTGTTGAACAACCCAGAAAAGTTAGGGGCGCTGTTACACAATATTCCTCTAGGTCGTTTGGGTCAACCGCAAGATGTTGCTTCTTTAGCTTAAACCAAAAGAAGCCCCACGTCTTACTCCGAAGGAGAAGCGTGGGA